>DATJKD010000073.1:0-110448 GCA_035491795.1 Steroidobacteraceae bacterium | reverse complement strand
GACGGTCGAGGTGCGCGTGCGCGGACCGGGACCGGGACGTGAATCTGCCGTGCGGGCGCTCAACGCGGCCGGCCTGAAAGTAACCAGCATCGAGGACGTGACGCCGATTCCGCACAACGGCTGCCGTCCGCCAAAGAAGCGCCGCGTCTGATCGCGCGCCCGAGGAAGACCGAATGGCGAGGTATCTGGGACCGAAGTGCAAGCTCTCGCGCCGCGAGGGCACCGACCTGTTTCTGAAGAGCGGGGTGAAGCCGCTCGAGTCGAAGTGCAAGCTCGAGGTGCCGCCGGGTGGCGTCAAGGGTGAGCGCCGCGCGCGGGTGTCGGGCTACGGGCTGCAGCTGCGCGAGAAGCAGAAGCTGCGCCGCATGTACGGCGTGCTCGAGAAGCAGTTCCGGGGCTACTACTTCCAGGCCGCGGGCCGCCCGGGCGCGACCGGCGAGACGCTGCTGCAGCTGCTCGAGGGCCGTCTCGACAACGTCGTCTACCGGATGGGTTTCGCCTCGACGCGCAACGAGGCGCGTCAGCTCGTGAGCCACCGCGGGGTCGCGGTCAACGGTGCGACGGTCAACATCCCGTCTTACCAGTGCAAGGCGGGCGACGTCGTCGGACTGCGTGAAAAGACCCGGAAGCAGGCCCGTATCCAGCAGGCGCTCCAGATCCGTTCCCAGATCGGCTTTCCCGACTGGGTCGAAGTCGACGAGAAGAAGTTCTCCGGCGTGCTCAAGTCCCTGCCCGAGCGCGAGGACATCCTGCCGGACATCAACGAGAGTCTCGTCGTCGAGTTGTATTCGAAGTAATTCCGTTTCTGTTGACCGGCCGGCTGGCCGGCAAGGTGACCTGTCTATGCAGTCATCCGTGACCGAGTTTCTGAAGCCGCGCGTCGTAAAAGTGACGCCGAGCTCTCCGCGCCATGCGCGCGTCGTGATCGAGCCGTTCGAGCGCGGCTTCGGCCATACGCTGGGCAACGCGCTGCGTCGCGTGCTCCTGTCCTCGATGCCGGGCAGCGCGATCACCGAGGCCGAGATCGAAGGCGTGCTCCACGAGTACACCAGCATCGAAGGCGTCCAGGAAGACGTGGTCGACATCCTGTTGAACCTCAAGCAGGTCGCGACACGCTTGAACGCCCGCGAGCAGTCGGAGCTGCGTCTCTCGAAGAAGGGCCCGGGCCCGGTGCGCGCCGGTGACATCCAGGGCGACCATGACGTCGAGATCCTGAATCCCGAGCTCGTGATCGCCAATCTGACCAAGGCCGGTGAGCTCGTCATGACGCTCAAGATCGAGCGTGGCCGGGGCTACCGCCCGGCCGTGCAGCGCGTCGCCTTCGAGGAGGCGAGCCGGCCGATCGGCCGCCTGCTGCTCGACGCGTCGTTCAGCCCGATCCGCAAGGTCACCTACACGGTGGAGGCCGCGCGCGTCGAGCAGCGCACCGACCTCGACAAGCTGATCATCGACATTGAGACCAACGGCACGATGGACGCCGAAGAGGCGATCCGTCGCGCAGGTTCCATCCTCAAGGACCAGCTCTCGGTCTTCGTCGACCTGCAGGGCCAGGATGAGGACCGTGTCAAGCCATCCGAGCATCACTTCGAACCGCTGCTGCTGCGCCCGGTCGACGAGCTCGAGCTCACAGTCCGCAGCGCGAACTGCCTGAAGGCCGAGAACATCCACTACATCGGCGACCTGGTGCAGAAGACCGAGGTCGAGCTGCTGCGTACGCCGAACCTCGGCAAGAAGTCGCTCACCGAAATCAAGGAAGTGCTGGAAAGCCACGGGCTGACGCTCGGTGTGCGGCTCGACAACTGGCCGCCGGTGGGGCTGAAGCGCGACGAGGACCGGGACATCGTCTGAGCCTCGGGCCGGACGCGGGTAGAACAACATGAGACACGGACTGACCGGGCGGCAGCTGAGCCGCAACACGCCGCATCGTTGGGCCATGCTGCGCAACATGGCGGCATCGCTCCTTCGGCACGAGGCGATCCGCACGACGGTGCCGAAGGCCAAGGAGCTGCGGCGCTACGTCGAGCCGTTGATCACGCTCGGCAAGAGCGACAGCATTGCCAACCGGCGACGCGCATTCGCGCGTCTGCGCGATACGGCGATGGTGGAAAAGCTCTTTGGCGATCTCGGACCGCGTTACCAGACGCGTCCGGGTGGCTATACGCGCATCCTGCACATGGCGAACCGGCCTGGGGATTCGGCGCCGATGGCGTTGATGGCGCTGGTGGAGTCTGCGACCGCAGCTGCCGACGCGTCGGACGAGGGCGCAAAGAAGTCGCGGGCGCGCAAGAAAAAGGCCGCGCCGACCGAGAAGGCGGCCCCGAAAAAGGCAGCGAAGAAGGCGGCTGCGGAGCCGGCGGAGAAGAAGCCCCGCACGACACGCAAGAAGAAGGCCGCTACCGCCTGACGCGCAGCACAGTTCCTGCGGATTGCCGGCGGTCCCAACTCACCGCACAGGACTGTCAGGCGCCGCATCCAACGCTGCGACCTGGGCACGCATTGCAGCCTGCCGCTTCTCCAGCTCGTTGACGAGCGGTGCATAACCCGGTTCGCCTTCCAGGCTCTTGAACCACGGCAGCTGCGGATGCAGGCGGGGTGGCACCGGCGCCTGCGTCATCGCCGCCTGCAGGTGGCGAACCGCTTTCGCGCGCTGCCCGGCGGCGAGCGCAATCTCGGCCAGCAAGACATTCTGCGTGGCATCCGGTGCTCGCGCCCCGAGTTCCTTGCGCAGCTTCTCCTGGAAGCGCGACACCATCGCCTGCGCCTCCTGCTCGCGGCCCTGGGCCTGGTAGATGCGCACCACCGCAGGCAGCGCACCCATGCCGAGCGAGGCGCCCATAAATCCGCCGTCCGGCACCGTCTCAAACTCGCCCGCCTTCGCGAGTGCAGCGGCAGCGTCCTCGAAGCGCCCCTGCACCGCGTACCAGTACGCATCAACGACATAGCGGTAGTGGGGAGTCACCTGCGATCGCTCCGGAGTCGCGATCGCTTCATCGACGCGCTTGACATCGCCCTTGAGCCCGGCCGCCATGATTTCATAGGGCGTGACCTCGATGGCCTGGACCGCGCCTGCGGCCTTGAGCCTGTCGATCCGGGCCAGGCTTTCGTCACAGTCGCCCATCTCGATCAGCGGTCCCAGTGAAGCGCGCAGGGCCGTCGCCCGATCCGCGCCGGCGCGTTCGAGCTCATGGCTCAATCGGTAGGCCTCATAGGGATGCCCGGCTTGCGTCTCTATGGCCAGTGAGAGCGTTTCGAGCCCGTCGGCGTCGCCCGCGAAGATCTTTATCGCCGTCTCGAACTGCTTCAGGTAGGCCGCCGCACCTTCCGTCTCAAAGACGCGCCCCAGCTTGTTCGTCCAGGCGATGGCGGAGCGTGGATCGAGCAGGAGAATCCGCTCGCCCAGCGCCACTGCGTCGGCCTCGCGGCCGGGCTGCATGGCGAGCAGCACCGTATAGTCGTGGGTCACGATGGCATTGTTCGGGTTGAGCTCCAGCGCGCGCTTGTATTCGTCCTCTGCGCCGGGTCGCTCGGCGAATCTCAGCACATTGCCGAGTGCGCCATGCGCATCCGACAGCGAGGCATCGAGCGCCAGCGCCTTGTACGCGGCATGCTCGGCGCGCGCCAGCGGATCGCCGCGCGCGCCCCCGGAATAGCTCGACCACAACAGCAGGGAATTCGCCAGCGCCGCGTGCGCCTGCGCGTAGGACGGATCGAGCGCCACGGCCTGCTCGAGCTGAGCCACGGACTCCGCGAGCCGGGCAGCCGATCGGGAACGCTGGGCAGCGAGTCCCAGCAGGTAGTGATCGTGCGCGTCGAGATTCGTCGTCGGCGGGGGAGCGGCAACGGTATCCCCGCGCGCAGCCGGGACGATGGCATCGATCACGGCCGCCGCCAGCTCCGCCTGTACAGCGAAAATGTCCGTCACCTCGCGATCGAAACTTCCCGACCAGAGCTGAAAGCCGGTGCTGCCATCAATGAGCTTGGCATTGACCTTGAGCTTCCGCCCGTCGCGACGCACGCTGCCTTGCAGCACCGTGGTCACACCGAGCTTCTCGGCGACGGATCGCGGGTCCTGGTTCTTGCCTTTGAACGAGAACGACGAGGAACTCGCGATCACCCTGAGCCCGGGCACGTGTCCGAGCCGGTCGAGCACCTCCACGGCGAGGCCGTCGGAGAAATACGCCTGCTCCGGGTTGCCGCTCAGGTTCTCGAAAGGCAGGACAGCGATCGCCGGGTTCGCCGGCGGCTTTGGTTTACCAATGTCGGACTGCCGCACGAGCAGCACAGCGACGGTGATGAGCAGCACGCCGATGATCGCGAGGTCTGCAAAACGGCGCTTACCGTGCACGCTCGGCCGCGCGGCGTCTTCGGGCGCCGTATCGCGCTGCAAGCCGTGATCGCCCATTTCGTAGAACCACGCCAGCGCCACGGCGACTGGGAAGCCCAGGACGGCGGCGACGATGAGCGAAGTCATGACCCACTTCGGCACACCGAGCGGGTCAAAGGTGACGTCGGCGATCTGCAGCAGGAGCCACGCAATGACGGCGTAGCTCGCCGCGACGCGCAGCACGCCGCGGCGCCGGGCGCGGATAAGTATTCCGCCTAGAGCCGGAGTGGTACCTGCTGGTGGCAGCTCGATGTGACTATCGTTCATGGGACGGCAATCTCCGGCGGCCGGGCGAGGCCGTGACGGCGGAAGGTCTCCGGCAGCCGCGGCAGGGCAGACGGCTCGAGCACGACGTCTGCGATCTGCAGCACGAGCCACGCGATGACCGCGTAACTCGCGGCGACCCGCAATACCCCGCGTGGCGCAGTCGCGCGATCAGGCCGGATCGCATCTAGGAGGTTGGTCCGATCGGCACGCGCGGACTATAGACGTGGCGTGACACACAAGGCCAGTGGCGCAGTTGATTACGCTGCACACGGGCCTCGTCGCACGCGGCCGAGCGGCCTTCTCTTTCGGACGACCAGTCCGTATCGTCGGCACGTCCGTATCACGCCAGTAGGGAGGCACAGCAAATGAGCCTTATGTCCGAGTTCAAGCAGTTCGCCATGAAAGGCAACGTCATCGACATGGCCGTCGGCATCATCATCGGCGCGGCGTTCGGCAAGATCGTGAGCTCGTTCGTCGGCGACCTCGTGATGCCTGTGATCGGGATGGCCGTCGGCGGAGTCAACTTCACGGATCTGTCCGTGTTACTCGGCACCAGTCCGGCGGGCGAACCGGTGCTCGTCAAGTACGGTGCATTTCTTCAGGCGGTGTTCGACTTCCTCATCATCGCGCTCGCCATCTTCATGGCCATCAAGGCCGTCAACAAGCTCCGGGCCCCTCCCGCGGCCGCCGCTACGCCGGCGGACGTGGTGCTCCTCACGGAGATCCGCGACCTGCTGAAAAAGCAATCCTGATCGGTCAGGCAAGCGCGGCAAACGCGTCGCGCGTGAGATTCTCCGGTTCGCCGCCTGTGCAGGCGACGTCGTCTTCGACGCGGATCCCGCCATAGGGTGCGAGCCGCTCGACGGCGTTCCAGTGGATGTGCCGGCCCGCCGGACTCGCGCGCGCCGCCTCGAGCAGGAGCTCTATGAAATAGAGGCCGGGCTCGACCGTGACCACGAAACCGGGCTCGAGCCGGCGCGTGAGCCGCAGATACGGGTGACCCTCCGGCTTCGGAATCTCGCGACCGGTCACATCGGCCGCGAATCCCGCGACGTCGTGCACCTGCAGGCCGAGCAGGTGACCGACACCGTGCGGGAAGAAGACGCTGCTCACCCCTTCCGCAACGGCGGTCTCTGCGCTGCAGGAGATCACGCCCGCGTCGCGCAACAGTGCGCCGAT
The DNA here is from genome assembly GCA_035491795.1 of Steroidobacteraceae bacterium. Taxonomy (GTDB): domain Bacteria; phylum Pseudomonadota; class Gammaproteobacteria; order Steroidobacterales; family Steroidobacteraceae; genus DATJKD01. The sequence continues at coordinate 104,618 of DATJKD010000073.1, read as the reverse complement.
CAGCCGGTGCGCGTCGAGATGCACCTCGCGATAATCACGACCGGCCCGGATTCCGTCGCAGAGCCTGCGCTGCAGCGCGTCGACGCCCTCGATCAGCGCCGCGAATTCCGGATCGCCGCCGGAATACGTGCGCGTGATGTCGGAGGCGTAGCCGCGGAACTGTGCGCCGGCGTCGATCAGGAACGAGCGGCGCGGCTTGTCCCGGTCCCGGTCGAGACTGTGGTTGTGCAGCACCGCCGCGCCTTCGTTGAAGGCGATGATGTTCTGGTAGGGCAGCTCGGCCTCAGTGAGTCCGCTCGCCTCGCAGTACGCCGCATGCACCTCGAACTCCGAGGCGCCGGTGAAGAATGCGTCGCGCGCCGCGAGGTGTGCCCGCGCACCGGTTCGCGACGCCTCGCGCATGCAGGCGAGCTCGTAGGGGGTCTTCACCGCGCGCCAGTAATGCAGGTGCGCGAGCAGCGCAGGCGGATTGGCAGCCGAAAATTTCCAGTCGGCGAACTCAGGATGCCATTCGCCCAGGAATACGGTTCGCGGCGCACGACCCAAGGCGCCCGCGAGCACCTCGCGCGCCTGGCCCGGCTCGCGAATCGTGTGCAAGTCGAACTCGGCGAGCCACTCCTCCGCGGGCAGACGCGGGGGGCGATGCCAGTAGTCCGCGGGCTGGTAGAAGCAGAGCACCGGGCGACGGCCAGGTACGTGGCACACGAAGCTCTCGGGCGCATCGGTGAGCGGCGCCCAGAGCTTGAAGTGCGGATTGACCTTGAAGGGCCAGCCATAGTCGTCGAGGAAGTGATTGGCGGGCCGACCTGAGAAGATCGCGAGGGCGTCGAAGCCGCAGGCCGCCAGCGCGTCATCGGCGCGGGCGGCTACTGAGGCGAGGTGGGCGGGGAACGCCCGGTTCATGTCGGAGGCGGTCATGGGCTGGCCCGGGAGCGGTGGATCCGGGCATCTTGCCCGAAAGCCGGCGACGCTGAATCACGCCCTATAAGGGATTCGCCGCCGGTTGTCGCTAATAACAGACAAAACGCCCACGGTTGGCCCTGGATACTGCCCCTAGAATTCTGACCGCGCAGGGGGTATCGCACCGCATGAGGCGGGCGCCCCACCTGCTGTTTCGATCAAACATCCATACTCATTACTCGGGGTACATTCTGATGAACGCCAAGATCGCTCTTGCCGCTGCCCTCGCTGCCCTGGCTATCGCGGGCTGCGCCAAGAAGGAACCCGTTGAGGCAGCGCAGGACGCTGCTGCCGATGCCGCTACTGCGGCGGGTGAGGCCGCTGACGCCGCCGGTGATGCCGCTTCCGCTGCGGGCGATGCCGCCATGGACGCCACCGCCGAAGCAGGTGATGCCGCTGCCGAGGCTGCTTCGGACGCCGTCACGGCGACCGGCGAGGCTGTCGAGGAAGCCGGTGAGGAAATGCAGGAAGAGGCGCCCAAGAACTAACAGGCGCAGCTCAGCATAAGCTGACAGGTTCGGGCGGGCCCCGGCTGGGGCCCGCCCGTCCCTTGAGCAACTAAACCCGCCCGGGCGGTCGGCCCGCGGACACCGGCACGAGCACGGATTGCACCGTGTCTGTCACCCTCAGAGACGCTCGCAACTCAAGCGACGATCGCGAATGGATACGCGCGATCTATCGCGACTACCTGTCCGAGCTGTCGGTCTCGAAATCAGGCCTCTTTCCAGCGCTCGGCGAATGGGATGCGCGCGAAAGCGAGTTTCTCGCAGGCTGGTTTTCCGACCACGCGAGTCATCCGTTCGTCATCCTGAGTCACGGCGTGCGGGTCGGATTCGCGCTGGTCACGCGGCCGCCGGGCAGCACGCGTCTCCGGCTTTCGGAGTTCTTCGTCGCATCTGCGGCGCGGCGCCGCGGGATCGGACGCAGCGCAGCGCTGCTGCTCTTCAACCGCTTCGGCGGTGCGTGGGAAATCGTCGAGGATGAGCAAAACCGTGCCGCGCTCGCCTTCTGGCGCAGCGTGATCGCCACGCTCACCGAGGGCCGCTATCGCGAAACGCGCTCCGCGGGCGAAGTTCGCCACGTGTTCGAGGTCGCCGGGCGACCGCACACGGCAAGCTGAGCGCGCTCAGCCGGTTGCAGAGCGTCGCGCCCGCTCCGGCTGCAGGACGCGGCGCAGGTACCCGCCCGTGTGCGATTGCGGCATGCGTGCCACCTCTTCGGGTGTTCCCGCCGCGACCAGGCGACCGCCGCCGGCGCCGCCTTCGGGGCCGAGATCAATCACCCAGTCGGCAGTCTTGATCACATCGAGGTTGTGCTCGATGACGACGATCGTGTTGCCCTCGTCGCGCAGCCGCAGCAGTACTGCCAGCAGCTGCTCGATGTCGCGGAAGTGCAGACCAGTCGTCGGCTCGTCGAGAAGGTAGAGGGTGCGACCGGTCGAGCGCTTCGCGAGCTCGCGTGCCAGCTTGACCCGCTGCGCCTCGCCGCCCGACAGCGTCGTGGCATTCTGCCCGAGCCGCAGGTATGCAAGCCCGACGTCGTTCAGCGTGTTGAGCCGGGTCTGCAGCGCCGGGATGTTGCGGAAGAACGTAAGCGCATCCTCCACTGTCATCTCGAGGACATCGTGGATGTTGCGCCCCTTGTAGCGGATCTCGAGCGTCTCGCGGTTGTAGCGCATGCCGCGGCAGGCATCACAGGTCACGTACGCGTCGGGGAGGAAGTGCATCTCGACGCGGATGACGCCGTCGCCCTCGCACGCCTCACACCGGCCGCCCCGCACGTTGAAGCTGAACCGGCCTGGATCGTAGCCACGCGCCCGGGACTCCGGCACTTCGGCGAAGAGCTCGCGGATCGGCCCGAAGAGGCCCGTGTAAGTGGCGGGGTTCGAGCGCGGCGTCCGGCCGATGGGGCTTTGATCGATGTCGATCACACGGTCGATCTGCTCCAGTCCCTCGACTGCCCGGGCGGGAGCCGCGTCACCGGGTGATTCCGCGAGCGCGGCTGCGGCGTGCCGGAACAGCGTGTCAACAACCAGCGTCGACTTGCCCGATCCGGATACCCCGGTGACACAGGTCATGACACCGAGCGGTATATCCACGGTGACGGACTGCAGGTTGTTACCGGTTGCGTCCACGATCCTGAGCATGCGTCCCGGCTGCGCGGGAGTGCGCACGGCCGGGACCGGTATCGCGCGCCGGCCGCTCAGGTACTCACCGGTGAGCGAGCCGGCCGCCGCCGCGATCTCTTCGGGCGTCCCGCGCGCGACGACCTCGCCGCCGTGCACACCCGCGCCCGGCCCGAGGTCGACCACATAGTCGGCCTGGCGGATCGCGTCCTCGTCGTGTTCCACGACCAGTACGGTGTTGCCGAGATCGCGCAACCGCGTCAACGTGTCGAGCAACCGCTGGTTGTCACGCTGGTGCAGCCCGATCGACGGCTCGTCGAGGATGTACATGACGCCCACGAGACCCGACCCGATCTGGCTCGCGAGCCGGATGCGCTGCGCTTCGCCCCCGGAGAGCGTCTCCGCGCTGCGATCGAGCGCCAGATAGTCGAGCCCGACGTCAGAGAGAAACGTGAGGCGGTCGGAGACCTCGCGTACCAGCCGCTGCGCGATCTCGCCGCGCCAGCCTTCGAGCCTGAGCTCAGCGAAGAAGCGGCGCGAGTCCGCGATCGGCAGCGCGGCGATGTCCGGCAGGTTCCGTCCCCCGACGAACACGTTGCGTGCGGCGAGGTTGAGGCGGCTGCCGCGGCAGTCCACACACGCGCGCGTGCCGCGGTACCGCGCGAGCTCTTCGCGTACGGTTGCGGACTCGGTCTCGCGATAACGCCGCTCGAGGTTCGGCAGAATCCCTTCCCACGGATGACTGCGACGCGTCGTTCCGCCGCGCGCGTCGAAGTAACGGAACTCGACTTTCTCCTCGCCACTACCCCAGAGCAGCACATGCTGAACCGCCTCGGGCAACTCGTGCCACGGGGTCTCGATGTCGAAGCGGAAATGACGCGCGAGCGACTGGATGAGCTGGAAGTAGTAGGCGTTGCGACGATCCCAGCCGCGCACGGCGCCGCCGGCCAGCGACAGCCCCGGGTTGACCACGACGCGTCCCGGATCGAAGTACTCCTGTACGCCCAGGCCGCCGCAGCTGCCGCAGGCGCCAGTCGGGTTGTTGAAGGAAAAGAGGCGCGGCTCGAGACCGGCCAGGCTGTAGCCGCAGACCGTGCAGGCGAAGCGATTCGAGAACACGAGCGTGTCGCGGTCAGGTTCGTCCGCGAGGGCGACGCGTGCCACGCCCTGCGCCAGCGCGAGCGCGGTCTCGAAGGACTCGGCGAGACGCTGCCCGGCGTCGGGGCGCACGCGCAGTCGATCGACCACCACATCGATGCTGTGCCGCCGCCTTGCGTCGAGACGCGGCGGTGTCTCGAGCTCGACCAGCCGCCGGTCGATGAGCGCACGAACGAAGCCTTGGGAGCGTAACTGGTCCAGCGTTTCGAGATGTTCGCCTTTGCGATCCTGCACGACCGGCGCGAGAAGCAGCACGCTCGTTCCTTCGGGAAGGGCGAGCACCTGGTCGACCATCTGGCTCACGGTCTGTGCCGTGAGCTCCTGGCCGTGCTCCGGGCAGCGCGGCAAGCCGGCCCGTGCATAGAGCACGCGCAGATAGTCGTAGATCTCGGTCACCGTCCCGACGGTGGAGCGCGGGTTGTGCGAGGTCGCCTTCTGCTCGATCGCGATCGCGGGCGAGAGGCCCTCGATATGATCGACGTCGGGCTTCTCCATCACCGACAGGAACTGTCTCGCATACGCCGACAGCGACTCGACGTAGCGGCGCTGACCCTCGGCGTAGATGGTGTCGAAGGCGAGCGAGGACTTGCCCGAACCGGAGAGCCCGGTGATGACGATCAGCCGGTCACGGGGCAGGTCGAGATCGATGCCGCGCAGGTTGTGCGTGCGGGCACCGCGGATGCGTATCACGTCCATGGCGGGGCTCGAAGATGGCCGCTCGCGGCCAACCAGTCACTATACGCAGCGCGCCGCGGCCGAGGCAAAGGAGGCCTGTCGTGGTCTGGGGACGCCCGGCGACCGGGCCAGCCGCTGCATCCGCGGGGGTCGGCCATACGTACTTTTAAGCAAGGCGGCGGGTCGGTCGAGTCGGCCGGTGCCTCCAGGATCGGCAGGCGGCGTGCCAGGATGGCGCGTCGTAAAGCCGACCGACGCGATCGACCCGTCGCCGTTGTCTCGCGGCAGCTGGAAGGTAAACTTTCATCCAGGGCTCGACACGGTGCCTCAAGTGTCCGAAACGGAACTGCGGCCGACCGCAGAGCGCGACGCGGCGCTCGATCGTCTGGTCGTCGAAGTGGCGACCGGTGATCGCGTCGCCTTCGATGCGCTGTACCGGGGTACTTCGGCCCGGCTGTTCGGCATCTGCCTGCGCGTGCTGTCTGACCGCACCGAGGCGGAGGACGTGCTGCAGGATGCTTTCGTGACCATCTGGCGTCGCGCAGCGCAGTTCGACCCGGATCGCGCCGGTGCGCTCGCATGGCTGTCGACGATCGCACGCAACAAGGCGATCGACCGGCTGCGGGCGCGGCCACCGATGTCACGGGCGCCGCTCGCGGTGATCGAAGAGATGGCGGATCCCGGGACGACGCCCGAGCGGGAGGCGGAGTCGGTCACCGACCGCGGCCGCCTGGAGCGCTGCCTGGAGCAGCTCGACGATCGACGTCGCAGCCTCATCCGCACGGCCTTCTTCGATGGTGCGACATATGACGAGCTGGCAGCGCGCATCGGCGCTCCGCTTGGCTCCGTGAAAAGCTGGATACGGCGCGGCCTGATGCAACTACGCGCTTGTCTCGAAACATGAACACGCCTGATCCGACACCCGACGACGAATTCGGTTCCGAGCCACCAGGCCCGGATCTCGAGGCCGCCGAGTACGCGCTCGGCGTGCAGGACGCCGCCCAGCGTCGTCGCTCGCAGACGCGGATAGAGACGGATCCCGCCTTTGCCGCGCGGGTGGCGGCCTGGGAGAGCCGGCTCGCCGGTTTGTTCGACGGGATCGCGCCGGTGACTCCGCCGCAGCACGTCTGGCCCGGGATCCGCCGCCGCCTGGGCTGGCCCGCCGTCGAGGGTGCCCGTGGCAACCTATGGCAGAGCGTGGGGTTCTGGCGTGCGGCGGCAGCGGCAGCGATCGTGGCAGCCACGGCGCTCGCGGTCCTGAACACCGTACGTGAGGTGCCTCCGGCGGTGACTCCGGCACCCGTTGCACGCGCAGTCACGACGCTGAGCTTCGACGATGGGACGCCGGCGTATCTCGCGACGCTCGATACGGCAAGCGGGGCGATCCTGCTGGTACCGGTCCCGAGCGCGCCCGACGCTGAGGGTCGTGTTCCCGAGCTGTGGCTGATCCCGGCCGGCGAGGCGCCGCGCTCGCTCGGCGTGGTCACGACCGACAAGGCGCACACCATCGCCGTGCCGGCGGAGCTGCGCCGGGCGATGACCGCGGGCTCGACGCTCGCCATATCGCTCGAGCCAGCAGGCGGGGCGCCGCAGGGCGTGCCCACGGGCCCGATCGTGGCCAAGGGCAACATCGCGAGCACCTGAGCCGGCGGGATCTGTTTCTCGCTCTCAAGGCCAGATTTCGCGCACCCGGTGTGCCGCCCGGTACCGTAAAATCAGCTTTCCCCTCAAGCGGACAAAACCATGGCACGCGGTATCAACAAGGTCATTCTGGTCGGCAACCTCGGGCAGGACCCGGAAACGCGCTACATGCCGAGCGGCAAGGCGGTCACCAACCTGCGGCTCGCGACCTCGGACAGCTGGAAGGACAAGCAGACCGGCGAGCAGCGCGAGCAGACCGAATGGCACAGCGTTGTCATGTACGACCGTCTTGCCGAGATCGCGGCCGAATACCTGCGCAAGGGCTCACAGATCTACGTCGAGGGTCGGCTCAAGACACGCAAGTGGCAGGACAAGGAAGGCAAGGATCGCTACACGACCGAGGTCATCGCCAACGAGATGCAGATGCTCGGCAGTCGCGGCGGCGACCGTGCTGGCGCAGAACCACGCGGCGAGCCACGCACCGCGCCCACCCAGGAGCGAGCCGCGCAGCCCGCGGCCGCGGGCGAGTTCGACGACGACATCCCGTTCTAGAATTTGAGAGCAAGACCCGGGATGCCGGTGTGACGGGCTGACTAGAGAATGCCAGACACCCCATCGGCATTACTTGAGGAACGGCCATGAGCACCGCTGAACGCAACGCAGAACTCGCCCGCCGCGTCGTCGCCGACCCACGCTGGGCCACCGTGGTTGCCCGCGATGCGAAAGCCGACGGGCACTTCGTCTATTCCGTGCGCACGACCGGCGTGTATTGCCGGCCGTCCTGCGCGTCGCGGCGCGCGCGGCCGGAGAACGTCCGGTTTCATGCGACGCACGAGGCCGCCGAGCGCGCGGGGTTTCGACCCTGCAGGCGCTGCCATCCGGATCGTCCGAGTCTGACCGAGCGGCACGCGGTACAGATCACGCGGGCCTGCCGCGCGATCGAGGCCGCGGAGCACGTGCCGTCGCTGGCAACGCTCGCGGCGGAGGCCGGCATGAGCGCCTGGCACTTCCATCGCGTCTTCAAGGCGGTCACCGGGCTCACGCCGCGTGGATACGCGCAGGCGCATCGCGCCCGCCGTGCGCGCCGCGAGCTCACTCGCGCGGACAGTGTCACCGATGCGATCTACGAGGCGGGTTACAACTCGAGCGGGCGGTTCTACGCGGAGGCCAATGCGCGTCTCGGCATGACGCCGTCCGCCTACCGCGCCGGGGGCGCGGCGACACGGATCCGCTTTGCCGTCGGTGAATGCTCGCTTGGGTCGATCCTGGTCGCCGCGAGCGAGCGTGGGATTTGCGCGATCCTGCTTGGCGACGATCCGGATACCTTGGGGCGTCGTCTGCAGGACGAGTTTCCGAAGGCCGAGCTCGTGGGCGGCGACGAGGACTTCGAGCGCCTCGTGGCGCGCGTCGTCGGTTTCGTCGAGACGCCGGCGGTCGGCCTCGACCTGCCGCTCGACGTGCGCGGGACGGCCTTCCAGCAGCGCGTCTGGCAGGCACTGCGCGCGCTGCCCGCGGGCACGACGGTGAGCTATACCGAGATTGCACGGCGTATCGGCGTGCCGCGCGCCGTTCGCGCCGTCGCGCAGGCCTGCGCGGCAAACCGGCTTGCGGTAGCGATCCCCTGTCATCGTGTCGTGCGGAACGACGGCGCGCTGTCGGGCTACCGCTGGGGTGTACACCGCAAGGCGGCACTGCTGGCGGCCGAGGCCCAGGCTTCCGGGGGTGGGCAAGCCGCACGTCGCCAGCGCCACACCGGCGCCGCGTAAGCCACGGAATTCGCTAGCATTCGTGCCCGCCGGGCCCACTCCGACGGGCCCTCCGCCGGCGCCCGCCCGCGGAGGGGCGGACAAGGCTGGCTGGCACCGTCTACGATAGGCGGCCCCGACGGCCGAGCAGCAGCGCGCTATCGGGGATCCAATGCATTGAATCCCGGGATGCCGCGCGTCTACCTGAAAACCTTTGGCTGCCAGATGAACGAGTACGACTCCGCCCGTATGGCGGACGTGCTGCGCGAATCGGGTGGCTACGAGCCCACGGAGGTGCCTGAGGAAGCGGACCTGCTGCTTCTCAATACCTGCTCGGTGCGCGAGAAGGCGCAGGAGAAGGTGTTTTCGCAGCTTGGGCGGTGGCGTGAGTTAAAGACGCGACGACCCGGCGTGATCATTGGTGTCGGCGGTTGCGTTGCGAGCCAGGAAGGCGTGGGCCTGACCGAGCGCGCGCCCTTCGTCGATCTCGTCTTCGGACCGCAGACGCTGCACCGGCTGCCCGCGATGATCGACGAGCTCCGCGCGAAGGGGCGATCCGTCGTCGACGTGAGCTTTCCGGAGATCGAGAAGTTCGACCGATTGCCCGAACCGCGGGCCCGTGGAGCAACCGCGTTCGTATCGGTGATGGAAGGCTGCAGCAAGTACTGCAGCTTCTGCGTCGTGCCGTACACGCGCGGCGAGGAGGTCAGTCGGCCGCTCGAGCAGGTGCTCAAGGAACTCGAGCGTCTCGCCGCGCAGGGAGTGAGCGAGGTCACGCTGCTCGGTCAGAACGTAAACGCCTACCGCGGCACGATGGAGGGCGGCGGTCACGCCGATCTCGCCGCGCTGATCTATTTCGTTGCCGAAGTTCCCGGCATTGAGCGCATTCGTTTCACGACATCGCATCCGGTGGAGTTCCGCGACAGCCTGATCGAGGCATTCCGCGACGTGCCCAAGCTCGCGAACTACCTGCACCTGCCCGTGCAGAGCGGCTCGGACCGCGTGCTCGCGCTGATGAAGCGCGGCCACACCGTCCTCGAGTACAAGCAGAAGCTCCGCCGGTTACGCGACGTCCGGCCGGACATCAGCCTGTCGAGCGATTTCATCGTGGGCTATCCGGGAGAGACCGAGCGCGACTTCCAGGCGACGCTCGACCTGATCGCGGATGTGGCCTTCGACCAGGCCTACAGCTTCATCTACAGCCGCCGTCCCGGAACGCCTGCGGCCGCGCTCCCGGACGACGTGACGCACGATGAAAAGCAGCGGCGGCTCGAGCGGCTGCAGACGCTGGTCGGCGAGCAGTCCGCGCGCTACGCGCGAACGATGGTGGGGACCGTACAGCGGGTACTGGTCGAGCGCCCTGCGCGCCGCGACGCCCACCAGCTCGCGGCTCGCACGAGCAACAACCGCTGGGTGAACTTCGACGGGCCGGCCACGCTGATCGATCGCTACGTCGACGTCGAGATCACTGAGGCGATGCCCAATTCGCTGCGGGGACGGCTCGCCGAGCCGACGCGGAGCGTTGCTTGAACGATCCTCCGGAACAACGCGAAATCTCGCTTGCGGAGGCTGATAACGACCGGCTCGCCAACTTCGCGGGCCCCATGGAGCAGAATCTGCGCCACGTCGAGGACCGACTGGGAGTCGACGTCCGGCGACGCGGTCACCGACTGCAGCTATCGGGCCCGTCGGGCCCGCTCGCGCGCGCAGAGGCGGTGCTTCGCCGCATGTTCGAGCTTTCAGCCAGCGAGCCGATGACGCCCGAGCGTGTGCACCTTAGCGTGCAGGAGCTCGGCTTCCCGCGGTCCGAGGATGGCGGCGAGGTCCCGGCGGTCCGCACCGCTGGCGAGGTCGAGGTCCACACCCAGCGCGGCGCGATCCGCGGTCGCGGCCCGAATCAGCGGCGGTACCTCGATCAGATCAGGACTGCCGATCTGACCTTCGGGATCGGTCCGGCGGGTACTGGCAAGACCTATCTCGCGGTCGCCAGCGCGGTCGAGGCGCTGCAGAGCGCGACAGTTCGGCGCATCGTGCTGGTGCGGCCCGCGGTGGAGGCGGGCGAGCGGCTGGGGTTTCTGCCCGGCGACATGGCTCAGAAGGTCGATCCGTATCTGCGGCCGATGTACGACGCGCTCTACGAGATGCTGGGCTTCGACCGCGTTGCGCGCGCGATCGAGCGCCAGGTCATCGAGGTCGCGCCGCTTGCATTCATGCGCGGCCGCTCGCTGAACGATTCGTTCATCATCCTCGACGAGGCGCAGAACACCACCGTCGAGCAGATGAAGATGTTCCTGACGCGGATCGGCTTCGGCTCGAAGACCGTCGTGACCGGCGACATCACGCAGATCGACCTGCCGCGGCAGCAGCGCTCGGGGCTGAAGCACGTCATCGACGTGCTGCGCGACGTCGAAGGCGTGGCCTTCACCTTTTTCAGCGCGCGTGATGTCGTGCGTCATCCGCTGGTGCAGCGCATCGTGCTCGCCTACGAGCGCGACACCGACGGCGGGCAGGACGCGACGTGAGCGCCGCGTCCACCGCATCGGCGGAGCTGCGCGTCGAGACGCAATTCGTGGCTCGGCGCCCGTGGGTCCCCGGTGCGGCGGCGCTCCGCCGCTGGGCGCGCGGCGCCTATGCGTCGGTTGCGCATGGACAACGGCCGCGCGCTGGCGCGCCGCTGATCTGCATCCGCGTCGTGGGCGCGGCGGAAAGCCGGCGCCTGAACCGCAGCTTTCGCGGCAAGGACGCGCCCACCAACGTGCTGTCGTTTCCCGCATCGCCGCAGGAGCGGGCGAACGATGGCGCGCTCGGTGACCTCGCGATCTGCGCTCCGGTCGTGGCGCGTGAGGCGCGCGCGCAGGACAAGACCCTCGCCGCGCACTGGGCGCATATGGTGGTGCACGGGGTGCTGCACCTGGCCGGCTACGACCACCGGCACGACCGTGAAGCGCGGCGCATGGAGCGGGTCGAAGTGGAAATCCTGCGGGGTTTCGGGTATCAGAATCCTTACCTCAGGGTGGTGACCTCCCGCGCATGAACGACGATCGACCTGCCGGCCAGGGCAGCTGGCTGCGACGCCTGGTGGAATCGCTGTCCGGCGAGCCGCGCGACATCGAGCAGCTCTCCGACGTGCTGGCGGACGCCAAGGACCGGGGCCTGATCGAGGCCGACGTGTTGTCGATGATGGAGGGCGTGCTGCAGGTCTCGGCCATCCAGGTCCGCGACGTGATGGTGCCGCGCGCGCAAATGGTGGTCGTGCAGCGCGAGGATCCGCCGGAGAAGATCCTGCCCGCGGTCATCGAGTCCGGTCACTCGCGCTTTCCGGTGGTCGGAGAGGACCGCGACGAGGTCGTCGGAATTCTGCTCGCCAAGGACCTGCTGCGGTATTTCGCCGAGGACTCCGCCGCGAGCTTTGACATCCGCGAATGCCTCCGGCCCGCGGTGTTCATTCCCGAGAGCAAGCGTCTGAACGTGCTCCTCAGGGAGTTCCGCAACAGCCACAACCACATGGCGATCGTCGTCGACGAATACGGCGGAGTTTCGGGGTTGCTCACCATCGAGGACGTGCTCGAGCAGATCGTCGGTGACATCGGCGACGAGTACGACGTCGACGAGGTGGAAGGAATACACAAGGAAGCGGAGCGGACCTTTGCCGTGCCGGCGCTTACGCGGATCGAGGAGTTCAACGACGTGTTCGACACCCGCTTCTCGGACGAGGACGCCGACACGATCGGCGGGCTGGTCCTGCACGAGCTCGGGCGCATGCCTCGGCGCGGCGAAGCGGTCGAGCTCGGCGGGCTCGAACTCAAGGTGTTGCGCGCCGACCGGCGGCGCATCGAGACGCTGCGGGTGACGACGCCGCGCGACATCGACCTCAAGCGGGCAGAGTGAATCGCGCCGACGGCAGCGCGACCCCGGCGGTGATCGTACCCCGCGGCGTGGCGCCCATGCTCGAAGTGCTCGGGCGTCACGGGCGGTGGGTTGCGCTCGCGGGCGGACTGGCGCTCGCGGCGGCGTTCGCGCCGCTCGGCTTCGCTGTCCTGAGCATCGCCTGCCCGGCGCTGCAGATCCTGCTGTGGCAGGACACGACACCCCGCGAGGCGGCCTGGCGCGGGGGTCTGTTCACCGGAGCCACCTTTCTCGCCGGCACCTACTGGCTCTATCACAGCGTCCACGAGATCGGTCACGCGCCGCTGCCGGTGGCGATCTTCCTGATGTTGGGGCTGGTAGCGATCATGGGCGGCTACAGCGCGGGTCTCGGCTGGCTGGTCGCGCGCTACGCGGCGCGCGCGGGACCCGCGCGCTGGATGTTGCTCATACCGGCGGGCTGGATCCTGGTCGAATGGCTCCGCGGCTGGCTGCTCTCGGGCTTTCCATGGCTGTCGCTCGGCTATGCGCATCTCGACACGCCGCTCGTCGGATACGCACCGGTGCTCGGCGTCTATGGCGTCGGCCTTGCCGCGGCAATCTCCGCCGGCGCGCTCGTCACCCTTCTCCTCGGGACCCGCGTCTCGCGCATCGTCGCCGCTTTGTCGATCTTGACCATATGGGGCGTGGGTGCGTGGCTGACACGCGTCGAGTGGACAGAGCCGCGTGACAGGGTTCTCTCGGTCGCGCTTGTACAGGGCGCGGTACCGCAGACGATGAAGTGGCAGCCCGGTCAGCGCGAGCGCACCGAGCGCCTGTATCTCGGCCTGTCGCGGCCGTACTTCGGCGCCGATCTCGTGGTCTGGCCGGAGGCCTCGATACCGGCGCTTGCAGCGGATCTCGGCGAGTTCCTCTCCGGCGTGCGCGCCGAGGCGGCCGCTGGCGGAACTGCGCTCATCATGGGCCTGATTCGCAACGAGCCCGCGACCGATGCCTATTACAACGCCATGGTCGCGTGGAACCCGCAGCAACCGGCAATCGAGCAGTGGTACGCGAAGCGCAGGCTGGTACCGTTCGGCGAGTTCTTCCCGGTGCCCGCGACCGTGCGTTCCTGGCTCAAGCTGATGAGTCTGCCCTACTCGGATTTCGAGCCGGGCTCCGACCGGCAGAAGCCGCTGGCGGTGGCTGGCGAGCGGCTCGCGCCCACGATCTGCTACGAGGATTCGTACGGCACCGACCAGCGACGCATCGTCCGCGACTCCACGCTGCTCGTCAACGTGAGCAACGACGCGTGGTTCGGAAATTCGACGGCGCCGCACCAGCATCTCGATATCAGCCGCATGCGCGCGATCGAGGCCGCGCGACCGACGCTGCGCGCGACCAATGACGGCATCACCGCGCTGATCGCCCATGACGGGCGGGTGCTCGACACGTTGCCCCAGTTCCAGCCGGGCGTGCTCACAGGACGCGTCACGCCGCGAGCGGGACTCACTCCTTACCTGCGGCTCGGTAACGCGCCGGTCCTGGTGCTGGTCGCGGCGGCAGTGGTCGTGGGGCTCCTGGTGCGGCGGCGCGCAGGGACGGGTGCTTGAAGGAGCGGGTACCCGAGCTGACCCGCGAAGGCGAGCGCTATCCGTCGCGCGACCAGGACCTCGACTACCTGCCGGGCGACCCGCCGGCGCCCGGGCAGGCACTGCGCATCGCCGACGGCCTGTGGTGGCTTCGCATGCCTCTGCCGATGGAGCTCAACCACATAAATCTATGGCTGCTCGAGGACGGCGACTCGTGCACCGTGGTCGATACCGGGCTGGCGGCGGAAGAATGCCGCGTCGCGTGGGAGTCGCTCGAGCAGGAGCCGCTCGCGCCCCGTCGACTGAGTCGAATATTCGTCACGCACGATCATCCCGATCACATGGGGCTCGCGAGGTGGATCGCCGAGCGGCACGGCGCCGCTGTCTGGATGTCGCAGTCGGCGCACGAGTCGTCCTCGACATTCCTGCGGATGGAGCCGGCCGACGTCGACCTGCGACTGCGGGAGTTCCTGCGCGCCCACGGTCTTCAATCCCCGGTCGCGAGCGAGCCGCCACGCGACCACCGTACCTGGTACGGCGGGATCCCGCCGCTCACGCATGCGCCCGTCGACGGCGAGACCTGCATGTCCGGCGGCGCCTCGTGGCAGGTGATAGAGACAGCAGGTCACTGCCGCGGACACCTGTGCCTGTACGACGCCGAGCGCCGCATTCTCGTCAGCGGCGACCAGGTGCTCCCGTCCATCTCGCCCAACGTCAGCGTGCTTCCATCCGCCCCCGACGCCGATCCGCTGCGCTCGTTCCTCGATTCGCTCACACGGCTCGAAGCCTGCGATCCCGCGACCTTGGTGCTCCCGTCTCACGGCCGCCCGTTTCGCGCGCTGCACAAGCGCATCGCCGACCTCCGCAACCATCACCTCGAGCAGCTCGCCCGCGTCGAGGACCATTGCCGCGAGCCGCGCAGCGCTCACGAGACGGTACCGGTGATGTTCGGGCGCGTGCTGCGCGGTTTCCATCGGGTGCTTGCCCTCGGCGAGGCGCTCGCGCACCTGCATTTCCTCGCGAGCGAGGGGCGGGTGGTGCGCACGCTCTCTGCGGACGACGTGGCACGTTTCGTGCGGATCTGACGCGTGCGCTGGCGATGCACAGCGTGGCGCTGCCGTGGTTGCCGGCGTATGCTCAGAGCGACATCGGTACGGAACGGAGGCCCGTCATGCCGTTCTCGAAGCTTGAGCATCTGCTCGACGCCAACCACGTCCGATACACCAAGATCCGTCACTCGCCCGCGTACACCGCGCAGGAGACTGCCGCGGCGGCGCATGTCCCGGGCCGCGAGCTCGCCAAGACGGTGATCGTCGACATCGACGGGAAGCTCGCGATGGTGGTCCAGACGGCCTCCTCGAAGGTCCCGCTGGGGCGCGTCCGATCGGTGGCGGGCGCCCGCGATGTGCACCTCGTGAGCGAGACGGAATTCAGAGACCGCTTTCCCGACTGCGAGCCGGGTGCGATGCCGCCGTTCGGCAATCTCTACGGGATGGAGGTTTTCGTGCTCGAAGACCTCGCCGAGGACGAAGAGATCGCCTTCAACGCCGGCACGCACACCGAGCTGATCCGGCTCAAGTACCGGGATTTCGCGAACCTGGTGCATCCGACGATCGTGTAGCGCGCGGCCGCGCCAGGCCGCGAATTGGTGCCGGCTCGGCGCCTCCGCTATCCTTGCGAGCCCACTTCAGGCCGCCCAGACCGACATGCAGGACCGTTACGATCCGGCCGCCATAGAGCCGGACGCCCAGCGTTACTGGGACGAGCACAGGAGCTTCGAGGTCCGTGAGGACCCCGACCGGCCGAAGTACTACTGCCTGTGCATGTTTCCGTATCCCAGCGGCCGCCTGCACATGGGGCATGTCCGGAACTACACGATCGGCGACGTGCTGACGCGTTACATGCGCATGCAGGGCTGCAACGTTCTGCAGCCGATGGGTTGGGACGCGTTCGGGCTGCCGGCCGAGAACGCCGCCATGGCGAACGGCGTGCCGCCCGCGAAGTGGACCTACGACAACATCGCGCACATGAAGCGGCAGATGAAGCCGCTCGGACTCGGCATCGACTGGACCCGCGAGTTCGCCACCTGCCGTCCGGACTATTACCGCTGGAACCAGTGGCTGTTCCTGCGGATGCTCGAGCGCGGCATCGCCTATCGGCGTACGGGCATCGTCAACTGGGACCCGGAGGACCAGACGGTGCTGGCGAACGAGCAGGTGATCGACGGGCGAGGCTGGCGCACGGGCGCGCTGGTCGAGAAGCGCGAGATCCCCATGTACTACCTGCGGATCACGGACTACGCGGAGGATCTGCTGGCCGCGCTCGACGAGCTGCCCAGCTGGCCCGAACGCGTCAAGCTCATGCAGGCAAACTGGATCGGCCGCTCGGAGGGTCTCGAGCTCGCGTTCGACGTCGAGGACGGGCCCGAGCCGCTGCGCGTCTACACGACGCGGCCGGACACACTGTACGGCGTCACATACATGGCGGTCGCGGCCGGACATCCGCTCGCACAGCGCGCCGCACAGCACAGCGCGGACCTGCGCGAGTTCATCGCCGAATGCCAGCGCAGCGCGATCACCGAAGCCGCGATCGAGACGATGGAGAAGCGCGGTAAGCCGCTAGGCGTGAACGCGGTCCATCCCCTCACCGGCGAGCGCATCCCGGTCTGGGTCGCGAACTTCGTGCTGATGGGCTATGGCACCGGCGCCGTGATGGCCGTGCCCGCGCACGATCAGCGGGACTGGGAATTCGCGCGCCGTTACGGGCTCCGCATCCACCAGGTGATCGAGCCGACGGACGGCCGGCTGGTCGAGCTCGACGCAGGCCCGTACCTCGAGCACGGACGCCTGATCAACTCGGGACAGTTCGACGGGCTCTATTTCGACGAGGCTTTCGACGCGCTCGCGAAGTCCTTCGAGGCCACCGGCCGGGGCCAGCGTCGCGTCAACTGGCGGCTCCGCGACTGGGGCATCTCGCGTCAGCGCTACTGGGGCTGCCCGATCCCGCTGATCCATTGCGAGACCTGCGGCGAGGTGCCCGTGCCGGACGAGGATCTGCCCGTGATCCTGCCCGAGAATCTCGTGCCCGACGGCAGCGGCAACCCGCTCGCGAAATTGGCGTCGTTCGTCGAGTGCCGCTGTCCGCGCTGCAATCGCGCGGCGCGGCGCGAGACGGACACGATGGACACCTTCGTCGACTCGTCCTGGTATTTCTTCCGTTACACCAGCCCCGGCAACGACGCGGCGATGGTCGACCGCCGCGCGGACTACTGGATGGCCGTCGACCAGTACATCGGCGGCATCGAGCACGCGATCCTGCATCTTTTGTACTCGCGGTTCTGGACGCGGGTGATGCGCGATCTCGGCCTGACCACGCTCAAGGAACCCTTCATCAACCTGCTGACGCAGGGCATGGTCCTGAACGAGATCTATTACCGCAAGCCGGCTGCCGGCCGCATCGTCTATTTCAACCCGGCGGACGTCGAGGTGCAGACCGACGAACGAGGCGTGCGCATCGGAGCCCGGCTCCGCACCGACGGTCAGCCGGTCGAGTACGGCGGCATCGGCACGATGTCGAAATCGAAGATGAACGGCGTCGATCCTGATGCACTCGTGGCGAAATACGGCGCGGACACCGCACGGCTCTTCACGATGTTCGCCTCGCCGCCAGAGCAGACGCTCGAGTGGTCCGACGAGGGCGTCGAAGGCGCGTTTCGCTTCCTCCGACGACTGTGGAAGGCGGTGCACGCGCACGTGAGCGGCGGAGCGGCACCGGCGCTCGACCCGACGACGCTCGACTCTGGCCAGCGCGACATTCGCCGGCAGGTGCATGAGACGGTGGCCAAGGTCACCGTCGACATCGGCCGCAGGCGGCACTTCAACACGGCGATTGCTGCGGTGATGGAGCTCACGAACTCGCTCGGGCGCTTCGAGGACCGTTCCCCGCAAGGCAGGGCGGTGCTGCAGGAGGCGCTCGAGGTCGCGGTGCTGGTGTTGTCACCGGTCGTTCCGCATGTCTGTCATGCGCTGTGGAAGGCACTCGGTCACGCGGGAGCGGTTATCGATGAGCAATGGCCGCGGGTCGACGAGGGCGCGCTTGTCCGCGAGACCATCGAGGTCGTCGTGCAGGTGAACGGCAAGCTTCGCGGGCGGGTGGCCGTTGCTGCCGAGGCCGACGAGGCTGCGGTGCGCGAGGCCGCCCTCGCGGATTCGAACGTCCAGCGCTTCATCGAAGGGCGCCCCGTCCGCAAATTCATCTACGTCCGCGGCAAGCTCGCCAATGTCGTCGTCTGACACGATCCGTCACCTTTCGCAGCCCTTGGTGGTGGGCTTGCTGCTGCTGTGTGTTCTTGCGGTGATTTTCCTCTCTTCCTGCGGGTTTCGCCTGCGGGGCTCGGGAGAGCTGCCCGCCGAGGTCCGCCGCATCTATGTGGCGACCGCCGACGAGCTGACACCCCTCGCGGTCGAGCTGCGCGAGGCGCTGAGTCGCAACGGCGCGACGCTCGCGCCCGCGGCCAGCGCGGCCGACGCCGTGGTGCGCGTGCGCAGCGACCGTACCGGTCGTCGCGTGCTCTCCGTCTCGGCGCGCAACACGCCCGAGGAGTTCGAGGTGTTCTACGTCGTCGACTACTCGATCGACCGCGGCGGGCAGGAGGTTGTGCCGAGCCAGGTTCTCGAGCTGACGCGCAGCTTCAGCTTCGACGAGGCCGACCTGCTCGCCAAGGACCGCGAGGAGGACATCCTGCGCGAGGCGATGGCGCGGGACATCGCCGGACTCATCGTCCGGCGGCTGGGCTCGCTCTAGAGAGTTTGGCGCGCGAGCCTAGGCGGGGTTCGCGGTGAGCTGCAGCGTGCGGCCCTCGCCGTCGACGCTCGCTAGCACGATCGGCCGCCGCCAGATCTTCACCAGGTAATCGAGCACCCGCGCACTGCGCTCGTGATCGAGCCCGCGACCGTCGGTCGCGTGGTCGTGAACGAGCTCGAGCGTGCCATCGACACGCAGCCGATCGACTGCCACCGTCGGGGCGCCGAAGCTGAACTTGGGCTTGAGCAGCGCCTCGTGCAGCGCATCGAGGTCTTCCTCCTGCACCTGGTACGGGCCGCGGGCCGGTCCCTTGTAGCGGAACAGGTTGAGCTCGGTGGCGGCCTCGCTGGTGAGATACCCGCGTATGAACGCGAAGTCGTCGTTCTGCTCCATCACGCGGCGCGCGTACTCGACGCCGTGTTCCGCGACGATGCGCTCCCAGAGCGAGAAGCCGAGGTGATACGGGTTGATGTCGAGCGAGGCGCGCTCGCCCTGCCCGGTGGGGCGCACGACATCCGAGTGGCACTTGATCGCGTCGACGTAGTCCTGCGGAGGCAGGAACTCCGCCTCGCGCAGCAGCCGCGCGTGCCAGTACGACGCCCAGCCCTCGTTCATGATCTGGCAGGCGAACACCGGGTAGAAGTAGAACGACTCGGCGCGCACCGCGAGGAAGATGTCGCGTTCCCAAGGCTCGAGCTCCGGCCCGTACTGAGCGATGAACCAGAGCAGGTCGCGTTCCGGGTGCGGCGGCGTCTGCGGCCGCGGCACCGGCGCAAGGGTCGCCGGCGCCGGCGCGACATCCGGTCCGAGCGTGCGGAAGCGCCGGATGAATGTGTCATCGTCCGAGGGTGTGGTCTTCTGTCCCTCGTCGGGGTAGCGCGGCCTGGCGAGCACGGCGTCGATGTTGACGTGCTGTTCGAGCGCCAGCGCCGCGTCGAGCACCGCCTCGACACGCTCCGCCCCATGCGCCTCGATCGCCTCGCCGATTTGCCGCGCGTGCGTTGCAGCCTGCTCGACGATCTGCTGTCCCACCTGCGCGGCGCTGCGCCGGAAGAGCAGGTTGCAGCTCGAGAAGTCGGCATGGCCGAGGACGTGCGCGGTGACCAGAACGTTTTCCGCGTCGCTGTTGTTGCGGGCGAGATAGGCACGTCCCGGATTGCCCGGGAACACGACCTCGAACAGCCGTGACAGCCCCATCCTGTGCTGCACCAGCCGGTAGATGTAGCGCACGCCGAACGACCAGTGCGGCATGCGAACCGGCAGCCCGTATATCGCTATCTCCATCATCATGCTGTCGGGCACGGCTTCGAACTCGACCGGGTGGTAGTCGAGGCCCGCGCCGCGCGCCAGGTCTTCGATCCGGGCCAGGTAACTGCGCCAGCCGTCGCTCATTGCGGTCCTCTCACGCGGCCTGCTGCTGGCCGAAGAAGTGCCGCACGGCGCCCCAGATATCGTCGGCCTTCGCCGCCCGGTACGCGGCGGTTGGCTGGCCGTCCGCGGCAAGCTGAAGAAAGAGCTTGCCGATGTCGCTCGACGGACCGCCTTCGCCGCCGGAGCCCACCTCGAGAAAGCCGCAGTACTGCAGATCGCCGAGCAGCTCCTTGAGGGCGACGTCCGTGGCGGCGCTGTCGCTCGGCGAATTCTCCCCGTCGGAGGCATAGAAGAGATAGAGGTTGTATTGCGACGGGCTGTACCGCTCGTCCGCGACGCTGCGCGCCAGCGCGAGCGCGGAGGACATGAACGTGCCGCCCGAGCCCGTAACGCGGAAGAACTCCTCCTCGGCGAACTCCCAGGCCTCGGTCGTGTGCGCGATGAACACCACTTCCAGTTGCCGGTACTGCCGGCGCAGGCCCTGCACCGCCCAGAAGAAGAAGGATTTCGCGAGCTTGCGGTGTTCTTCGCCCATGCTGGCCGACACATCGAGCACGAGGAAAACCACCGCCTGGGTAGCTGGCTGCTCGCGCTTGGCGAGCTGGCGATAGCGAAGGTCCTCGTCGGTGAACGTCGGCGAGTCCTGGTTGACCGCCTGCCGCTTGATGGATTCCTTGAGGGAGCGGCGACGGTCGAGACGCGAGCGCGCGCCGCGGCGATCCCAGCCCTCGCGCGTCCAGTCGTCGTCGCGGGCCTGCCCGGCGCGGTTCTCGAGGTTCGGCAGCTGCATTTCCTCCCACAGCCAGTCGACGATGTCGTCGACCTGGAACTCGAGCGTGTACTGGACGCCACCGTCCTCGTCGCCGCCTGTGCCGCGACCGCTGCCCTGGGCCGGATCCGCGCCGGTTTCGATGCGGTCGCCGGGCTTTGCCGCGCCCTGGCCCACGCCTTCGACCTGGTCGGGCGCGCGCAACCGGAAGCGGTAGTGCTCGAGCATCCGCACGGGCACACGCACCGTGGAGTGACCGCGGCTCAATACGTCCGCACCGGCAACAACTTGCGGAAGATGGGCGCGCACTGCGTCGCGGACTTTCTCGTTGTGACGCAACCAGTCGCGCGCGCCGCGCGAGAACAGGTCGTACCACGCATTCAAACGGTTGCCGCTGACCTCATCCGTCATCGCTCGATCCTGCCGGGCGCTGCAACCCGGCCCTGCCCAACCCCCCGCCGCGTCACTCCTGTGCGAGCAGAGTCGTCACGTAACTCAGCGCCTCCCTGGCGCTGTGCTCGTCGTAGCCGTACTCGTCGATCATGCGCTCCTGCACTGCGGAAATCTTCCGCTGGGCTTCGTCGTCGGGCCTCGCCGCCGAGGTCACCAGCCGCAGCACGTCGCGCCGCTCCTCGAACAGGTATTGCTCGATCGCCTCGGAGAGCCGCGCATGGCTCTTGAGCCTGAATTTCTCGCCGGTCTTGTAGGCCACCATCGCCTTGCGCACGATCTCCTGGCGGAAAGTGAGTTTGCCGGAGTCCGACACTTTGATCTTGTCCTCGACCGAGCGCAGGAAGCGCTCGTCCGGAGGCCGCGACTCACCGGTGATCGGGTCCTTGACCTCGCGCTGGTCGAGAGCCGCCTCGACCTCGTCGAGGTACTTGTCGAGCAGTTGCTGCGCCTCGTCCTCGAACGAAGCGAAGAGCGCGCGGTGGACGTCTTCCTTGACCCAGCGGTTGTAGAATTCCTTGCGCGCAACGACCAAGTGGTCGATCCAGGCCTTCTTGAGCTTGGCATCCATGCGCGCGTCGCTCTCGATTGCGTCCTTGAGCGCGAGCAGCACTTCCATGCTCGTCAGGCTGCGCGTATCGCTGCGCGTGATGGCGTTCGAAACCGCGTTGATGACGAAGCGCGGGCTCACCCCGGTCAGGCCCTCGTCGGGCGCCTCCTGGCGCAGCCGTTCGATCTCGGTGGTGGTAAAGCCCTCGACGCTCTCTCCGGCAAAGATCCGCGCCTTCTTGCCCAGATCGAGGCCCTCGCGCTCCGACTTGACCAGCCGTGTCATCACGGCGAACACCGCCGCGACGCGCAGTGCGTGCGGATCGAGGTGCACGTCGCGGAACGCCGGCGCCGAGGACACGAGCTTGTGGTAGATGCGGCCCTCCTCGCCGTAGGACAGCGTATACGGGACGCGCACGATCACCATCCGGTCGAGCAGCGCCTCGTTCTCCTTTTCCTGCAGGAACTTGTTGAACTCGGCGAGGTTGGTGTGTGCGAGGATCGTCTCGTCGAGGTGAATGAGCGGGAAGCGCGACACCTTGACGTTCTTCTCCTGCGTCAGCGTGAGCAGCAGGTAGAGGAACTCGCGCTTGACCTTGAGGATCTCGATCATCTCAAGCACGCCGCGGCTCGCGGCGTAGACGGCGCCCGACCACGACCACGCGCGCGGGTCGCCTTCGTCGCCGAAGTGGGCGACCTTCGACAGGTCGACCGAGCCGACCAGGTCGGCGATGTCGGCGGTCGAGGGGTCGTGCGGCGCATAGGTGCCCACGCCGACCCGCGACGCCTCGGCGAGGAAGATGCGTTCCACCGGCATGCGGAGGAAATCACCTTCGAATTCGCGCTCGAGCCGGTCGCGCGCCCAGGGACTGGGTTCGCCGCGGATCTCGACGCCGAATTTCTCGCGAAACTCCGCGCGCAAGGTCGCCGGCACGATGTTGAGCGGGGATTCGTGCATCGGCGAGCCGGAGAGCGCGTACACCGCACCCTCATCGGTGTGGCTGTATTCCTCGATTCCGCGCTTCAGGAGTATGGCCATCGTGGATTTGCCGCCCGACGGTGGGCCGAGCAGCAGCAGCAGTCTCCGACCCACGTCGGAGCCGGCGGCGGCGCCCTTGAAATAATCGACGACACGTGCGAGCGGCGCGTCGATGCCGAACAACTCGCGCTGGAACAGCGCACTCGGACCGCTGTCGGCATCGGGCTGGCTGCGACCGAACCAGCACAGCATGTCCCACAGGTACTCGTGGCTGCTGCGGGCGAGTGAGCGCGGTGACGGCGGAACGATGTCGCGGAGGAATTCCTCGAAAGTGCCTGCCCAGTGCTTGGCTCGATGCTGGCGGCTGTACGCGCCGAGCGACTCCACGAAGCTCGTGGCGTCCCCAGCCTGACTCTTGACGGCATACCCACTCATCGATGACTCCTCCCAACCGCAGATACTTGTGCTCGATCTCCTTGCCACGTGCTCGACGTGTGTTGAAAGCATACGCGCGCGCTCGCGCCAAGATGTGACATAAGTCCCGACCTCGTCAATCCGTTGGACCCCGCAACCGTAATCGCGTTCCATGTCGGCTTTCGTCCGACACGCGCCCGTTGACCCGCGCTCGGAAAAATCGGCTCGCGCCAATTGATTGACGACGGGAAACGCGGTTTGGAGGCGGTCTATCGGCGGGCGAAACGATTGGTGGCCGCGACGAGCTCGTGCGTGATGCCGGGCTCGAGTGCGGAGTGTCCCGCATTGGCGACCAGGCGGAAGCGGGCCTCTGGCCAGGCGCGGTGCAGGTCCCATGCGGTGCGCATCGGACAGACAACGTCGTAGCGGCCCTGGACGATGACCGCGGGGATGTGGCGGATACGCCGCACGCCGCGCAACAACTGGTCCTCTTGCTCGAGAAACCCCTTGTTCACGAAATAATGACACTCGATCCGCGCGATTGCGGTCGCGAACGCGGGGTCGCCCCACTTGCGGATCTGCGATTCATCCGTGCGCAGGAAGCTCGTGGCGGCCTCCCAGACCGACCACGCCCGCGCCGCCTCGAGCTGCCGCGCGCGGTTGCGGCCCGTCAGCCGGCGGTGAAAGGCACGCAGCAGGTCGCCTCGTTCGCGCTGCGGTATGGGCGCGACGTACTGCTCCCACCGGTCGGGGAACAGGGCGCTCGCGCCTTCCTGGTAGAACCAGTCGATTTCCCACTTGCGCAGCATGAAGATCCCGCGCAACACCAGCTCTGAGACGGCGGTCGGGTGCGTCTGCGAATAGGCGAGCGCCAGAGTCGAGCCCCAGGACCCGCCGAATACCAGCCAGCGCCCGATTCCGAGGTGTCCGCGCAGCAGTTCCATGTCGCCGACCAGATGCCAGGTCGTGTTGTCGTCGAGACTGGCGTGCGGGCGGCTGCGGCCGCAACCGCGCTGGTCAAACACGACGATGCGATAACGCTTCGGGTCGAAGAACCGGCGTGCGGTCGCGTTCGCACCGGCTCCGGGGCCGCCATGGACAAATACCGCAGGCTTGCCCTTCGGGTTGCCCGACTCCTCGAAATAGATCTCATGGACGGGCGACACCCGCAGCCACCCGTGGCGATACGGTCGCAGGGCGGGGAAGAGGCCGCGACGGCGCGCAACGCCCGCGGTGGCGGATTTACCATACATCCTGCGAGTGTAGCTCATGGCGGCAGAGCAGCCGACGAGGTGCCGGCGCCGTGCGACGGACGCATGCGAGATGGTGGAACGATCAGGGAGGAGGCGGCATAATCGCCACAGATGGTCCGAACTCGACAGGTACGTCGCCCTGAACGCGGCTGAACCACGGCCGTGAGGATCGCTCAGGACAGCTTGGCCGGTGCGCTCGCACGTGGCCTGCGCAGCGCTTATCTCGTTACCGGCGCGGAACCCCTGCTGATCGGCGAAGCCTGCGATCTCATCCGCGGCGCTGCCCGCAACGCAGGCTACGCGGAGCGCGAGCTGCACTTCCTCGATCGCGGATTCGACTGGAATCGCCTCATGACCGGCGCGGCGAACCTGTCGCTCTTCGGCGAGCGGCGCCTCATCGAGCTGCGTCTCGCCGGACCGATCGATACGACGGCCGCCCGCTCGCTGACCGAGCTCGCCGAGCGTCCGCCGGCCGATACGCTGCTGCTGGTGAGCGGCGAGCTCGAGCGTAAATCGCTGCAGGCGGCCTGGGTGCAGGCCTTCGAGCAAGCAGCGGCGCTAGTCCTCACGCGGCCGGTGAATCGCGACGAGCTCCCGCGCTGGATCTCGGCGCGGCTGGCCGAGCGGGGCGTGACGCTCGATCCGCCTGCATCGCGGTTGCTCGCCGATCGTGTCGAGGGCAACCTGCTCGCGGCGCAGCAGGAGATCGAACGGATTGCGCTCGCCTGGCCCGGCGGATCGCTGGACGAGGCGACCGTCGCTTCGCTCGTCACGGACAGTGCGCGCTACGACGTGTTCGAGCTCGCGACCGCCGCGTTCGCAGGCGAAGCCGCGCGGGCGCTTCGCATCCTGGCGGGGTTGCGCGCCGAGGGGCAGGAGCCGCCGCTGCTGCTCTGGGCGCTGCTCTCCGACCTGCGGGCCCTCTCGCGCGTCGCGCTGCGGCTCACCCGCACGCGCTCCATCGACGAGGCCTTGCGCGCGGAGCGGGTGTGGGCGAGCCGCCAGCCGGCGCTGCGCATGGCGATTCCGCGCCTGCCGCGGCCGACGATCGACGCGCTGATCGTCGCGGCGGGCCAGGCCGATCGGATTGCGAAGGGCGCCCTCGCCGGCGATCCATGGCTCGCGCTCGAGGCGCTGGTGGCGCGCATCGCGGGAGTACGCCTGGCCGCATGATGCCGATCGGGATCTTCGGCGGCACTTTCGACCCGATCCACTTCGGGCACATGCGCACGGCATTCGAGATGCTGCAGGCGCTGCGTCTCGCGGAGGTCCGTTTCATCCCGGCGGGAGCCCCGCCGCTTCGGGATTCGCCACTCGCCGATGCACGTCTGCGGCTCGCGATGGTGCGCGCGGCGATCGACGGTCAGGCCGGATTCGTCGTCGACGACCGCGAGGTGCGGCGCGAGGGCCCATCGTACACGGTGCTCACCCTGGCCGAGCTGCGGCGCGAGCATTCCGACCGTTCGCTCTGCCTGATCGTGGGCATGGATGCGTTTCTCGGCCTGCCGAAGTGGCATCAATGGCGCGAGATCCTGCAACTCGCGCACGTGGTGGTCGCGCACCGTCCCGGCTGGCGAGCTCCGACGAGTGGCCCGCTCGGCGAACTCATGGTCGATCGAGGCACGGGACGCATCAACGATCTGCACGAGGCACTCGCCGGACGGATATTCATCCACCCGGTGACGCAGCTCGAGATTGCATCCACGGATCTGCGCAACATCATCGCGTCGGGTCGCGATCCCCGGTACCTGATGCCCGACGCGGTCCGCAACATCATCAGCGAGACAGGTTGCTATTCCCAAAGTCCCACGAGGTGAGCATGGCAGTAAAGCGCATTAAGTCCACACGCACGACACGCCCTGCGGCGAAGACGCCGCGCGTACCACGGCGCGCTCCCGCGAAGAAGGCGGCGAGCTCCGCAACCGGATCGAAGCTGCGGGAGGTCGTGCTCGCGGCGCTGGACGACATGAAGGCGATCGACATTTCGGCGCTCGACGTGCGCGGCCTGACCGACATCACTGACACGATGATCGTCGCGAGCGGCACCTCCGACCGTCACGTGCGTTCGATCGCCGACCGCGTCGTGCAACGCTGCAAGGAGGCCGGGTTCCGGCCCTTCGGCATGGAGGGCGAGCGCGACGGGGAATGGGTGCTGCTCGACCTCAACGACGTCGTGCTGCACGTCATGCTGCCGCGGGTGCGTGGCTTCTACGCGCTGGAGAAGCTCTGGTCCGCCGGCGCCGTCGCTGCCTGAGACCCGAATGCTGCTTCACCTGGTCGCCGCCGGCACGCGTATGCCGGGCTGGGTGAACGCCGGATACCGGGACTACGCAGACCGCCTGCAGGGCGCGGATTACCGCATGGCACTGACCGAGATCCCGCTCGGCAAGCGCTCGGGCGACGAGGTCACGCGCGCCGTTGCCGCGGAAGGTGAGCGCATGCTGGCGGCCGCGGGTCCGGGTGCCTGCGTCGTCGCCCTGCAGGTGCACGGCGAGGCGTGGAGCACCGCGCGGCTCGCGCGCTGGCTTGACGACCGCTCGCGCGAAGGCGACCCGCTGGTCTTCTGCATCGGGGGTCCCGACGGGCTCGCCGCGGCCGTGGACACAAAGGCGCGGCTGCGCTGGTCGTTGTCGCCGTTGACGCTGCCACATGGCCTCGCGCGGGTCGTTGCCGCCGAGGCCCTCTACCGTGCCGTGAGCCTGATCAAGGGGTTGCCGTATCACCGGGCTTGAAGGGCCGTCGGTGCCGCGCCGGGCTCGTCGGCCGATCGACTGGCCGGTATCCTTCGCGGATGCCCAAGCCATTGATCTTTCTGGCTTCCGCGTCCCCGAGACGCAGTGAACTGTTGCGTCAGATCGGCATCGACCACGAGGTTCGCGCGGTCGAGGTCGACGAGACACGCCGCTCGCGCGAGTCGGCTACGGCCTACGTCGCCCGCCTCGCCGAGACCAAGGCGCGGGCCCTCTGGGACGAGCTCCCCGAGGTTGAGCGCCGCCCGGTACTTGGCGCCGACACGACGGTGACTCTCGACGGCGAGATCTTCGGCAAGCCGCATGGCGCATCCTCGGCCCGCGCGATGCTGGGCCGCCTGTCGGGGCGCACGCACGAGGTGCACACCGCGGTGGCGCTGGTGTGCACTCACGGTGTCGAGCTGCGTTTGTGCTCCAGTACGGTGCGTTTCCGCAGGCTGACGGACGCGGATCTCGACTGGTACTGCACGAGCGACGAGTCCGTCGACAAGGCTGGCGGCTACGCGATCCAGGGCCGTGCGGCGGTCTTCGTCAGTCATCTGGCGGGCAGCTATTCGGGGGTGATGGGGCTGCCGCTGTGCGAGACCTGGGAACTGCTCGCTCCGATACTCGCCGCCCGGGACGCGCCGGCGCCGTGAGCACGGAGATCGTGATCAACGTGAGCCCGCGCGAGACGCGCGCGGCGCTGCTGGAGAACGGAGTGCTTCAAGAACTGTTCGTCGAGCGCGCGAGCCGGCGCGGTCTGACGGGCAATCTTTACCAGGGACGTGTATCGCGGGTTCTGCCCGGAATGCAGGCAGCGTTCATCGACATCGGTCTCGAGCGTACGGCGTTCCTCCACGCATCCGACATCGTCCAGCCCGATGATGCCGAGAACGGCGACGCTGCGCCACGCACCGACAGCATCCGCGAGCTCGTCAGCGAGGGCGCCGACATCCTGGTCCAGGTGCTCAAGGATCCGCTTGGCACCAAGGGTGCGCGGCTCACCACTTTCGTCACGATTCCGTCTCGCTACCTGGTCTTCATGCCGTTCGGTCACGGTGTCGGTGTGTCGGCCCGCATCGAAAACGAGGGCGAGCGGCAGCGGTTGCGCGAGGCGGTGCAATCGGCCGTCGTCGACGGCGAGGCGGGAGGCTACATCGTGCGCACGGCCGCGGAGGGCGCCGCCTCCGAGGCGCTGCGCGCCGACATGCTGTTCCTGCGCCGCTTGTGGGAGGTGCTGGACGCAAACGCGCACAGCGCGCGCGCTGGAACGCTGGTGCACGAGGATCTCGCCCTGCCGCTGCGCCTGATGCGCGATCTCGTCGGTGAAGGCGTCGACCGGGTGCTGGTCGATCACGACGCCACCTGTGACCGGATGCGTGAGTTTGCCACCACGTTCATGCCCGCCCTCGGTGCGCGCGTCGAGCGCTACGCGGGCAGCCGCCCGATCTTCGACCTGCACGCGGTGGAGGAGGAGATCCAGCGCTCGCTCGACCGCAAGGTGGCGCTCAAGTCCGGTGGTTACCTGATCATCGACCAGACCGAGGCGCTAACCACGATCGACGTCAACACCGGTGCCTACGTCGGGCATCGCAACCTCGAGGAAACCATCTTCCGGACCAACCTCGAGGCCGCGGTCGCGATCGCGCGCCAGTTGCGGCTGCGAAACCTCGGCGGCATCGTCATCATCGACTTCATCGACATGCAGGAGGAAGAGCACCGGCGGCAGGTGCTGCAGGCGCTCGAGAAGGCACTCGCCGCCGACCATGCCCGCACCAACGTGTCGACGGTCTCGCCGCTGGGTCTGGTCGAGATGACCCGCAAGCGCACGCGGGAGAGCCTCGCACACCAGCTCTGCGCCCCCTGTGCTGCCTGCGAGGGCCGCGGCTACGTCAAGACCCCGGAAACCGTGTGCTACGAGATCTTCCGCGAGATACTGCGGCAGACCGGCCAGTTCGAGTTCCAGGAGCTGCTCGTGCTCGCTCACCAGGACGTGATCGAACGCCTGCTCGACGAGGAGTCGGCGGCGCTGGGTGAGCTCGAGGTCCTGACGGGCAAGCCGATCCGGTTGCAGACCGAGGCGCTGTACCTGATCGACCAGTACGACGTGGTCCTGATGTGAACGCGCACGCGTTCACCGACGCGGCCGACTCCAATGGTCCCCCTGGCGCCGGGAAGCGGCGCGTGCTGCGGATCCTCGGCTTCTTGTTCGCGGGCCTGCTGATCGCGATTGCACTCCTGCTGCTGCTGCTCCGTATCGTGCTCGCCGGCATGCCGGAGCGTGCCCACCGCGTGAAGGCCTGGGTGGAACGGCAGACCGAGCTGCGGCTCGAGTTCTCGAGCCTGGACGCCAGGCTGCGCTGGTACGGACCGGAGCTCGTGCTCTACGACCTTCGCATCCTCGACCGAGAAGACCGGCAGCCGATGCTCGCAATGCGCGAAGGAAGTGTTGCGCTCGATCTCTGGAACGTGCTGCGCGCCGGCGAGTTCGTTGCCGGGCGCGTGAGCTTTGTCGGCCCGACAATGACGCTTATGCGCCTCGAGGACGGCAGCATCCGTCTGCTCGGACTGGGCGAACGACCTGCTGACCGTCCACCGTTCGACTTCGACCGGCTCCCCGCCGGTCATGTCCAGATCGCCGACGCCACGGTGCATGTGCGCGATCTCAAGACCCGCGCGAAGCCCTGGACTGTGCGCGATCTCGATGTCGTGTTGCGCCGGGACCGGGATCGAGTCGTCGCGCGCGGCTCTGCCCGGCTGCCGGAGTCGCTCGGCAAGCGCATAGGTTTCGAAGCCGAGCTCGAGGGAACGCTTGCCGAGCCGCGCGATCTGGCCGGTCGCGTCGATCTCGAAGTCGAGCGGCTGGTGCTGCCGGGCCTGGCGGAGCTTCTGCCGAGCGGGCTCGCACGGCCGCTCTCCGGCACCGGTCGCGTCAACGCGCGGGTCGCATTCAGCGCGCGACGGCTGCAGGAGCTGCGTCTCGATCTCGAGCTGCGCGAGCTCGCGCTCGGCACACCCGCGCGCAACCTGCCCGAGCTCGAGGTGCTGGAGCTGACGCCGCCGCGTCGCGCACCGGGCAGCTCGCCGCTCAGCATGCCCGAGGTCGAGAAGCGCTGGCGCCGTCAGCCGGTCAAGGTGCCACTAACGGCCAGGTACGAGCTCCTCGCCGGACACCTCGCACTGCGCGGCCTCGACGACGGTTGGGCATTCGATCTACGCGACCTGCGCGCCGTGCGGGAGATGCAGACGGGGTCTCCTCCGCCCGCCCGGCTGCAGGGTGAGTTTCACGGACGGGCTGTCACGCGCCATTCGCTCAAGCTGCAGGGCGAGGCGCTGCGCCTCGACGATCTGTGGCCGCTCGCGCTGGCCGTCGCACCGCGCGCCGCGGACCGCTGGCTGGGCCTCGCCCCGCGCGGCGAGATCCGCAGGCTCACGCTCGAGCTGGACCGGCCGCGCGCCGGAGCGATCCCGGTCTTCGCGGTCGACGCCGACGTCGCGAACCTCGGAGCCGCGGCCAGCGGCGTGTGGCCGGGGCTCAAGGGCCTGACCGCAACCGTCAAGGGGAGCGACAAGCGCGGCCGGATCGAAATGCGTTCGCCGTCCCTCGACTTCGAATGGCCGCGGATGTTCTCCGCCGCACCCGGCCCGATCGCGGCGACAGGCGAGATCGAGTGGCGTCGCGAAGGACGCACCTGGATCGCAGCCGCGAAGAAGATCTCGCTCGAGCACGCTCAGGGTCGAGCACACGGCGCGTTCGAGTTCCGGTACGCGGGCCGCAGGAAGTCACCCGAGCTGCGCGTGGACGGGACCGTAGAGCAAGCCGATGCGGCTCTTGTGCGTAGCCTGCTTCCCTACGGGCGCCTTAGACCTAAGTCGATCGCATGGCTCGCGGCTGCCTTCGTGCGGGGCACCGCCACCGACGGTGTCGTGCACATCGCAGGGCCGGTCAAGCGCTTCCCGTTCCGCAACGGCGGCGGCGAGATGCGGATCGCCTTCGACGCGCGCGATATCACGCTCGACTATTTTGCCGGCTTTACGCCGCTGCACGACGCCGGGGGGCGAGTGCTCTTCGAGAACGGCGCTCTGCGCGCGGAGCTTGGGTCGGGGCGAGTCGGAGGCTTATCGCTGCGCCGCGGCGCGGTTGCAATCGCCGACCTGAAGGAGCCGGTAATCGATATCGACGCCAGCGGTGACGGCGACCTTGGAGAAGCGCTCGGCATGCTGCAGAAGAGTCCGCTCGGCCCGACCTTTGGCCGCCAGTTCATGCAGCTCGCCGGGAGCGGAGCTACGGCGTTCGCTTTGAAGCTGCACCTCACCCCACATGATCCGGCCGACCGCAACTACGAGGTGCGGGCACACCTCGACCAGGCCACCGTCTCGCTGCCGCTGCTGCGCGTCCCTGCGCAACAGGTGAGCGGTGAGCTCGTGGTCGCGCGGCGCGACATACGATCGAGCGATCTGCGCGGCACGTTCCTCGGTGGCCCGTTCTCGATCACGGTCGCGCCCGGCGACCCGTCGGCACCGGAGCTCGACTCGGTCGTCGTCGAGGGGAGCGGCCGCGCAGCCGGGGCGGAGCTTCCGGCGTTCATCGGGCTGCCCGCCGGAATCCGGATGGCGGGCAATCTAAACTGGACGCTCGCGCTTGGGTCGCAGCGGCAGCAGCAGGGCGAGCCCTGGCCGACCCAGCTCGAAGTCTCGAGCGATCTGCGCGGGCTCGCGATCGAGGCTCCGCCGCCGTTTGCAAAGACCCCGGACGACCAGCGGCAAACCGGTCTCACGCTCGACTACTCGCCGGGTGGCGCAACCGAAGTGGACGTCCGCTCCGGCGCGGCGCACGCACGGCTCGCGTTCCGCGACCGCGACGGCAAGACGGACTTCGAGCGCGGCGCGCTGCGCTTCGACGATCGAGCACTGTCGCTGCCCGCGACTCGCGGGCTGCAGATCCACGGCGACTGGCCGGATTTCGATCTCGGACGATGGCTCGCGCTCGGTGGCGACTCGCCCGCACGACGAACGCTTTCGGACTGGCTGGGCCCGGTCAACGTGCGCCTGGCGCGAGCGCGGCTCTACGGCTACGAGCTGCGCGACGTCGCCGCGGTTCTCGCGGCATCCGACCGGCACTGGCAGGTTGACCTGACCGGGCCGCAGGCTGCGGGTCATATTAGCGTTCCATTCGATCTTAAGAGCGGTGCGCCGGTCGTGCTCGATATGCAGCGCCTGCACCTCGAATCCGGTGCGGCCACGACGCCGACGCCTGCCGAGCCGGCCGATCCGCGCCGCATGCCGGCGCTGATGGTATCCGCGGAGGAATTCGTCTGGCAGGAGCGGCGGTTCGGCCAGTTGCGCGCCGAGATCGTGCGCGAACCGCAGGGGCTCCGCATGCTGAAGTTGACCACGCATTCGCCGGCTCTCGACATCGCGGGCACCGGACGCTGGTTCGCCGAGGGGGGCGGCTCGCGCAGCGAACTCGACCTCGAGGCTACCAGCACCGATCTCCGCGCGGCCTCGGTCGCGCTCGGGTATCGCGATGCGATCGAGGCGCAGCGCGCCTCGATCGCCGCACACCTCACCTGGCCGGGAGGGCCGACCGGGGATGCGGTGCGGCTCATGGACGGCCGCGTGCGCGTCGAGCTCGAGGGCGGACAGCTCCGCAACGTCGAGCCTGGCGCAGCCGGACGGGTGCTGGGCCTCATGAGCGTCGTCGAGCTTCCGCGACGGCTCGCGCTCGATTTCCGCGACGTCACCGACGAAGGCCTCGCCTTCGATTCCGTGCGCGGCGACTTTGAGGTGCACGACGGCGACGCGTTTACGAAGAACCTGCTGCTCACCGGCACGGCGGTAGACATCGGTGTCGCGGGCCGGACCGGGCTCGCGAGCCAGGACTACGACCAGACCGTGATCGTGAGCGGCAACCCGGGCGGTCCGCTGGCGGTCGCGGGTGCACTCGCCGCGGGCCCGGTCGTGGGCGCCGGCGTGCTGGTGCTCTCGCAACTCTTCAAGGGCCAGCTCAAGGGACTGACGCGCGCGTACTATCGCGTCACCGGGCCGTGGGCGGCCCCGGTGGTTGAACGCATCTCGGCGCCGGAACCGTCGGGCCCGGCTGCGCCGGAGGCCGCCGCGGCGCTTACACAATGACCGTCGTCGCCGCCATCCAGATGACCACGGGCGCGGACGTCGCGCGAAATCTCGCCGACGCCTGGCGGTTGCTGCGCGAGGCGCGCGCGAAGGACGCCGAGGTCGCGGCATTGCCCGAGAACTTCGCGCTCATGGGTCATACCGAGCAGGAGAAGCTCGCGGTCGCGGAACAGGCGGGTGATGGGCCGATCCAGCGCTTCCTCGCGCAGGCCGCCCGCGAGTTCCGCATGTGGCTGGTTGCGGGCACGATCCCGATCGCGACCGAGAACCCTTCACAGGTCGCGGCCGCCTGCCTGGTCCTCGACCCCACCGGCCGCACGGTGGCGCGCTACGACAAGATCCATCTCTTCGATGTCAGCATCCCGGGCCGCGACGAGCGCTACATGGAGTCGGGAACAGTGCGGCGGGGCAGTGAGCCCGTATGCATCGATACGCCCGCCGGCCGGCTGGGGCTCGCGGTCTGCTACGACGTGCGGTTTCCGGAGCTCTTCCGCCAGCTCGGACGCGCAGGCGCCGACTGGTTCTGCCTGCCGTCCGCCTTTACGGCGCCCACCGGCCGCGCGCACTGGGAAATACTGCTGCGGGCGCGCGCCATCGAGAACCTGGCCGGTATGGTGGCGCCGGCGCAGTCCGGATTCCACGAAAACGGCCGTGAAACCTACGGCGACACGATGATCGTCGACTGCTGGGGACGGGTGCAGAGCCGGCTGCCACGCGGCACCGGGGTCGTGATCGGGCGAATCGACCTCGTGCGTCAGCGCGAGGTCAGGCAGAATTTCCCCGTCCTGACCCACCGACAGCACGCCTGAGGCAGTCAATGAGCCACCCGATCCCGCCGCCGGCGATGTTTTCGCCGAGCCAGTTGCCGTCCGCCACCGGCACGCACGCCGACCCACTGGACCACGCCCGGAGCGCAATCCTGGTGCCGGCCGCGCTCGACGAAAACCGCGTCGCCAGCATTCTCGGCGAGGTGATGGGGCATGCGGTTGACTACTCGGATGTTTATTTTCAGGCGGTGCGCGAGGAGTCCTGGTCCCTCGAGGATGGCATCGTCAAGGACGGCGCGCACAGCATCGACCGTGGTGTCGGCGTGCGCGCGCTCGCGGGTGAGCGGACGGGCTTTGCCTACTCGGACGAGGTCGTATTGCCTGCGCTGCTCGAATCCGCGCGTGCTGCGCGCGCGATTGCGCGCAGCGGCTCGACAGGCGCGCTTCAAGCCTGGCATGCGGGCGGCGGGCGCGACCTGTATCTGCCCATCGACCCGATCGACACGCTCGATGACCGCGACAAGGTGCGCCTGCTGGAGGAGATCGACCGCGAGGCGCGCGCACTCGATCCGCGCATCAGCCAGGTGATGGCGAGCCTGTCCGCGTCGCACGAAACGATCATGGTGCTCGCGAGCGACGGCACGCTCGCGGCCGACGTTCGGCCGCTGGTGAGGCTCAACGTGTCGGTGATCATCGAGCACGAGGGACGGCGTGAGCAGGGATATGCGGGCGGCGGCGGCCGGTTCGCGTACACCGAGTTCCGCACCGGCGAGCGCTGGCGCGCGCTGGTGCGCGAGGCCGTGCGCACCGCGCAGGTCAATCTCGAGGCCGTGCCGGCGCCCGCGGGCACGATGACGGTGGTGCTGGGGCCGGGCTGGCCCGGCGTCCTGCTGCACGAGGCGGTCGGGCACGGGCTGGAGGGCGATTTCAACCGCAAGGGCACTTCGGCGTTCAGCGGCCGGATCGGCCAGCGGGTGGCGGCGCCGGAATGCACAGTCGTCGACGACGGGACGCTTCCCAATCGCCGTGGCTCGCTCAATATCGACGACGAAGGGACAACCACGCAGTACACGACGCTGATCGAGAACGGCGTGCTGTGCGGCTACCTCCAGGACAAGCTCAACGCGCGGCTGATGGGCGTCGCCCCGACGGGCAACGGCCGCCGTGAGTCGTTCGCGCACCTGACGCTGCCGCGCATGACGAACACCTACATGTTGCCGGGGCCGCATTCACCGGAGGAGATCGTGGGTTCCGTCGCAAAGGGCCTGTATTGCCGACACTTCGGCGGCGGCCAGGTGGACATCACCTCAGGGAAGTTCGTGTTCTCCGCCAGCGAGGCCTACCTGATCGAGAACGGTCGCATCACGCGGCCTGTCAAGGGTGCGACGCTGATCGGCAACGGCCCGGACGTGATGACGCGGATCTCGATGGTAGGCGATGACCTGCGTCTCGACGACGGCGTCGGCACCTGCGGCAAGGACGGCCAGGACGTGCCGGTCGGCGTCGGTCAGCCGACTCTGCGTGTAGACGCACTCACGGTGGGCGGCACCGGGTAGGGAACGGCGCGATGCGGCCGATGTGGATCCCGAACGCGCTCTACGAGGCCCTGCCGATGGTGTATATCGCCGCCGGTGTGTTTCAGCTTCTCTGTGCGTTCTTCATCGAAGCCGGGCCGCGTGCCCTGCTGCTCGTGCTCGGCGCGCTCTGCATGACGGCCGGTCTCGTCGTTTGGATGCGGCGTCGTGACTACCGGGCCACCCAGGAGGAGTACCAGCGCCCGCCGCTCGACTGATTCACGGCCCGATAAAGGCCGCGCCGTCGATCCGCTGGTAGATCAGCTCGTGGACGCCGATCTTGACCACGTCACCCTCGGCAAGCTTCGAGCGCCTGATGCGTCGGCCGCGCACGAAAATGCCATTGGTGCTGTTCAGGTCCTCGATCGAGCTGCCCTCGCGCGTCGTGACGATCTGAGCGTGATGCCGGCTCACGAACTTGCTGTCGATCTGCAGGTCGTTGTCCGTGGTGCGACCGATCACGAACCGCCCGGGCGCAAGCAGCGCCTCGCTGACCACGGCGCCCTGAAGCGCGAGTACCACCCGGCCGACCGGCGGCTGCATGTGCGTAGCCGTGTCGTCGATGCTGGCTTGCTTCGACATCGCCGTCGCGGCGTACTCGACCCACTGCAGCTCTTCGATCGCTGCCTGCAGCTCCTCGAGGCCGATCGTGGCGTGGTCCTGCGCGAACGCCGCGAGCAGCGCCGTATCGCAGAGCGTATTGATGAGCCGCGGGATGCCGCCGGTGTAGCGATAGATGACCGGGTAGGTCTCAGGCGCGAACAGCGCGCGGCCGTTCGACCCGGCGACCTGTAGCCGATGGTCGATGTAATTCACGGTGTCCTGCTCGGACAGCGCCGAGAGGTGGAAGCGCAGGCGGACGCGCTGCCGCAGCTGCATCATCTCGGGCGAGTCGATCTTGGCGTTTAGCTCGGGCTGGCCCGCGAGAATGATGCGGAGCACCTTCTCTTTGGTCGTCTCCACGCCCGACAGCAACCGAACCTCCTCCAGCACTTTGTTGCTCAGGTTCTGCGCCTCGTCGACGATCAGCAGCACCTTGCGGTCGTTTGCGTACTGCTCGATCAGGAATGAGTTGAGGGTCGTGATCAGCTCGGCCTTCTTCATCTTGAACGGGCTGAAACCGAACTGCGCCAGCATGGTCTGCAGGAACTCGATCGGCGACACCTGCGTCTGGTTGAGCTGCGCGACGACGACATCCTTGTCGATTTCCTTGAGGAAGGTCTCGATCAGGGTGGTCTTCCCGGAGCCGATCTCGCCCGTGATGATCACGAAGCCATCCGTGAACCAGATGGTCGACTCCATGTACGCCTTGGCACGGGAATGAACCGGGCTCGGGTATAGAAAGGCCGGATCCGGGCTGAGCCGGAAAGGCAATTCCTTCAGTTGGAAATGTTCGAGGTACATCGAGGCTCCCGGGCGCAACTATAAGGGCCCGGCGCGTCACCGCAAAAAAACCCGTCAGGTCGGTCGTAGGACGGTGACGGACAGCACGTCCGGTCAGGGTCGGAGGCGCCGCTGTACCCGCCGGAGCAGGCGATCGCGGTCCCGGGCCGTGGCGGCTACGAGCGTGCAATGGCCCAGCTTGCGGCCGGTCCGCGCAGTCTTGCCGTAGACGTGCAGATGTACGTCCGGCAGGGCGAGCAGTGCGTCACGGTCCGGCATCGTCCCGATGAGGTTGACCATCGCCGCATGGCCGAGCGCCCGTGTGTCGCCCAACGGCCAGCCGAGGATCGCCCGCAAATGGTTCTCGAACTGCGAGGTCGCCGCGCCCTCGATGGTCCAATGCGCGGAATTGTGCACGCGCGGCGCCATCTCGTTCGCCACCAGCCGTCCGCGCTCGACGAAGAACTCGATCGTGAGCACGCCCGCGTACCCGAAGTGATCGAACAGCCGCCCGAGGTGGCGCTCGGCCGCGCGCTGCAGCGCCGGCCGTTTGAAGGGTGCGCGCGTCTCGCGGAGGATGCCGTCGCCGTGGATGTTTTCCGCGAGCGGATAGGCGCGGGTCTCGCCCGCCGTGCTCCTTGCGCCCACGATCGACACCTCGCGATCGAAGCGTACGAATCCCTCGAGGATGAGTGGCACGCCGCCGAGGGCCGCGAACGCGGGCGCCAGGTCGGCTGCGCGGCGCAGGCACCGCTGGCCGCGGCCGTCGTATCCCAGGCGGCGCGTCTTGAGCATCGCGGGCAGGCCGATCGCAGCCACCGCGATCTCGAGCTCGCGCAGCGTCTCTACTGAGCGATAGGCGGGTGTGACGATCCCGAGCCTGCCAAAGAGCTCCTTCTCGTACAGCCGGTCCTGCGACACGCGCAGCGCCTCGACCGGCGGATGACACGGTACCGAGGTTGGTATCCGCGCAAGCGCAGTGACCGGTACGTTCTCGAATTCATAGGTAACGACGTCGCAGCCGGCCGCGAGGCGCGCGATACAATCCGCATCGTCGAACGCGCCCGTGACGATCGGTGCGATCTGCCCGCCGGGTGAATCCGCGCTGCTGTCCAGGAAGCGGAAGCCCAGAGCCAGCGGATAGCCTGCCAGCGCCAGCATGCGCCCAAGCTGGCCGGCGCCGATGACGCCGACTCTCATGTGCCAGCGGGCTTGCGTGGATCCGGTGCGGCGAGCACGTGTTCGGTCTGGGCGGCGCGATAAGTGTCGAGCGCGGCGCGCACGTCAGGGTGTCCGTTAGCGAGGATCGCCGCGGCGAGCAGTGCCGCGTTGACCGCGCCGGCGGGACCGATAGCCAGGGTACCGACCGGCACTCCGGTCGGCATCTGCACGATCGAGAGCAGGGAGTCGAGACCGCTCAGCGTCTTTGACTGCACGGGCACGCCAAGCACCGGGAGCGAGGTCTTTGACGCGGTCATACCGGGCAGGTGAGCGGCACCGCCGGCTCCGGCGATGATGACCTCGAGCCCGCGATCGCGCGCGGTGGCGGCGTACTCGAACAGCAGATCGGGCGTGCGATGCGCCGAAACCACTCGCACCTCGAACGGTACGCCGAGGCGCTCGAGCGTGTCGGCTGCGGACTTGAGCGTTTCCCAGTCCGACGACGAACCCATGATGATGCCGACCAGTGCCTTCACCGCGGCATTGTACATAAACGGGCCTAAAGGCCCGGATCCAGCAGTGCGCGAAGTCGCCGGAAAAGCCTGCGCGCGGCCGCGGGCGGGCGCGCCGAGTCCCGTTCCGCGCGTGCCTGTCTCACCAGCGAACGCAGCTCGTCGACGGGCGCGTCTCGGTGCGACGACTGCAGCTCCCGCCATACAGCAGCGTCGTCTGTGAGCAACCGGTCGCGCCATTGCTCGATGTGGCGCTCGCTGTGCAGCCGCGCTCGATCGGCGTCGCGGCGCCGCTCCAGCGCGGCCCGGATCGGCTCGGCGTCGACTTTGCGCATCAGCTTGCCGATGAACTGTCGCTGCCGCACACCGG
Source organism: Steroidobacteraceae bacterium (assembly GCA_035491795.1). Lineage (GTDB taxonomy): Bacteria > Pseudomonadota > Gammaproteobacteria > Steroidobacterales > Steroidobacteraceae > DATJKD01. Next base: position 65,657 of record DATJKD010000073.1, on the reverse strand, counting down.
CGCCGCGACTCGTGATGTCGCGTGCGGCGACGATCGCGTCGTACAGCGTCTCGGGCAGATCGAGCGCATCGAGCTCCGCCGGAGGAAGCTCGATCAGCGCCTCGCCGAGCGACTGGAGATCGAGCGCCTCGCGTTTGCGGGCGCTCTTGCTGGGCGCCTCGTCGGGATCGTGGTCGGGTGGACGCACGCGCGAAATGCTAGCACGCAGCGGGTTGCGCGGCGGGCACTGCTAGAATGGCTGCCGCACCCTCGTGGATCCCGACGCATGAACGACCTGCAAACACCTGCGCCGCCCGTCCGTGGCCCGGACCTGCCCGCGCTGGTCGATGTCGCGCTTCGCGAAGCGAAGGCACGCGGCGCAGACCAGGCGGAGGCCGCGGTCAGCATGGATACCGGCCTCTCGGTGTCGGTGCGACTGGGCGAGGTCGAGACGGTCGAGTACCAGCGCGACCGTGGAATGGGGGTGACCGTGTATTTTGGAACGCGGAAGGGCGCGGCGAGCACCGCCGACCTGACCGAGGACGCGCTCCGCGAAACCGTCGCCAAGGCCTGCAGCATCGCAAGGTTCACCGCGGAGGACTCCTGCGCGGGACTCCCGGATCCCGACACGCTTGCGACCGACATCCCGGATCTCGACCTGTCGCATCCATGGGCGCTCGATCCCGAGGCGGCAGTCGAGCTTGCGCGTGCCTGCGAGTCGGCAGCGATGGTCGTCGACAAGCGCATCACGAACTCCGAGGGCGCCGGCGTCAGCAGCCACGCCGGCGTGCGCGCATACGGAAACTCGCACGGTTTCATGGCCTCCTACCCGGGGTCGCTGCATGGCATCAGCTGCGCGGTGATCGGCGTCGACGGCGACGAGATGCAGCGCGACTACTGGTACAGCAGTACGCGCGACTGGCGCGAGCTCGAGCCCGCCGAGAGTATCGGACGCCGGAGCGGCGAACGCGCCGTTGCACGGCTTGGGGCGCGCAAGCTCGCCACGACGCGCGCACCGGTGCTCTATTCGCCCGACGTCGCCCGCGGGCTGATCGGGCATTTCATCGGTGCGATCCGCGGCGGCAGCCAGTACCGGCGCGCATCGTTCCTGCTCGACGCGGCTGGGCAACAGGTCTTTCCGGACTGGTTCGCACTTCACGAGCATCCCCACCTGCCGAAGGCGCTCGGCAGCGCGCCATTCGACAATGAGGGAGTGGCGACGCGCGACCGCGAGCTCGTCGCGAACGGCGTGCTCGAAGGTTACGTGCTGAGCACCTACTCGGCGCGCAAGCTAGGGCTGCGCACGACGGGCAACGCGGGCGGCACACACAACCTGACCGTGCGCGGGCGCGAGCGCGACTTCGACGGCATGCTCGCGCTCATGGATCGCGGCCTGCTCGTGACCGAGCTCATGGGGCAGGGCGTCAATGGCGTGACCGGCGATTATTCGCGTGGCGCCACGGGATTCTGGATCGAGGGTGGCCGCATTGCGTATCCCGTCCACGAGGTCACGATCGCAGGCAACCTCAAGGACCTGTATCGCCGTATCGTCGATGTCGGCAACGACGTCGACCTCCGCGGCGGGACCCGCACGGGCTCGATCCTGATCGAGGAGATGACGATCGCCGGCGAATGATCCCATTCGACGGAGCAAGCGAGATGCGAGGTGCCGTGGACGATCCCGACGTGAGAACGGTGGAGGCCGGAATCAGCTATGTCACGGCTGATTCGCGGATCAATCGCCGCTTCGTGGCGCCGGGCGTCGAATGCAACACCGGCAGGTATCAGACGCACCGCGTGAGGATCCGCGACGGACGCCCGATCAGGGAGCGGTTCAGCCTGGATGTAAACGGTTTCGTCCTGACCGAGCATCGCAGCGCGGTGCGGGACTTCTTCGACCGGGACGAGGTCGAGCGGATCTACCCGGGCGAAGTCGAGGAGACCGTCAAGGCACTTACCGGTGCGAACCGCGTCGCACTCATGAGCTGGATGATCCGCACCTCCGGAGATCTGTCGCGGCATCATCGCCAGACCGTCGGTTACGCGCACAAAGGCGGCGTCCAGCCGCCGGCTGGCGAGGCTCACGTCGACTTCACGCCACGACGCGCGGAGCTCCTTGCGCGTGATCTCTACGACAAGGCCTTTCCGGACGGCAAAGGCTACTCGCGCTTCATCGCCTCCAGTCTTTGGCGCTCATTCTCGGAACCGCCACAGGACTGGCCGCTCGCGCTGTGCGACGCGGGGAGCGTCCGCGCCGACGAAGGGGTTCCGAACACGCTGCACGTCGTGGACCGCATTCCCGAACCGGAAGCCATGATGTGCGAAATGCCGGACGAAGAGTCGCTGCTCGCGGCCGCCATCTTCCACTACAACCCGGCGCACCGGTGGTGGTATTTCTCGAACATGACGCGAGACGAGATCGTGCTCATCAAGTTCCACGACAGCGAGGCGGGCAAGGCGCTGCGGACGCCCCACACCGCGTTTCGCGATCTGAGCTTCCCGGACGCCCGGCCCCGGGAAAGCATCGAATTCCGCAGCTTCGCGTTCTTCGAGTGAGCTCAGCCGGCGTAAGCGCGGCGGATTGTCGCGACGTCGATCTTCTTCATCTGGAACATGGCCTGCGTGGCGCGCGCCGCCCTAGCCGCATCCGGATCGGTCGCCATCTCGATCAGCTCCTTGGGCACCACCTGCCAGGAGACGCCGAACTTGTCCTTGAGCCAGCCGCAAGGCTGCTCCTGTCCACCGGCGGTGAGCTTGCTCCAGTAGTGATCCACTTCTTGCTGGTTGTCGCAGTAGATCTGCAGAGAAATGGCCTCGTTGAACTTGAAGATAGGGCCGCCATTGAGGGCCGTGACGGGCAGGCCATCGAGCTCGAACGCCACGGTCATCACCGAGCCCGGCGGCTTGTGGTGGTGTTCCTTGCCCACCTCGCTATAGCGCGCGATCTGCGTGATCTTGGAGTTCTTGAAGATACCGGTGTAGAACTTCGCCGCGGCTTCGGCCTGGTCGTCGAACCACAGGCACGGGCTGATTCTCTGCGAGACGTTCATGGGCTGCTCCTGTCTGCTCTGTAGGCCACGGGCGAGCCGTGACGCGGTGGTCGATGCCCCATAGTCGTTTGGGCAATTTCAAAATCGACACGACCCCGACCGGTAGGGTCCCGAAGGCAGCCCAAAGTTGGAGTCGAGCCTGGTCTGGCTAGAGCCCGAGCCCGTAGACGTAAAAGGCGCTGTCGCGCACCCACCCCTCGGACTCGTAGAGGCGTTGCGCGGCTACGTTGTCCGTGGCGGTGGACAGCTCCAGTGCGCCCGCGCCGACCGCGCGACCGTAGTCCGCGGCCGCCCTGAGCAGCTGCCGCGCCGCGCCGGTTCGTCGTGCCGAGGGAGCAACGAACAGGTCGTACAGGATGAAGGTGCGCACCAGCGTGAGCGACGAGAACAGGGGATAGAGCTGCGTAAAGCCGATGGCCGCTCCGTCGTCGTCATGCGCGATGAAGATCACCGACTGCTGGTGCTGGAAGCGCTTGAACAGGAACTCGCGCGCCGCGGGCGGATCGGTGTTGCGCTTGTAGAACTGCCGATAAGCGTCGAAGAGCGGTACCAGTGCGTCGAGGTCGCCGATCCCCGCCTGCCTGACTGTAGTCATTCCAGTCTCCTGCGTGTCCAGCACTCGATTTGGCTTGCCGACGATCCGGAAGTCAACGCAACGCCGACGAGAGATCAGCCGTCGCTCCTGCCCAGCCGGGCGGCGCGTTTCAGATCGGCCAGCAGAGTCGCGCGGAGCGCCGCACGCGATGCCTCTTCCGGTGCCCGGAGGATGGCCGACGGGTGATAGGTCGGCACGATCGGTGTACCCGAAGGCAGGTGCAGCGCGCGCCCGCGCGCCTCAACAATCGCGATCCGCCGGCCGAGAACCGCAGCCAGTGCGGTCGTGCCGAGGGTCACGATGACGCCCGGTTTGACCTGCGCCAGCTCACGCTCGAGCCACTCATGGCAGGCCGCCACGTGTCGCTGCAGCGGCGTCTTGTGGATGCGGCGCTTACCGCGCAACTGGAAGTAGAAGTGCTTGACGGCATTGGTGATGTAGACCTGCGCCGCCGGCAGCCCCGCTTCTTCGAGCAACGTACGGAGCAGCAACCCGGCCGGCCCCACAAAGGGTCGGCCCGCGAGGTCTTCATCGTTGCCCGGCTGTTCGCCCACCAGTATTATCCGCGCGCGGTTGTCGCCTTCCCCGGCTACGCCGTGGGTTGCCTGCTCCCACAGCTCACACCTCCGGCAAGCATCGATCTCCCCGGTTGTTGGGGGGTCGCCGTCAGCTGCGCGCGTCGTCTTCCTGGGCATGGCCACGCTCCGTCGCGTTAGAAAAGACAACAGTACGCCCGCCGGCGCGTCCCGCCTCAGGCGGTTGCCCCGCCTTACGCGTCGAGTGGAGGAATTCCGACACGGCCCTTCGATACACTCTGACTCCATGTCCCCGTCTCGATTCCATCCGGCCGTCCAGGCCTGGTTCGACGCGACCTTCCGAACCGCGACGGCGGCGCAAGCCGCCGCCTGGCCCGCGATCGCAAGCGGCCGGCATGCGCTGATCGCCGCCCCGACGGGATCGGGCAAGACACTGGCGGCGTTTCTGTCGGCAATCGATGCGCTCGTGCACGAGGGTGTCGAGGGCCGGCTCGAGGATGCGACGCGCGTGGTGTACGTGTCGCCCCTCAAGGCGCTGTCGAACGATATCCAGCGCAATCTCGAGCAGCCGCTGGCCGGGATCGGTGCGCAACTCACGCGGCTCGGCATGCCGGCATGCGAGATCCGCGCCCAGGTTCGCACCGGCGACACCTCCCAGACGGAGCGCGCAGCGATGCGACGGCTGGCGCCGCATATCCTCGTGACCACACCGGAGTCGCTGTACCTGCTGCTCACCAGCGAGTCCGGTCGCAGGATGCTGTCGACCGCGCGCACGGTGATCGTCGACGAGATCCATGCGGTCGCGGGCACCAAGCGCGGCGCGCATCTCGCGTTGTCGCTGGAGCGGCTCGACGCCCTGGCGGCACAGCCCATGCAGCGCATCGGGCTGTCGGCCACACAGAAGCCGATCGAGGAGATCGCGCGCTTCCTGACCGGCTCCCGGCCCGACGTCGCCTGCGAGATCGTCGACAGCGGTCATGTGCGCGAACGCGACCTTGCGGTCGTGATGCCGGGCGCCCCGCTCGAAGCGGTGATGTCGGGGGACGTCTGGTCGACCGTCTATGACCAGCTTGCCAGCCTCGTCTCGCAGCATCACACCACGCTCATATTCGCGAATACGCGACGCATGGTGGAGCGGGTGACGCGGCATCTCGCCGAGCGCATCGGCGAGGAGAACGTCGCGGCTCACCATGGCAGTCTGGCCAAGGAGCAACGCTTCGACGCCGAGCAGCGTCTCAAGGCGGGCCGGCTCAAGGCTATGGTCGCCACCGCCTCGCTCGAGCTCGGCATCGACATAGGCGACGTGGAGCTCGTCTGTCAGCTGGGGTCGCCTCGCTCCATCTCGGTGTTCCTGCAGCGGGTGGGTCGTGCCAATCACTCGGTCGGCGGTGTGCCGAAGGGCCGGTTGTTCCCGTCGAGCCGTGACGAGCTGATTGAATCGGTCGCGCTGCTGGATGCGGTGCGCCGCGAGGAGCTCGATCAGCTGAGCATCCCGGCGCACCCGCTCGACGTGCTGTCGCAGCAGATCGTGGCCGAAGTGGCGGCGCGCGAATATGGCGAGGACGAGCTGTTCTCCCTCGTCACCCGCGCATGGCCGTACCGGGAGCTGCCGCGCAAGGATTTCGATGACGTCGTGCGGATGCTCGCCGAGGGCATCAGCACTCGGCGCGGGCGACGCGGCGCCTATCTGCACCGTGACGCGGTGAACCACAGGCTGCGGCCGCGGCGTGGCGCCCGGTTGACCGCCATCACCTGTGGTGGCGCCATCCCCGACAACGCGGACTACCAGGTGATCCTCGAGCCGGCCGGGACGTTCGTCGGAACACTCAACGAGGATTTCGCGGTCGAGAGCCTCCAGGGCGACATCTTCCAGCTTGGTAACGCCTCTTACCGCATCCTGCGCGTCGAGACGGGCCGTGTCCGGGTGGAGGACGCCAAGGGTCAGCCGCCCAGTATCCCGTTCTGGCTCGGCGAGGCGCCGGCCCGCACGCGCGAGCTCTCCGCGGCAGTGTCGCGGCTGCGGGAATCCGTCGAGGCGCTGCTGCCCGAGGTGACCGGCGAGACTGTCGCTCGAGCCGTCGATGACACCATGCAGCGTTTCCGCATCGACCGTGTGGCGGCGCAGCAGCTCGTCGAATATCTTGCATCCGCCAAGGCCGTGCTGGGCCGTCTTCCGACGATCGCTACGCTGGTGTTCGAGCGCTTCTTCGACGAATCCGGCGGAATGCAGCTCGTCATCCACGCGCCGCTCGGCGCACGGATCAACCGCGCCTTCGGGCTCGCCCTGCGCAAGCGCTTCTGCCGCGCGTTCAACTTCGAGCTGCAGGCGGCCGCCACGGAGGACGCGATCGTACTGTCGCTGGGTGAGACGCACAGTTTCGAGCTCGACAGCGTCGCGCGCTTTCTCAACAGTGCATCGGTCGCGGACGTGCTCGTGCAGGCCGTGCTCGACGCGCCGATCTTCACGACCCGCTGGCGCTGGAACGCAAGCATCTCCCTCGCGATCCGCCGCAACCAGGGCGGCAAGCGCACGCCGGCGCCGCTGCAGCGCATGGCGGCCGACGACCTGATCGCGGTGGTGTTTCCGCAGCAGCTCGCCTGCGCCGAGAACCTGACCGGCGAGCGCGAGATCCCGGATCATCCGCTCGTCAAGCAGACGCTGGCCGACTGCCTGCACGAGGCCATGGACGTCGAGGGACTCGTGGCGCTGTTGCGCAGTATCGAGCGAGGTGAGACGCGCGTCATCGCTCGGGACCTGCCCGCCCCATCACCGCTCGCCGCGGAGATCCTCACGGCCCGGCCATATGCGTATCTCGACGATGCACCGCTCGAGGAGCGACGTACTCAGGCCGTCGCGTCGCGACGCTGGCTCGATCCGACGTCCGCGGCCGAGATGGGCCGGCTCGACCCCGCGGCGATCGCGGCCGTGCGCGAGGAGGCCTGGCCGGAGGCCGGCAGTGTGGATGAGCTGCACGATGCGCTGATGTCGCTGGGTGTCGTAACAGGCGAGGAGGGCGCCAGGTCGGGCTGGTCGACGCTGCTCGGAGCGCTGGTCGCAGAGCGTCGCGCTACGCGGCTGTACGCGGCGGGGCGAGAGTTCTGGGTCGCCGCCGAGACGCTCCCGATGCTGACTGCTATCCATGGCGACGGCCGGCTCGATCCGGCGATCGACGCGCCGCGCGAGCACGCGGCCCGCGCCTGGACACGTGAAGAGGCTGTCGTTGAGTTGATGCGCCTGCGCCTGCAGGGCCTGGGGCCGGTGACGGTCGGGCCGGTGGGTGCCTCGCTCGGCCTCGCTTCCGGCGAGGTCGAGATGGCACTCGCGGCGCTCGAGAGCGAAGGGTTCGTGCTGCGCGGGCAGTTCACGCCGCCAGACGCCGATCGGATGGGGGTTCCGGGAGACGGTCGGCAGGAATGGTGCGAGCGGCGCCTCCTTGCGCGTATCCACCGCTACACCATTCGCACGTTGCGTGCCGAGATCGAGCCCGTGTCGTCCGCAGACTTCATGCGCTTCCTGCTCGACTGGCAGGGCGTGACTCGCGACCCGCGTCCGGAAGGAATCGAATCGCTGGCTGCGCTCATCACGCAGCTCGAGGGGTACGAGATACCGGCTTCGGCGTGGGAATCCGACGTACTGCCCGCACGCATCCACGAGTACGACCCAAACTGGCTGGACACTCTGTGCCAGTCGGGCCGCGCGCTCTGGGCGCGGCTCACGCCGGCCAGGGGGATGACGGCGGCCCCTGTGCGTTCGACGCCGATCACGCTCCTCACACGCAGGAACTGGATTCTCTGGCAATCGCTCACCGAGCAGCCGCACGACGACATGCAGCTCTCGCATCCCGCGCAGGCGCTCGTTACGCATCTGCGCGGTCACGGCGCCTCTTTCTTCGACGACATCGTGAGCGGCACGGGCCTGCTGCGTGCGCAGGCCGAGGCGGCGCTCGCCGAAGTTGTCGCGGCGGGACTCGTCAATGCCGACAGCTACAGCGGGTTGCGAGCGCTCCTGATTCCGTCCGAGCGCAGGCGGCGCCTGGCTGCAAGACGGCGGCGCATCGCACTTTTCGGGCTGGAGGACGCTGGCCGCTGGAGCCTCATGCGCCGCGGAGTGCCGCCCGCGGCCATGGAGTCGGTCGAGCAGGTCGCGACGATTCTGCTGCGCCGCTACGGCGTCGTGTTCCGCCGTGTCCTGGAGCGCGAGGCGCAATGGCTGCCGCCCTGGCATGCGCTGCTGCGCGTATATCGCCGGCTCGAAGCCCAGGGAACGATCCGCGGCGGGCGCTTCGTGGCGGGCATGAGTGGCGAGCAGTACGCGTTACCCGAGGCGGTCACGGCACTGCGTGCCGTGCGCCGGCGCGAGCAGACCGGCGACCTCATCGGCCTCTCCGCCGCCGATCCGCTCAACCTGACAGGCATCGTGACACCCGGACCACGCGTCCCTGCTCTTGCCGGCAACCGCGTGCTGTTCCGGGACGGCGTTCCGGTCGCGATCCATGCCGGCGGTCAGTCCGATTTCCTGGTGGCGATGGAACCCGCCTCGGAATGGGAAGCGCGGCAGGCTCTGCTGCGCAAGCGCCTGGTTCCATGGCAGGTACCGGCACGACCGGTCTGACGCGCCCTCCGCCCGCTCAGTCGTTCGACCTCGTTCACGTCTGCGCTGCAGTGGCCCGGGTCGGCCGGAAGACAGTCTCGAGGCGCGGTATCAGTCACGATCCGGCGCGCCGAGCGGGAAGAACGCACGGTAGGGTCGAGCCTCGTCCACCGCGCGCGCGAACGAAGGTCGCGACAGCAACCGGCGCCGATAGGCCTGGACGTTTGCGTGCCCACTGCCCATCGGATGCACCCAGTCGGCATAGAACAGAGCCGGCGCCGCGGCGCAATCCGCCAGACTGAACTCCCCGCCTGAAGCCCACGTCCGGTTGCTCAGCGTCTCATCGAGCCAGCCATACGCGACGTCGAGCAGCCTGCGCGCCTCGTCGACGCCATATGGATCGCGATGCTCTGGCGCGCGGATGGCGTTGAATACGATCCTCTGCATCGGCGTCATGACGTAGTTGTCGAAGAACCGGTCGAGCATCCGGACGTCGAGCGCCAAGTCGGGATCGACCGGAAGCAGGCGAGTGCCCGCGCGGTGCCGCTGGTCGAGATATTCGACGATGATGCTGGCCTCGGCGATCGTACGGTCTCCGTCGACGAGTACCGGCATGCGCCTGAGCGGCCACAATCGAGCATGTTCCGCAGCGGTTTCCTCGTCCTCGGGCGTCAGCATGCGGAGCTCGAAAGGGATGTCTTTCTCGTAGAGCGCGATCAGCGCCTTCTGGCAGTACGACGAAAACGGATGGCCGTAGAACCTCATGGGTCGCGAGGCTCCGGTCATGCTCAAGCTCCCCATTCCTTTGCGTGCTCGCCAAATGCCGGCGCTTTCGCGCGTACGACGCAGAATCGCTGCCCCGTCGGGGCCTCGAGCACCCACCAGGTGTTGATCTTCTCCACGCGCTTGGCGCCGAGAGCCTCGAGCCGCCGTACCTCGGCGTCGACGTCGTCCGATTCGATATCGAGGTGAACACGACTGGGGTGCGATACCGACTGCACCTCGATATGCAGCCGCTCGTCGGGATCCACCAGCTCGATGTACTTGCCCTCCTCGCCGGGAAGAGCCCGGATCTTCATGCCGAGCGCGCCGCCCCAGAACGCAGCCGCCGCCTCCAGATCGTCCGTCCGGCAATCGATGATGAATCCAGCGAACCTGCTCTTGTGCATGGTGCCTCCGTGCGCTTCCGATGTTGACTAAAGGTGGCGGTGTGCATGCGTCATTGCAACACCTCGGGCTCGGGCCATCTTGCGACCTCCCCGGACGATTCCGTCGGGAGCAAGTCCCGGAGCGTGCGCTCCCCAAGCGCATCCCGCATCGCCTGTTCGATGGCTTGCGACGCCGCATCGGCCGCCGCCACCGACCGCGGCTGCGGGCAGCGCGGGTTGGGGATCTCGTGCCGCACCGCATCGAGGATTGCGGTCAAGCGGATCGCCGAGAGGTCGCGCCCCGGGGCGACGGTGTCGTCCTCGGCAGTGAGCACGAGGCCCTGCGCCTCGAGAATCGACACGACCTCGTTCAACACTTTTGCCGGCACCATCAGCCGCTCGGCCAGCGCATTCACCGTCCAGCGCGGACCGCCCTCGAGGAAGCGCTCGCCCAGCAGGCACATGATCGACATCGCGATCCGCTCCCGAAGCGCGCCGGTCACGTCGATGTCGTCGTGGCCCGCGCGCAGGTGCTCGGGGTGCTGCAGGTAGAAGGACAGCTGCGCGCCCAGCAGCAGGATCAGCCAGCTCAGATACAGCCACAGCAGGAACAGCAGCACGACCGCGAAGCCGGCATAGATCGCCATTGTTTGCGTGGAGTAAACCACGATGCGGGTAAACATCGCGCCGACCATCGCCCAAAGCGCCCCAGCCGTCACTGCGCCGATCAGCGCCGGGACGAACCGTACACGCGTGTTCGGCATGTAGACGTACACGAACAGAAACAGACCTATCGTGAGCACGTAGGGAGCAAAACGGATTTTCCCGGACTCGCCGGCTGCGAGGCCCTCGATTCTCGCGACGGCTTCGCTCGCCTCAAAGGAGGCGAGCATCACCATCGCCAGCACTGCGATCAGCGGCCCGATCAGCATTACGACCAGGTACTCGGTAATGCGACGACCAAGGCTCCTCGGCCGATCGACGTGCCACGCGAAGTTGAGCGCCTCCTCGACCTTCTGGATCATCGAAATGACGGTGTAGACCAGGAATATGATGCCGAGCGTGCCAAGCAGAGTGCCCTGCACATTCTCGACGAAACCCATGATCCGCTCGGTGATCACATACGCCTGGTCGCCAAGCGGCCTCAGGAACTCGAACAGAACGGGCTCGAGCTCGCGGTCGAAACCGAATGCCTTGAGCATCGCGAACGCCACGGCCACGATCGGCACCAGTGCAAACAGAGTCAAATAGACGAGACTCATCGCGCGCAGACCGAGGCCGCCCTGGGCCAAGTCGCGCAGCAGCGCGTAGACGTAGCGCAGCGGGGCGGCAAGCCAGCCCAGCGGGCGTCCGCCCAGCGCCTCAGGCAGGTCGAAGACCCAGTGCTCGAACTTGCGCTGCAGGCTTGGGAACATGGAGTGCGTGCGTTGCCGCCGACACAAGCCTTGCACGCAGACTGCGTGCCGGGCAAGCCTCCGGCGCACCGGTACGGTGCCTTTGCTAGATTAGCCGCATGCGTGCCTCTGCCGCGCCGTACCCGAGCCGTATCGTCTGCCTGACTGAGGAGACGACCGAGACGCTGTATCTGCTGGGCGAGGACTGGCGCATCGTCGGCATCTCGGGCTTCACGGTCCGTCCGCCGCGGGCGCGCAAGGAGAAACCGCGAGTGTCCGCGTTTACCAGCGCGAAAATCGACCGCATCCTCGCGCTCTCACCCGACCTGGTGCTCGGCTTCTCCGATCTGCAGGCGGACATTGCCGCGGAGCTCGTTCGCAACGGCGTCGAGGTCCACGTCTTCAATCAGCGGAGCCTGGCCGACATCCTGCGCGTCATCCGCACTCTAGGCGGCATGATCGGCTGTCAGGCGAAGGCGGCGGCGCTCGCCGTGGAGCTCGAGGCGGGGCTCGAGTCGATCCGCGGGTCTGCCGCGCGGCTGTCGCGCCGGCCGCGCGTCTACTTCGAGGAATGGGACGAGCCGCAGATCTCCTGCATACGCTGGGTCTCGGAGCTGATCGGCATCGCGGGTGGCGACGATGTATGCCCGGAGCTCGCTCAGCAGGGGCTCGGGCGCGATCGCATCATCGCCGATCCGCTCGAGATCCCGCGGCGCGCGCCCGATCTGATCTTCGGCTCCTGGTGCGGCAAGAAGTTCAACCCGCGCTCGGTGGCTGCGCGAGCCGGGTGGGCCGAGGTGCCCGCGGTGCGCGACGGCGAGCTGCACGAGGTCAAGTCATCGATCATTCTGCAGCCCGGGCCAGCGGCCCTCACCGATGGTGTGCGCGAGCTGCATCGAATCATTGCCGCATGGGGGGCGGCGCAGGCTTGAGCATTACCCTTCCCCGGTCAGTCGGCGCAGCGCCTCCTGGTACTTCGCGGCGGTGCGCTGGATCACATCGACCGGCAGACGAGGCGCGGGCGGACGCTTGTCCCAGTCGAGCGTTTCGAGATAGTCGCGAACGAATTGCTTGTCGAAGGATGGCGGGCTCATCCCTGGACGATAGGTATCGACCGGCCAGAACCGCGATGAATCCGGTGTCAGCGCCTCGTCGATCAGGGTCAGCGCTCCCGTCCCGTCGGTGCCGAATTCGAACTTCGTATCCGCGATGATGATGCCGCGCGCCAGGGCGTGCCCGGCGGCGAACCGGTACAGCGCGATGGCGGTGTCGCGCACCTGAGCGGCGAGCTCGACGCCGATCAGCGCCTCGACGTGCGCAAAGCCCACGTTCTCGTCGTGCTGACCGCGCCCGGCCTTGGTCGACGGCGTGAAGATCGGCTCGGGCAGCCGGTCTGCCAGCCTGAGCCCCGAGGGAAGCGCAATGCCGCATACCTCGCCGGTGCGCTGGTAGTCCTTCCAGCCGCTGCCGATCAGATAGCCGCGCACGACCGCTTCGACCGGCAGCGCGTTGAGCCGCCGGACGATCATGCTCCGATCGGCAAGCAATGCGCGTGCGGCCGGGTCGGGCACGGCGCGCGAAAGCGGGAAGTCCGACAGGTGATTTGGGACGATGTGAGCCGTCCGTCCAAACCAGTGGTTCGAGATCTGTGTCAGGACGCGTCCCTTGCCCGGGATCGGATCCGGCAGCACGACGTCGAAGGCGCTCAGCCGGTCGGTCGTCACGATCAGCATGTGCTGCTCGTCGATGGCGTAGATGTCGCGCACCTTGCCCTGGTGCAGCCGGGCAAGCCCGGCGACCTGCGACTCGTGCATCGGGGGCGAGGGCGGGCTTGAAGCAGGCATTGGCGTCCCGTGATGCGACGTGGCGCCCCGCAGGGCTGCTACCATACGCCGCCTAAGAAAGCGCCCGATGTTGCAGGCGCCTCCGGCGACGGTCAAGGAATCCATGGGTTGGTACGGCAAGGTGCTTGGCGCGCTGCTCGGCGCGATCGTGGGCCGCGGCTGGCTCGGCGCGTTGATCGGCTTCCTGATTGGTCACCAGTTCGATCGCCGCGCGGCCGCCGGGCAACTGGGCGGCGCCGATCCGCAGGTGCTGAGCGCGGCATTCTTCCGCGCGACCTTCCAGGTGATGGGGCAGATCGCGAAGTCGGACGGCCGGGTCTCGGAGCAGGAGATCGAGGCGGCGCGCGCGGCGATGCGGCGATTCTCGCTCGGCGAAGCCGATGTCCGGCGCGCAATCGCGTTCTTCACCGAGGGTAAACGCCCCGACTTCGCACTCGGCGAGACGCTCGAGGAACTGCGCCGGCTCAGCGGGCGCCGCGCCGACCTCCGGCGGATGTTTCTGCACATACAGCTCGAGGCGGCATTGCAGGGCAACGGGCTCTCGCCGGCGGTGCGGCCGGTATTTCACGAGATGTGCCAGGCGCTCGGGATTTCCGCGCTCGAGTTCGCCTCGCTCGAGGCGATGCTGCGAATGCGGGCAAGCGCGGGCGTCGGAGCGGATGCGCAGTCGACCGGCGCCGCAGCGGTACGCATCATCGACGCCTATCGCGTGCTCGGGGTGGAGCAATCCGCGAGCGATGCGGAGCTGACCCGCGCCTATCGCCGGCTGGTGAGCCGCAACCACCCGGACAAGCTCGTGGCGAACGGCCTGCCGGAATCGATGGTTGCCGCCGCGCACGAGCGGACGAAGCAGGTGCTCGCGGCCTATGAACTGCTCAAGCGCCATCGCGGAATGAAGTAGCGCCGGCCTGCTACAGTGCGAGCAACCGAAACGGGAGCCCCGATGCTCGAGCCCTGGATTGCGCCATCGATCCTGTCAGCCGACTTCGCCCGGCTGGGTGAGGAAGTCAGCGACGTGCTCGCTGCCGGGGCCGACCTGGTCCACTTCGACGTAATGGACAATCACTACGTGCCGAATCTGACGGTCGGCCCGCTGGTGTGCGCGGCATTGCGCAAGGCCGGCGTCGAGGCACCGATCGACGTGCACCTGATGGTGCGTCCGGTCGATCGCATCGTGCCGGACTTCGCCGAAGCGGGGGCCACCTGGATCAGTTTTCACCCGGAGGCCACCGAGCACGTCGACCGGACCATCGGTCTCATCCGCGAGAGCGGTTGCCGGCCGGGGCTGGTGTTGAACCCGGCGACGCCATTGACCTGGTTGGATCACGTGCTCGACAAGATCGACCTGGTGCTCCTGATGTCGGTCAATCCAGGGTTTGGCGGACAGTCGTTCATCCCGAGCGTGCTGCCGAAGATCCGGCGCGTGCGCGACCTCATCGATCGCAGCGGCCGCGAGATACGGCTCGAAGTCGATGGCGGCGTAAAGATCGACAACATCGGGAGCATCGCCGAAGCGGGAGCCGATACCTTCGTCGCGGGTTCCGCGATCTTCGGCACCGCCGACTACCGCGCGACGATACAGGCCATGCGCGTCCAGATAGGCAAATCGGCTCGAAGCCAGGCTACGAAACGGTAATCGGGCTCTGAGCCTGATTACCCGGCGCTCGGTTCAGTCCTCGTCCTCGTCGTCGTCTTCTTCGTCGTCCGCGGTCGTGGCCTTGTGCGCGCGAAGCGAGATCGGCGCCGGCGCACCGGCGGCACCTGCCATCTGCGCGGCCTTGCCCTTCAACTTCGGACGTACCCCGTACACCACCATCGTCTTCCCGCGGGCGGTGAGCAGGCCCTGTTCCTCGAGCACCTTGAGCACGCGACCGGCCATCTCGCGCGAGCAACCGACCAGCCGCGAGAGTTCCTGGCGGCTGACCTTGATCTGCGTGCCTTCCGGGTGGGTCATCGCATCTGGCTCGTTACAGAGATCCATGATGGCGTGTGCCACGCGGCCGGTCACGTCGACGAATGCGAGATCGCCGAGCTTGCGATTGGTGCGGTCGAGGCGGCTCGCGAGCTGAGTCGCGAGCTCGAACAGCAGGGTCGGGCTCTCGGCGGCGATCTGCCGGAAACGGGGGTAGGTCATCTCGGCAAGCTCGCACTGCGAGCGGGTGCGCACCCAGGCGCTGCGCTGCGGCTGGTCGTTGAAGAGACCCATCTCACCGAAGAACTGGCCCTTGTTGAGGTAGGCCAGCACCATTTCGTTGCCTTCCTCGTCCTCGATCAGGACCTCCACCGAGCCCTTGATGACGTAGTACAGGACGTCCGGTACGTCGCCCGCGTGGATGAGCACGGTCTTGGATGGAACCGTGCGGATGCGGCAATAGCTCAGGAACCGATTGATCGCAGGAATGTCGCTCAGTGGTCTGCCAGCGGTCTCCATGCTCCCCGTCCCGTGTTTATGTAAAAAGCTTCGCGGATTTAATACAAGTGCCGTGCCTGCCGCAAGCACTCAGATCCCAGATCCGGGCGCAGATCTCAGATTCGATACGCGGTCCGTGTCATTACGCGCGCAGTGTGCCGCATCAGGCGGCGGATCGCCTCGGGTAATTCGCGTGCGCCGGACTGGCGGGCCGCAGCGCCATGGCGCGCCTCGTCATCGCGCATGCGTTCGACGACTTCGCGGGAGCGCAGATCTCCGGCCGGCAATTCGCGCAGGTGTGACTGCAGGTGCTCGACGACCTGGCGTTCGGTCTCGGCCACGAAACCGAGGCTCACGCGGTCGCCCGCCAGCCCGGCAAGCGCGCCGATCAGCCAGGAGCCCGCGTACCACGCGGGCGCGAGCAGGCTGGTGCGGCTGTCGAGCTCACGAACACGCTGCTCGCACCAGGCGAGATGGTCGGTTTCCTCGCGCGCGGCGTCCTCGAATACCCTGCGCACCTGCGGGTCCCGGGCCGTAAGGGCCTGGCCGTGATAGAGCGCCTGCGCGGCAATCTCGCCCGCGTGGTTGACCCGCATGAGACCGGCCGCGTGGCGCCGGGCGGCCTGGTCGTCAGCTGACTCGGGGACCTCGGCCGCAGGGTAGGGCCGGGCGGCGATATTGGCTGCCGCCACGGTGCGCAGGCCCTGGTCGATCCCCCGGATCAGCCGGTCGGCCAGGCTCAGTGCACGGGGTTTTCCCAGCATGGACACATCTTATATTAGGTGGCAGGGCGGGGTCCGCGGACGCTTTACGGGGGGTGGTAGGTGCTTTGCAATGCCCCGCCCCGTGACGTAAGATTCGCGGCTCTTTGCACGGCGCTCCGGTAGCGCCGTCTTCCGTCGTTCCGTCCGGGGCACACCGGCGGGGGCGCCGGCCCGGGATTTGGAGCCTTCGTATGAGCACAGTTTTTGCGCGTTCCGAGAGCGTGCGGCGCGACTGGTATGTGGTGGATGCGAGCGGCAAGACGCTCGGGCGCCTGGCCACCCAGGTCGCCATGCGTCTGCGCGGCAAGCACAAGGCCGAGTACACGCCGCACGTGGACACCGGCGATCACATCATCGTGCTCAACGCAGAGAAAATCCGCGTAACGGGCGACAAGCTGCGCGACAAGATCTACTACTGGCACACCGGCGCAATCGGCGGCATCAAGAGCAAGTCGCTCGAGAAACTGATGTCCGAGCACCCGGAGCGCGCGATCGAGTTCGCGGTGAAGGGCATGCTGCCCAAGAATCCGCTCGGCCGGCAGATGTACCGCAAGCTGCACGTGTTCAAGGGCGACAAACACCCGCATGCCGCGCAGCAGCCCAAGCCGCTCGAACTGTAAACAGGACGCAACGATGCCCGCGAACACCAATTACGGCACTGGCCGCCGCAAGACCTCCACCGCCCGCGTTCACCTGCGGCCGGGCAAGGGCAGCATTCGCATCAACGATCGCTCGCTCGAGGAGTTCTTCGGTCGCGAGACCGCGCGGATGATCGTGCGCCAGCCGCTCGAGGCGGTGCAGATGGTCGACCGCTTCGATGTCGATGTAAACGTCGACGGCGGCGGCATCACCGGTCAGGCGGGTGCGATCCGTCATGGACTCACCCGCGCGCTCATCGAGTACGATGAGGCGTTCCGCAAGCCGCTGCGCACCGCGGGCTTCGTCACCCGCGATGCGCGCGAAGTCGAGCGCAAGAAGGTCGGCTTCCGCAAGGCACGTCGCGGTACACAGTTCTCCAAGCGCTGATTACACTACGGCGCATCGCCCGCCTTTGGGGGATCGTCTAGCGGTAGGACAACGGACTCTGACTCCGTTTACCTAGGTTCGAATCCTAGTCCCCCAGCCAAAACAGAAGAGCCCCGCTTCGTGCGGGGCTCTTCGTTTCTGGTGACCCGACACGAATCGGGCACCGGTCGCGTCACTGCGCGAGCGGCACCGCGATGTCGATCACGTCTGTCGCAAAGCGTCCCATGAGGGTCAGTCTGCCGGTCAGCAGATTGACGCTGTAGAACCGCGAGACGTTCCCGCTCGACGCGACGGCAAAACCCAGGTTGGATCTGGTACGGCCGTTTACCACGAAGGAGTAGATATCGAAGCCCGCATCCCCCGTGGCATCCACAGCCGTCTTGCCGGTAGCCGCGAGCGTCCCGGAGTTGGGCGGTGATTGCAGCACGACCTGGTCGAGCGTCGTGTCGATGTCGGACAGGCTCGTCGCCGTGTTCGAATCGAGGTCGTTGTTGGTATACGCGGCCGCCGTGATTCCGGTCGCCGCGACTCCCGGCGTGTAGTTCAAAGGCGTGTCCACCAGGGTCGTGCCGCCGACGTCGACGTTGTGCCGCAGATTCTGCCCGTCGTCGCCGACGATGCGCAGGCGATCCGCGGCCGGGTTGAAATCGACGCCGAACGTAGCACCGGTCAGCGACACCGAGAGTGAATTGACGAACTCGGCGACCGCGGTGTCGGTGTCTATCCGGTATACGCCGCCGCCATTGCCAACGCCGTACAGCAGGCCGTCCTTCGCCCGGTAGTCGATGCCTACCAGGCGTGTGTCGACGCCGTTGAGCCCCGAGATATGGCCGATCTCCCGTGCGCTCGACGCCCGCCGGCGTTTGAAGCACAGAAGACGGCCATCGTCCGTCAAAGCGGCGACATTGACCTCGAATAGTCCCGTGCGACCGCCGCTCGAGCAATCCGGCGAATCCGCGGCTGCGGCGCTGCCGAACTGCACGCCAAGCCACACGGCGACGATCGATGCCGCGCCGCGGCGCAGCGTCATTGCTGACTTCTTCATGGGTGTCCCTCCTGGAACAGGCCGTTTGTCCACAACCGTGACCTGATGCGCGGAAGGCATCGGGTCGGATGCATCTCCGTCCCACCGCCCCGGGTCGCATCCGCAGTCGGTGCCAATAGGAATGGTTCGCATTAGCATGCCCCCCTGCGACGTCGCCTACGCGCCGGGGTCCATCACAACCAGCCGCGTCGCGGGGTCGGAACTCCAGGGCTTGCTGCGTAAGGCGCTCGTCGGGTCGACCGGAGCGATCTGTCGTTCGAGCCGGAGATCCCAGGCCGGACCCGCCCGGCGCGTTTCCTCGCTCGCCCTGGAGCGACACGTCACGCGCCGCCCGCGTCGCCAACGCCCCCGAGGAGGCGCCGCGCGAGAACCCGCGCGGGCATCGCGCTGGAGACCGACGCCTGATGCTTACGAAGTTCGGCCGAGGGGCCGAGACTTCGCACTCCGCTGATCGCCGGGGGTTGCGACTGCGGCGTCGACGAGCTCGATCCAGTGGCGCACCGGCACAGGTGATGCCGCCCCCAGGTGCGCGAGGCAGCCGACATTCGCAGTCGCAATCTCCGCGGGCTCGCCCGCCATCAATGCTGCGAGCTTGCGTGCACGGAGCTCCCGCGCGAGTGTGACCTTGAGGATCGAATGGCCGCCTGCGGACCCGCAGCACTGCCCCGCGTCCTCGACCGGCGTAAGACGGTATCCGACGGCTTCAAGGAGGCTCTCGACCCGACCCGTGAGCCGCAGACCGTGCTGCAGCGTGCAGGGTGACTGAAACGCGATTCGGGGCAGCGCGATCGAACTGGGACACAGATGCGCCAGCGACGCAGCATCGACTGCCTCGGAGATATCGCGTGTCGCCGTCGCCACGCGCTGTGCCCTTGCGGCCAGCGCCGGGCTGGATCGCAGCAGTTGCCCATAGTCCTTGACCATCACGCCGCACCCGGTCGCCGTGCTGACGATGGCCTCGCAGCCCGCATCGAGCGCCACGGTACAGGCGTTGATCGTACGCTGCGCGGCATCGAGCGCGCGTGCCTCGTCCCCCAGGTGATGCGCGAGCGCGCCGCAGCACGCCGCATCAGGCACACGGACGAGAGAGATCCCCAGCCGGTCGAGTACACGTGCCGCGGCCGCATTGATTCCGGGTGCGATCGCGGCTTGTACGCAGCCATCGAGCACGGCCATGCGTCGCGGGTGCCGCGCCGTCGGCCACGCCTTCGCGGGGGCGGCCGGCGGTATCGTTGCTCGGAGCGCGCCGGCAAGGACGGGACGGACCGCACGTCCGATCCGCAGTAACGCGGCGAACAGCCGCGGCGATGTCAGGATTCGCACCAGCAGTCTGCGTGTCAGCCGCTCGCCCGCGGGCCGGTCGTCCTCGACGATCTCGCGGCCGATCTCCAGCAGCCGGCCGTACTGCACACCGGACGGACAGGCCGGTTCGCAGGCGCGGCAGGTGAGACAGCGATCGAGATGCTGACGCGCTGCGTCGGCCGGGCCACCCTCGACCATCTGCTTGATCAGGTAGATGCGACCGCGCGGACCGTCGCGCTCGTCGCCAAGCACGCGGTACGTCGGGCAGGCCTCGAGGCAGAAGCCGCAATGCACACAGCGCTGGATGAGCTCCCGGGCCTCGCGACCTGGACCGGTATTTGCGTAGGGGCCTCGTGGCTCGGTGTACATGCGTGCCTTCGGCGTTCTAGAGACCGCAGTACATGCGGCCGCGGTTCAATATGCCGGCAGGGTCGAAGACCTGCTTGAGTGAGCGATGCAGGCGCAGCACCGGCGCCGGGAGCGGCGCAAAGACCTCTTCCTCACCCATCGCGCCGCGAAAGAGCGTCGCCGAGCCGCAGGCCTCCGCCGCAATCGCGCGGAAATCCCGGCCTTCGCAGTCGTGATACCAGCGTTGCACGCCCTGCCATTCGAGAAGTGCGGCGTCCTCAAGTAGCGGCAGGCGCGCGTCGGCTGGCACGTGCAGGCGCCAGAGCCGAGCGCCCGCCGCGAAGAACGGGTGAGTGTGGTCGCGTACTTTGCTCCAGAACGAAGTGGCGTCGGCCAGCACTTCGCCGCCCTGCTGTCGACGCACCGCGGCCAGCGTGGCATCGGTGCCTTCGAAACGTGCGTACAGGCATCCCGCGACCCATGTCGACGCGGCCAGCGGCAGGGATGTACCCGACCAGCTGCCGAGGCGATCGCGCGCGGACGCTGCGCCCGTCTCGAAGACGAGCGTCAGCTCGGCCGCGGGCTGCGGCAGCACCCGGAGCGAGAGCTCGAGCAGCACGCCGAGGATGCCGAGCGACCCGGCCATCAGGCGCGACACGTCGTAACCGGCGACATTCTTCAGCACCTCGCCACCGAATCGCAGCGCTCGGCCATCGCCGGTCAGCATCCGCACGCCCTGGAGGTGGTCGCGTACCGCGCCATGACGTTGTCGCGACGGACCGGCAAGACCCGCGGCTGTTGCGCCGCCGATCGTGGCCCCGACGCCGTGACGCGGTGGATCGAATCCGAGTCGTTGTCCGTGGCCCGCGAGCAGTGTCTCGATATCGGCAAGTCGAGTGCCGCAGCGCGCGGTCAGTACGAGCTCCGCGGGGTCGTAGTTCACGACGCCCGCATGATCACGCAGATCGAGTGTCTCCCCCGGGACCGCTCGGCCGTAGAAGCGCTTCGTGTCTCCGCCCGCAAGGCGCAGCGGTGTGTCCCGCGCGGTCGCGTCGCGCAATCGGTCGGCGATCGCGGATCCGAGATCACGGTCCGAAATATGCATGCGATCAGAAGCGCGGCAGATCGGCAAAGGGCAGCCGACCACCCTTGACCCGGAGTGCACCGTAGTCTGCGCAGCGCGCGAGCGTCGGCACGGCCTTGCCGGGGTTCAGGAGACCGCGCGGGTCGAAGGCGCGCTTCACGGCATGAAACGTCGCCAGCTCTTCGCGGCCGAACTGCGAGCACATCGGACCCAGCTTCTCGACGCCCACCCCGTGTTCGCCAGTCACCGTGCCGCCGGCGGCGATGCAGAGTTCGAGGATCTCGGCACCCACACGCTCCGCGCGCTCGATGTCCCCCGGCCGACCGGCATCGAACATGATCAGCGGGTGCAGGTTTCCGTCACCGGCATGGAAGACGTTCGCGACCGGAAGGCCGTGCGCGGCCGACAGGCGGCTGATTCCCTCGAGCACGGCGGGCAGGTGGCGCCGCGGGATCGTGCCGTCCATGCAGTAGTAATCCGGCGCGAGCCGTCCGACGGCGGGGAAGGCCGCCTTGCGGCCCGACCAGAACTGCGCGCGCTCGGCCTCGTCGCGGGCGCGCCGGATCTCCGTCGCTGAGGCCTGCTCGAGGATCGCCTGCACCCGGGCCACATCGGCTGCGACGTCGGCGGTGAGGCCGTCGAGCTCGCAGAGGAGCAGCGCCGCAGCCTCGGCCGGGTAACCACAGTTCGCGTACGCCTCCACGGCGCGGATCGCCGGCCCATCCATCATCTCCAGGCCGGACGGGGTCACGCCGGCTGCAATGATGTGAGCGACCGCTGCGGCGCAGGGCGCGACGTCGTCGAATGCCGCCATCAGCAGCTCGGTGGTCTCCGGCCGCGGCAGCAACCGGACCGTGACCTCGACGATGACGCCGAGCATCCCTTCCGAGCCGCACAGAAGCGCGAGCAGCGGCAGTCCCGGAGCGTCGCCCGTGGCGCTGCCCACCGTCATGAGCTCGCCTTCGGCCGTGACGAACCGCACCTCGAGCAGGTTCTGGAAAGTCATGCCGTACTTGAGGCAATGCACGCCACCGGAATTCTCCGCGACGTTTCCGCCGATCGAGCAGACGAGCTGCGACGAAGGGTCGGGCGCGTAGTAGAGGCCGTGCGGCGCGGCGGCACGCGAAATCGCGAGGTTTGGTACGCCGGGCTCGACGCGCGCGATGCGTCGCCGCGGGTCGATCTCGAGGATCCGGTTGAGCCGGGTAAGGACCAGCAGGCAGGCATCTGCCACTGGCAGCGCGCCGCCCGAGAGCCCGGTGCCTGCGCCGCGTGCGACGACGGGCACGCCGTGGCGATGCGCTGCCTGCATGATGGCCTGCACACCTTCGCTGTCTCTCGGCAGCAACACCAGGTCAGGCACGCGGCGATGCATAGTGAGCGCGTCGCATTCGAAGGCGACGCAGGCTTCCGGTCCAGCGAGGACCTCGTCGTCGCTCAGGCGGCGGCGGAGCTCGCGGATGAATTCGCGCTCAAGTGGCACGCGTCAACGTTACGACGCCATGGGCGGTGCCGACCAGCAGCACGTCGGCCGGGCGCCGCGCGAAGAGCCCGACCGTGACTACACCCGCGATCTGGTTGATCTCGGTCTCGAGCGCGACGGGGTCAGTGATCGAGAGCCCGCGGATGTCGAGGATGTGATTGCCGTTGTCGGTCACCACTCCCTCGCGCAGCGCCGGCTGGCCGCCGAGCCGCAGCAGCTGCCGCGCCACGTGACCGCGCGCCATCGGTATGACCTCGACCGGCAGCGGGAAGCGGCCGAGCCGCTCGACCAGCTTCTGGTCGTCGATGATGCAGACGAACCGGCGGGATGCGGCCGCAACGATCTTCTCGCGGGTCAGCGCGCCACCGCCGCCCTTGATGAGAGCGAAGCCGCGCGTCGCCTCGTCAGCGCCATCGACGTACAGGGGCAGCTCGCCGGTCGCATTCAGGTCGAGTACCGGGATGGCATGGGCCCTGAGCCGCTGCGCGCTCGCCTCCGAGCTCGACACGGCGCCGCCGATGCGGCCGCGCAGGCTCGCCAGGCCCTCGATGAAGTAATTGACGGTCGAGCCCGTGCCGACACCGATCACCGACCCGTCTTCGATCAGATCGAGCGCCGCCTCGGCGGCACGCTGTTTTCGGATGTCCTGGTTCATGATGCGACCCCCGGAAACAACTGTGCCCGCTTTCGCGGGCACAGTCTTCGTTTCGGAGGAGGCGGCGATCTTTTCCTTTCGGTGAGGTCGCCACCTCTGGTTCCGATGCCGTCCTACTTCTTCTTGGCGGCCTTCTTCTTGCCAGCCTTCTTCTTGGACGACTTCTTTGCCTTAGCTGCCATATGGATCTCCATGTCGGGTTAGTCCGGGCGCAGTATTTACAGAAATCAATATTCAATTGCAAGAGGCACGTCACGGATCTCTGCGCTGCGTCTCTGTGATGCGCGCTCGCGGCATCTGGCGCTTCCGATCATCGATGTGTCGCTCGCACTGGAAATCAAGATACTTCCTCACGCGAGCGTGAGTATGAACTTCCACTCCCGGTCGCTCACCGGCGTCACTGAGAGCCGGTTGCCTCTTCGCAGTATCACCATGTCCTTGAGGCTCCGATGCGCATGTTTGCGCAAGGTTTCGAGCGTGATCGGCGGGTCGATGCGCCGCTCGAGGCGGATGTCGACGCTGTACCACCGCGGTTCCTTCGGATCGCTCTCGGGATCGTAGTAGGGATTCTTCGGATCGAGCGCGGCGGCCTCGGGATAACCTGCGCGCACCACGCGGACGATGCCCGCGATGCCCGGCTCGTCGCAGCTCGAGTGATAGAGAAAGCCGAGATCGCCCTTCTGCATGTCGTCCCGCAGCATGTTTCGCGCCTGGTAGTTGCGCACGCCGTCCCAAGCGGTGGTGGCGTTTCTGGCGCGCGCGAGGTGATCGACGCCGAAGGTCGAGGGTTCGGTCTTGAAGAGCCAGTACTTCACTGCGTTCACTCCGTGCGTCGGTCGGATCCGCGTTTCGGTCGCAACACGCCGCGTTCCGTCACGACCAGGTCGAGCGGGACGTCCCAAGGCGCCGCCGCGATCGTGCCGGTCTCCTGGCAGGCGAAGGCGACGCCGACGATACGCGGTCGTCGCCACGCGCCGGTGCCGGCGAGCCGCCGCCGAAGCGCGCGGTCGTAGTAACCCGCCCCCATACCGAGGCGGTGGCCATGACGGTCGAAGCCGACCAGCGGCGTCAGAATGATGTCGAGGTGACCCGGCGCGATTCCGAGCGCCGGTTGGTGCTCTGGCTCGTCGATGCCGTACCAGTTGCGCCTGAGCGCCCGGTCCTCGGGCAGTGGAAGGAAGCGCATCGCGCGGCGACGCTGGCTGGTGATGTGCGGCGCGTAGAGCCGTGCTCCGCCGCGGCGCGCGGCACGGATCAGTTCCGTGAGGTCGACCTCGCCGTCGCGCGCGAGATAGAGAGCGACCCGCCGGCCGCGAGCCGTGCATCCCATCCGGCGCAGCGTCGCCGTGATGCGCCGCTCGGCGACGCGTCGCTCCTGGCCGGAGAGCGCCCGGCGCAGACCGCGCAGACGCCGTCGTTCATCCGCCACTTGTCTGGAGCGCTGCGCCATGCGGATCCGTACGAAAAGAAGGGAGGCGCCACCCACCTGTGCCGTCACGAACCATTGCTCTCGACATGGAGCAACATTCGGGGAAGGCTGCGGCACTTAAGGCTTCCCGCTCGAGGCGGACCTGCACAATGCTGCCGACGAACCTGATTCCCCTGGGTTTTGACTTACGGTCGAGAGGTAACCCGGACCGTGTCGAACACCGCAGGCGGCGCCAATTCGTACGGGACGCGACGGCGTCCCTCACAATTCCAGTTGCTTGCTCTTCTCCAGCGCGGTCTCGACCCGCTCGCGCATCCCGCGTAGCCGCGCGCCGAGGTCGCCATCGAGCGAGCCGCCGCCATGGCGCATCTTGATCAGCTCATTGGCGATATTGAGTGCCGAGATCACCGCGATCCGGTCCAGCCCGACCACCTTGCCCGTATCGCGCACCTCGCGCATCTTGGCATCGAGGTACTCCGCGGAATCGAGCAGGTCCGAGCGCTCCTCCGCTGGACAGGCGACCTGGTACTCACGGTCGAGCACGCGGACGCTGACTCGCGTGATGCGATCGTCGCTCATGCGCTGTGCTCCATCGACTTAAGGCGACCGATCATCGCCTCGACCCGGGCGCGGACCTGCTCGTTCTTCTGCAACAGGTTGGCCCGCTCGGAGATCAGGTTGTCCTGGCGGTGGCGCAGCGCGCGATTCTCCTCCTTGAGTTGCTGCACGGAGGTTACGAGCTCGTCCAGTCGGCGCTCGAGGCGGCGCAGCTCGGCATCGACCGGGGATTTTGCGGCGGTGTCGTTCATATGTGCAGGGAACTATAGGGCCGCCCCGGCGGGGAAGCAATTGACGCACCCGCCGCGGGTATTGCACGGCCCGCGGCGGGTCGGAATGTTACGATAAGTCCAATGACTTCCTCGCTGGCCTTCAACGAAGTCGCGCAGGCGCTGGCGGCCGGAGGCTCGTCGGTCCATGCCGCGGAAGCGCACGGCTGCCTGTGCGGGGCGCTCTGCGTCCGAAGCGGCTTCGGGTTCGGCGACTGGCTCGACGAGATCCTTCCGGACACGGTCACGCTGCCGGATCGCGACGGTCCGCTGGCGGATCTGTTTGAGCAGAGCGCCGCGGTGCTCGCTGCGCCCGACATGGAATTCGACCCGCTGCTGCCCGACGACGATGCCGCGCTGGATGAGCGCGTCGACGCGCTGTCGGCCTGGTGCCAGGGATTTCTGTATGGCTTCGGAACCGCGGCTACGGACGGCCGGGCAGCGCCCTCCGGCGAGGTGGCGGAAGTTCTGGCGGACTTCGCCGAGATCTCGCGCGGTGGATCGGTCGGCCTCGAACCGATGGAGATCGAGGAAGACGCCTACATCGAGCTTGTCGAGTTCCTCCGGGTCGGCGTACAGCTTGTGTACGACGAGCTGCTGACGGAACGCCGCCTGAGCCCCGGTCCCACCACTCGTCACTGAGCAATAAGCACTACATGACCGTTCGCAAGGATGAGTTCGTCCGGCGGCGACGCCAGTTGATGCGGATGATGGGCAAGGGCGGCATCGCCATCCTGCCCACCGCAATGGAGAAGCAGCGCAACAACGACGTGCACTACTTCTTCCGGCCCGACAGCGATTTCCACTATCTCACCGGCTTCAACGAACCGGAGTCGGTCGCGGTGCTGGTGCCCGGCCGTCCGCAGGCGGAGTACATCCTGTTCGTCCGCGATCGCGACCCGGCCCGCGAGACCTGGGACGGCAAGCGGGCAGGACCCGACGGTGCGGTGCGCGACTACGGCGCGGACGATGCGTTTCCGATCGGCGACATCGACGACATCCTGCCCGGCCTGATCGAGAACTGCGGCCGGGTGTACTACACCATGGGACTCAACGCCGACTTCGACCATCGCGTGATCGGCTGGGTCAACAGCCTGCGCGGCCAGTCCCGGCTCGGCATTCATACGCCGCAGGAGTTCGTTGCCCTCGATCACCTGCTGCACGACATGCGGCTGTACAAGGGCCGGACCGAGCTCACCGTGATGCGTCGCGCCGCGCAGATCGCGGTCCGCGCGCACCTGCGCGCGATGCGCGCCGCGCGCCCGGGCGTCTTCGAATACCAGCTCATGGCCGAGATCCTCCACGAGTTTCACCGCCACAACGCGGACATCTCCTATCACCCGATCGTGGGTGGCGGGGCGAATGCCTGTACGCTGCACTACCACGCCAATAGCGCCGTCCTCGAGGACGGCGATCTCCTGCTGATCGACGCGGGTTGCGAGTATCAGTACTACGCCTCCGACATCACCCGAACCTTCCCCGTCAACGGTCGCTTCAGCGCGGAGCAGCGCGCCGTGTACGAGGTCGTGCTCGAGGCCCAGGACGCGGCGCTCGTCCGCTGCCGGCCGGGCAATCACTGGAACGATCCTCACGACGCGGCCGTGCAGTCGATCACCCGGGGACTCGTCCGGCTGGGTCTTCTCAAGGGCCGCGTACCCGCGCTGATCAGAGCTGGCGACTACCGACGGTTCTTCATGCATCGGACGGGACACTGGCTCGGGATGGACGTGCACGACGTCGGCGACTACAAGGTCGGCGACGAATGGCGCGTGCTCGAACCGGGGATGTGCCTCACGGTCGAGCCGGGGATCTACATTCCGGCGGGTAGCAAGGGCGTGCCACGTCGCTGGTGGAATATCGGCGTACGCATCGAGGATGACGTCGCGATCACGACCGCCGGTTGCGAGGTGCTGACCGCCGGCCTGCCTCGCACACCCGACGAGGTCGAACGGGTGATGCGCTCCGCATGAGCGACCCGGCACCAGTCGGGGCAAGCTGCGACCTCGCCATCTGCGGGGGCGGGATGGTCGGCGCGAGCCTGGCGCTTGCCCTCGCGCCGCTCGATCTGTCGATCGTGCTGATCGAGACGACGGCACCCGGCGCGCCCGAGCCCCCGAGCTTCGATGAGCGCACCACCGCGCTTGCGAACGGCAGCGTGCGCACCTATCGCGCGCTCGGTGCCTGGCGCGACATGGAACGCGAAGCGACGCCCATTCGGCGAATCCACGTGTCCGAA
This sequence comes from Steroidobacteraceae bacterium, assembly GCA_035491795.1. GTDB lineage: Bacteria > Pseudomonadota > Gammaproteobacteria > Steroidobacterales > Steroidobacteraceae > DATJKD01. The sequence continues at coordinate 37,911 of DATJKD010000073.1, read as the reverse complement.
CAGGGGCGCTTCGGCGTCGCCCGGATCGATGCCTCCGAGCAAGGCGTTGATGCGCTGGGTTATGTCATATCGAACCGCGCCATCGGCGCCGCGCTGTGGCCGGCGCTTGCATCGCAGCCCGGGGTACGCGTGCTCGCGCCGGCGCGGGTCACGGATACCACGAACGAAGGCGGGACCCGGCAGCTCGAAATCGAGACCGCGACCGGGCCGATGCGGCTCGATGCGCGGCTCGTGGTCGCGGCCGACGGTGCGCGCTCGGTGCTGCGCGAACGCGCGGGCATCCCGGCTGAGCACTGGGACTACGGGCAGACCGCCATCGTGGCCACGATCACGACACAGCGTTTCCACGATCACGTGGCCTATGAGCGGTTTACGTCGAACGGGCCCCTTGCCATGCTGCCGCTTGCGGACGGCCGCTGTGGTCTTGTCTGGACCCACCCGCCGGACGAAGCCGCGCGGCTGATCGCGCTGCCGGACGACGCCTTTCTCACTGAGCTGCAGAGTGCGTTCGGGCTGCGACTCGGCCGGCTGCTGGGCGTCGGTCGTCGTCAGTGTTACGAGCTGGCATTGACCCGTGCAGATCGTCACACCGCGCCTCGCCTGGCGATCGTCGGCAACGCCGCGCAGGGTCTGCATCCGATCGCCGGCCAGGGGTTCAATCTCGGTCTGCGCGACGCTGCGAGTCTTGCGGAGGTGCTGGCCGACGCGCTCGCGGCGGGCGGGACCGATCCAGGCAGCGAAGAGATCCTCGATCGGTATGCCGCATGGCGTGCCGAGGATCGTCGCCGCATCGTCGGGTTCACCGACGGGCTGGTGCGTCTGTTCGGCACGCCGCTCGGCGTGGTGCGCAACCTGCGCGGCCTCGGGCTCGTTGCCTTCGACGCGCTGCCACTGGCGAAGAACGCACTCGCGCGTCTGAGCGTAGGCGCGGCGGGGCGCATCCCGCGGCTCGCGCGCGGGGTCGCGTTGCCGCTGAGACCCGAGTGAGCACCTCCCGGCCCGACTTCGACATCGTCGTAGTAGGTGGCGGCATCGTCGGTCCATGCTTTGCGGCGCTCGCGGCGCGCGACCCGCATGTCGGCGAACTGCGGGTGGCGCTCGTTGAGCCCGCGACGTCCACTCCGCCACGGGCCGGCGAGGTGGACCTGCGCGTCTCGGCGCTGTCGCGCGCCTCGCAGCGGATCCTCGACGCGGTCCAGGCCTGGCAGCCGATCGAGCCGCAGGCCTGCGCGTACTCCGAGATGGTGGTGTGGGACGCGGCGAGTCGAGCCGATGCCCCGGACGCGCTCAGGTTCTCCGCCGCCGAGACCGGGGAGCCCGATCTCGGGCACATCGTCGAGAACCTGCGTATGCAATGGGCCCTGTCGGAGTCGCCCTTGCTCCGCCGCATGACCCGACTGCACACCGCGCTCGCGGAGCTCGACCACGGCGAGGACGCCACGCGGGTCACGCTGGCCGACGGCCGTCGACTGCGCGCGGCGCTGGTCGTGGGGGCCGACGGCGGCGCATCGCCGACACGCGAGCTCTCCGGCATCGAGCGCGACGGCCGGCCGTACTCGCAGGCGGCGGTGGTCGCGCACCTCACGACCGAGCGCACGCACGCGGATACGGCGTGGCAGCGGTTCCTGCCAAGTGGTCCGATCGCGCTACTCCCCTTGCGGGACGGTCGTGTCTCGATCGTGTGGACGACGACACCCGCCGAAGCAGAGTCGCTCGTCGGGCTTCCCGCGGAGGAGTTTTCTGCGCGCGTCACCGAGGCCAGCGGCGGGGCGCTCGGCGCGCTGACGCTCGCGAGCGGGCGGGCACGGTTTCCGCTCGCGCTCTGGCACGCACGCGAGTATTGCCGGCCGAGGATCGCGCTCGTGGGTGACGCCGCGCACACGATCCATCCGCTCGCGGGGCAGGGCGCGAATCTCGGGCTGCTCGATTGCGCCTGCCTGGTCGAGGTGCTGTCGGGCGCGCTGGCCGCCGGCGAGGACTGGACCGGTCTTCGGGTGCTGCGGCGCTACGAACGCTGGAGGCGGAGCGAGAACGCGCTGATGATGAGCGTGGTCGACGGCCTCAACCGGTTATTCGGCGCCGCGAATCCCGCGGTCTCGTCGTTGCGCCGGCTGGGGATGAGCATGCTGGCGCAGCAGTCCCCTCTGCGCCGCGCCCTGATCGAGCACGCGCTCGGCGTGCGCGGGGACGTTCCGCAGCTGGTGCGGGGCGCGGCATGAACCATCCCGACCCGTTGTTCACGCAGACGCCGCCGCAGCTCGGCAACCAGTATCGCGACGACTGCCTGCTTGTATCGTGGCTGCACCGCATGCTGCCGCTCACGCGGCTGCGCGAGTTCGAGACCGAGATCGAGGAGCTCGGCGCCGAGGTGGGCGGACCGCTCTACCGGTTGCAGCTCAATGACCGGCTGCACGAGCCGCGGCTCACGCAATGGGACGCCTGGGGCGACCGCATCGACACCGTCGAGCTCACGCCGCTGTGGCGCGAGGCGGAGCGTCTCACACTCGAGTACGGGCTGGTCGCGACCGCCTACGAACGGCGCCACGGCTACCTGTCCCGGATCGAGCAGTTCGCAAAGGTTTACCTCTTCCACCCGTCGTCCGACGTCTACACCTGCCCGCTCGCCATGACCGATGGCGCGGCGCGTACGCTCGTCCATAGCGGCAATACCCGCCTGATCGAGCGCGCGGTGCCGCGGCTGACCTCGCGCGACCCTGCGCGGTTCTGGACCAGTGGTCAGTGGATGACCGAGACAACGGGTGGTTCGGACGTCGGCGGTTCGCAGACACGCGCGGTGCCGGACGGCGACGGCTGGCGGCTTCATGGTCGCAAATGGTTTACCTCGGCCGTGAACTCGCAGATGGCCCTGACCCTCGCCCGTCCCGACGGCAATCCGCAGGGCGGCAAGGGGCTCGCGATGTTCTATGTCGAGCTCCGCGACGAGACCGGCCGCCTGAACGGCATCCGCGTCGACCGCCTCAAGGACAAGCTCGGTACACGCAAGGTGCCAACCGCCGAGCTCACGCTCGATGGGACGCGGGCCGAGCTGGTGGGAGAGCGCTCGAGCGGCACGCGCGCCATCGAGCCGATGCTCGCTGTGACGCGGATGTGGAACAGCGTCTGCGCGGTGGCCTTCATGCGCCGCGGGATCGCGCTCGCGCGAGCATATGCGGCCGAACGCCGCGCCTTCGGCCAGCCGCTGCGCGAGCTGCCGCTGCACGCGGACACGCTCGCCATGGTCGAGGCGGAGACCTGGGGCGCGTTCCTGATGACTTTCCTGCTGGTGGAGCTCAACGGCCGGCAGGAGAACGGCGAGCTCGACACGCAGCAGGAGGCAATGCTCAGGATTCTCACCCCGCTTGCAAAGCTCGCGACCGGCAAGCAATGCGTCGCCGCCATGAGCGAGGCCATCGAGAGCTTTGGCGGTGCGGGTTACGTCGAGGACACCGGGCTGCCGCAGTTGCTGCGCGACGCGCAGGTGCTGCCGATCTGGGAGGGCACGACCAACGTGCTCTCCCTCGACCTGCTGCTGCGGTCAGGGCTCGCCACCGGGCTCGCGGCACTGCTGGGCCGAGCCTCGGCGGCCGCGCGCGGAGCGACCGACCCGCAGCTCGCCGACGCGGCGCGCAAGTCGATCGCAGCGCTGGAGCGCGCCGCGTTGTGGGTGGAGGCGGGCCAGGATGCTGAGGTCATTCAGGCCGGCGCGCGGCGGCTCGCGATGACCCTCGCGCGCGCGCTGCAGCTCGCGCTTCTGTGCGAGCACGCTCAGTGGATGCTCGACAACGAGCGTGACCCGCGCGGCCGCGCGGCGGCCCTGCGCTATGCCCGCCTGCCCGTCGATCTGCTGCACGAGATCGACCTCGATCTCGACCGAGAGCTGCTCCGCTGACCCGACGCCCGCGAGTTCGAGTTCAGAGGACGTCGATCTTGGCGGCGCAGATGAAGTCGTTGGTCGACAGCCCGCCAACGGAGTGCGTGGAATAGCGTACGCGGCAGTAGTTATAGCCGACCTCGAGATCGGGATGATGATCTTCGGCGTTTGCGATCCAGGCGACGGCGTTGACGAAGGCCATCGTGCGGTAGAAGTCGTCGAAGCGGAAGGCGCGCCGGATCGCCTTGCCATCCTCGACCACCGACCAGCCCGGATCGAGCTCAGCGAGCAGCCGTTTCACTTCCGCGTCGGCCAGCGGCGGCGTACCGGCTGCGCAGGCGCTGCAGCTGCGTTCGGTGAGACCTGTCATGCCGATCTCTCCTCGCGCGAACCCCCGTAGGTGCGCGATACGTAGTCCTCGACGAGCTGCTGGAATTCCTCGGCGATGTGATCGCCCTTCAACGTCGGGCCTTTTTCGCCGTCGATGTAGACCGGCGCGACGGGTCGCTCGCCGGTGCCGGGGAGGCTGATCCCGATGCTGGCGTGCTTGCTCTCGCCCGGTCCGTTAACGACACAGCCCATCACCGCGACGGTCATCTCCTCGACCCCCGGGTAGCGCTTGCGCCACTCGGGCATGCGGAGCCGCAGATGCGACTGGATCTTCTGCGCAAGCTCCTGGAAGTAGCTCGAGGTGGTGCGCCCGCACCCGGGACAGGCCACCACCATCGGCGTAAAGGACCGCAGCCCCATCGTCTGCAACATCTCCTGCGCGACGATCACCTCCTGTGTCCGGTCGCCGCCTGGTTCCGGGGTCAGGGACACGCGGATCGTGTCGCCGATGCCCTCCTGCAGCAGCACGGCCATCGCCGCCGTCGAGGCGACGATGCCCTTCGAACCCATACCCGCCTCGGTGAGCCCGAGGTGCAGCGGATACTCGCAGCGCGTGGCCAGGTTGCGGTACACCGCGATCAGGTCCTGGACGCCGCTCACCTTGCAGGAGATCACGATGTCGTCGTGCGGTAGCCCGAGCTCCTCGGCGCGGCGTGCGCTTTCGAGCGCCGAGACGACCAGCGCCTCCCGCACGACGTCCGCAGCATCGACCGGTTCGGCGCGACGGGAGTTCTCGTCCATCATCCGCGTGAGCAGGTCCTGGTCGAGGCTGCCCCAGTTGACGCCGATGCGGACGGGTTTGCCGTGCCGGCAGGCGATCTCGATCATCTCGGCGAACTGCGGGTCGCGCTTGCTGCCGCGGCCGACGTTGCCCGGATTGATCCGGTACTTGGCCAGTGCCGCCGCGCAGCCTGGCTGCTCGCGCAGCAGCTTGTGTCCGTTGAAGTGAAAGTCGCCCACGATCGGCACGGCGACGCCGTGCGCCGCGAGACGCTCGACGATCGCCGGCACCGCCGCGGCGGCTTCGTCGGTATTGACCGTCACCCGAACGAGCTCGGAGCCCGCCTGCGCGAGCGCGCGCACCTGGCGCACCGTTGCATCGATGTCGGCCGTGTCGGTGTTGGTCATGGACTGCACCACGACGGGGCAGTCGCCGCCCACCAGGACGGCGCCCACCCGCACGGTCACGCTGCGGCGACGGCGGATCACGCTCACCGCTGGCCGCCTCCCGCTGCGGTCGTGGTGCCCGCGGCAACTTGTTTCTGCCAGTTCGCGACGTTGCGATCGAGCACGTCGAGCGGCACCGCGCCGCTGCCCAGCACGACGTCGTGAAAATCCCGGATGTCGAATTTCCCGCCGAGATCCTTCGTCGCCCGGGCGCGCAGCTCCTTGATCTTGAGCTCGCCGATCTTGTAGGCCAGCGCCTGGCCCGGCCAGGCGATGTAGCGGTCGATCTCGTTCGTGATGTCGAGCTCGGTCTTCGCGGCATTGGCCTTGAAGAAATCGATCGCCTGCTGCCGGGTCCACCCCTTGTGATGCATCCCGGTGTCGACCACGAGCCGCACGGCGCGCCACATTTCATACGTCAGCTGGCCAAACTTGTCGTAAGGATCGGCGTACAGCCCCATCTCCTCGCCAAGGCTCTCGCTGTAGAGCCCCCAGCCCTCGGTAAAGGCTGTGAGCTCATAGTCACGGCGGAACATCGGCAGCTCGCCGAGCTCCTGCGCGAGGGCGATCTGCAAATGATGACCAGGCACGGCTTCGTGGACTGTCAATACCGGGATCTCGTAGATCGGGCGTTCTTCCGGCTTGTACAGGTTTACGTAGTAATAACCGGCGCGTCGCCCGTCGATCGAGGGCGGCTGGTAATACGCAGTCGTGTTTTCCGCCGCAGTGTTGTCCGGGATCGAGCGCACGCCGTAGGGTATTCGCGGCAGGCGGCCGAAATACTGCGTGAGCAGCGGGTCGATCTTCTTCGACATCGCGAGATAGTGCTGCAGAAGCTGCTTCGGGTCCGTGTAGCGGAAACGCGGATCGGTGCGCAGGTACTGAATGAACGCGGGCAGGTCGCCCTTGAAGCCGACCTTGTCGATCACCTTCTGCATCTCGCCGCGGATTCGCGCCACCTCCGACAGCCCGAGCTCGTGGATCTGGTTGGCGGTCAGGTCGGTGGTTGTGAACCAGCGGATGCGTCGCTGATACCACGCCTCGCCGCCCGGGAGATCGCGGACACCCACGGTGTCGCGGGAAGCGGGCAGGTACTCCTTGCGGAAGAAATCGTCGAAGCGCCGGTACGCCGGCACGATCACAGTACTGATCGCCTGGGACGCGGCGGCGCGCAGCCGGGTCTGCTCGGCAGCCGGGATCGAGTCGGGCATGGTCTTGAACGGCGCGTAGTACGGGCTCGCCGTGGGATCGTCGACCAGCTGTGTGGCGATCTGTGGCGGCACGCGCTCCATGATCACGCGCGGCTGGACCATCTTCTTCGCAATGCCGTCGCGCATCAGCTCGATGTTCTGGTCCATGAGCTTGCTGAACTTGCCCATGCGTGCGAGCCAGTTCTCGTAGTCCTTCACCGTCGCGAACGGCAGGAGCTGCGTGGTCTGGTCGAGGTTCTGTATGCCGTCCATGTGATTGAGCGGGAAGTACTGGGTTCCCCACTCGTGGCCGGCGATCGCATCAGCATACATGCGAAGGAAGAGCTCGCGGTTGAGCTGGTCCCCCGGAGTCAGGCTCGCCGACGGGATCGCCTCGACGTCGGCGAGCAGCCGACGGTCCGCGTCGTTCGACACGTCGATCGCGGCCAGCGACTCGTCGGGCAGCTGATCGTCGTAGCGCGGGTCGCCGAGGTAGGTCGCGAAGAAGGGGTCCTCGCGCAGGCTGCGCTCCCAGCCGGCATCGAACAGGTCGTGCAACGCCTTCGCCGCATCCTCGGCGGCGATGGCGTGCGGGGCCGCGAGGCACGCGGCAAGCACGAATGCGGATAGGGTCGCGGGACGCATGATCGGTGCGCTCCACAGCAGGGCCGGGGCGTGGATGTTGGGTCCGGTCGCGACGAATGACAAGCGGGCGGGGCAGGCCCCACATCGCTGGAACGACCGAGCTGCGGGATGTTGCCAGAGAGGAGTCCGATTCCCATCCGAGCAAGGAAGGAAATAGAGAATGTCCCGGTTTCCGGGTAACATCGCGCCACCCATCGCAAGGTCCGTCCGGAGAGAGGCTGGAAACGGCCCGCCGAAGGCGCAAACGCCCGGAAACGCTCAGGCAAACGTACGGCGGCGCCTGATGGGCTCTGGAGAGCGGCCTCGCAGGGGGCCCACCGAAGGGGTGCGGTGCCGGCCAGCGGCACCCGATCTCTCAGGTCACTGGACAGAGGGGCGGTGGGTCGCGAGGCCCGCCGCCTCTTTTTTTTTGGTTCCTTTGGGGTCGCTTGATGCCCTTGCGTACACCGCTCTACGAGACGCATCTCGCCGCCGGCGCCCGCATGGTCGACTTCGGCGGCTGGGACATGCCGGTCGTCTATGGCTCGCAGATCGAGGAGCATCACGCTGTGCGGCGCGACGCCGGCATGTTCGATGTCTCGCACATGTGCGTCGTCGACCTCCGCGGCGATCGCGTCCGCGAGTTCCTGCGGCGGTTGCTCGCGAACGACGTCGCCAAACTCACTCAACCGGGCAAGGCGCTTTACTCGTGCATGCTGCGCGAGACCGGCGGCGTAATCGACGACCTGATCGTCTACTACATGAACGACCGGTGGTTCCGCATGGTCGTCAACGCGGGCACGCGCGACAAAGATCTCGAGTGGATACGGGCATCCGCTGCTCCGTTCGATGTCGCCGTCGAGCCGCGCACCGATCTGGCGATGATCGCGGTGCAGGGACCCAACGCGCGGCACAAGGCCGCGGCCCTGCTGGACCCGGACGTCGCCACGCATGCGCTCGAGCTGGGCACGTTCGTCGGGATGGAGGCGGGCGACTGGTTCGTGGCTCGTACCGGTTATACCGGCGAGGACGGCTGGGAGATCATGCTGCCAGCCGCCGAGTCGCCTGCGTTCTGGGGTCGCCTCAGGGATGCGGGCATCGCGCAATGCGGACTGGGCGCACGCGATACGCTGCGTCTCGAGGCCGGCATGAATCTCTACGGCAACGACATGGACGAGACGACCTCGCCACTCGAGTCGGGGCTTGCCTGGACCGTCGCATGGGAGCCGCAGGATCGCGACTTCATCGGCCGCGCAGCGCTCGCGGCGCAACAATCGGCTGGTGTGCCGCGGAAGCTCGCGGGCTTGCTGCTCGAGGGACGCGGCGTGCTGCGCTCGAACCAGAAGGTCATCGTGCCGGCGGTCGGCGAGGGCGAAGTAACCAGCGGCAGCTTTTCGCCGACACTCGAGCGCTCGATCGGTCTTGCGCGGGTCCCGGTGCAGACCGCCGACCGCTGCGAAGTCGAGATCCGGGGACGGCTGCTTGACGCACGGGTCGTCCGGCCGCCCTTCGTCCGCAACGGAAAGATCGCCATTCCTCTTTAATCCCAAGTGCGGAGGACGTCATGAGCAAGGTCCCGGCAGAGCTTCGGTATCTCAAGTCCCACGAGTGGGCGCGGCTCGAGTCCGACGGCACCGTGACCGTTGGCATCTCGGACCACGCGCAGCAGGCGCTCGGCGACCTGGTATTCGTCGAGGTGCCGGAGCCCGGCCGCCGGGTGATGGCGGGCGAGGCCTGCGCCGTCGTCGAATCGGTCAAGGCCGCCTCCGACATCTACAGCCCCGTGAGCGGCGAGATCGTCGCTGGCAATGCCGAGCTCGGCGGGCAGCCCGAGCTCATCAACCGCGATCCGTACGGCGGCGGCTGGATCATGCGCGTCCGCCCTGAGGACAAGTCGCAGTTCGCAGCATTACTCGATGCGAAGGCCTACGAGGCCGCGCTCGCCGCTGAAACGCACTGACGCACGGGACGCGCACATGCCCTTCATTCCGCACACCCCCGACGACGTGCGCGAGATGCTCGCGACCATCGGGGTGCCCGATATCGAGACGCTGTTCGACGAGATCCCGCGCGAGCTGCGCGCGGGCTCGCTCGAGTCGATCCCGGCCGGGCTCACCGAGATGGAGATCGGCCGCTTGATGCAGGAGCGCGCCGCGCGCGACGGCCGGCGGCTCAACTTCATCGGGGCAGGCGCCTACGAGCATCACATCCCGGCCGCGATCTGGGCGATCGTGACCCGCGGCGAGTTCTACAGCGCCTACACGCCCTACCAGGCGGAGGCGAGCCAGGGCACGCTGCAGCTCGTCTACGAATTCCAGTCGATGATGACGAGCCTCACCGGGATGCAGGCGAGCAATGCATCGCTCTACGACGGGGCCTCGGCGGTGGCGGAGGCCTGCCTGATGGCGGTGCGCGCGAATCGCCGCTCGAAATCCGCGCGCGTGCTGGTGCCTGCGAGCCTGAACCCGACCTACCGCGCGGTGCTCACGGCCATCGCCGGCAACCAGAACCTGAGCGCGGAGATCCTCCCGTACGACGCCCGCGGCGGGCACCTGACTGCGGCATCGCTCGATAAATACCAGGGTGAGGACGTCACCGCACTCGTCATTCAGCAGCCGAACTTCTTCGGCACGCTAGAGGACGTCGACGTGCTCACTGATCTCGCGCACGCCGCCGGCATGCTCGTGATCGCGGTGGTTAATCCCACCTCACTCGCCGTGTTGAAGCCGCCGGGGGAATGGGGCAGCAAGGGCGTCGACATCGTCTGTGGCGAAGGGCAGCCGCTCGGGGTGCCGCTGTCCTCGGGCGGACCGTACTTCGGCTTCATGACCACGCGCATGGAGCACGTGCGGCAGATGCCCGGTCGCATTGTCGGCCGTACGGTCGACCTCGACGGCAGGCCGGGCTACACGCTGACCTTGCAGGCACGTGAGCAGCACATCCGGCGCAGCAAGGCTACGTCCAATATCTGCACGAACCAGGGGCTGCTGGTAACGGCCGGCACCATCTATCTGGCGCTCCTGGGAGCCCGGGGACTTGCGCGCGTCGCCGCTGCGTGCATCGAGAGGACCTCGCAGCTCGTCGCGGCGCTGACGCGCATACCCGGCGTACGTGGCGCTTTTGACCGGCCACGGTTCCACGAGGCTGTCCTGCAGCTCGATCGCCCGGTGGGCCCGGTGCTCGAGGCGCTTGCCGCGCGCGGCATCGTAGGAGGCTACGATCTCACGCCGCACTACCCGGCGCTCGGCGCCGCGCTGCTCGTCTGCGCGACCGAGACCCGCACGACTGCCGACATCGACACCTATGCCCGCGCGCTGGGCGAGGTGCTCGACAAGGCAGCGGCCGCCTGAGCGCCGGAGTGTACCCATGAGCGAAAAGCTGATCTTCGAGCACTCGACGCCCGGCAGGAGTGCGACCGCACAGTACCCCGAGGCCGAGACCGAGACAGCGATCCCGAAGGCGCTCAGGCGCCGCACACCAGCCGTGCTGCCCGAGGTGTCGGAACTGCAGGCAGTGCGGCACTACACGCGTCTCTCGCAGCTCAACTTCTCGATCGACACGCACTTCTACCCGCTCGGCTCATGCACGATGAAATACAACCCGCGGGCCTGCAACCAGTATGCGATGCTGCCCGAGTTCCTCGGGCGCCACCCGCTCGCGCCGGAATCGACGGGGCAGGGGGTGATGCAGTGCCTGTGGGAGCTGCAGGAGATGCTCAAGGTCGTGACCGGCATGCGCGGCGTGTCGCTCACGCCGATGGCGGGGGCTCAGGGCGAGTTCGCGGGCGTGGCGATGATCCGCTCCTACCACCGCGCGCGGGGCGACGAGACGCGGCGTGAGATCATCGTTCCGGATGCCGCACACGGCACCAACCCGGCCACCGCCACGATGTGCGGCTGCACGGTGCATGAGATTCCTTCGCTTCCGAACGGCGACATCGACCTCGACGCGCTCCGCGCCGCGGTCGGTGCGCAGACCGCGGGCATCATGCTCACCAATCCCTCTACGTTGGGCGTCTTCGAGCGGCGCATCCGCGAAGTTGCGGACGTCGTCCACAAGGCGGGCGGGCTGCTCTACTACGACGGCGCGAACCTGAACGCGATCCTCGGCAAGGTACGTCCGGGTGACATGGGGTTCGACGTCATCCACATGAACCTGCACAAGACCTTCTCCACGCCGCACGGCGGCGGCGGCCCGGGCTCGGGGGCGGTAGGCGTGAGCGAGCGTCTGCTGCCTTATATGCCGGTGCCCGTGGTCGGCCGCGAGGGCGAGCGCTTCCGCTGGCTCGACGAGGCTGACCTGCCGCAGACGATTGGGCGCCTCTCCGCCTTCGCGGGCAACACCGGCGTGCTGCTGCGCGCTTACATCTACATGCGGATGCTCGGACGCGAAGGCATGCACCGCGTGTCGGAGTTCGCCACCCTCAACTCCAATTACCTCCTGGCTCGACTCGCGAAGGCGGGCTTCGAGCCAGCCTACCCTGGCCGGCGCGCGAGCCACGAATTCATACTCACCCTGCGGCGCGAAGCGCGCGAGCACGGCACGACCGCGATGGATTTCGCGAAGCGGCTGCTCGACTACGGGTACCACGCGCCTACCACGTACTTTCCGCTGCTGGTGCCGGAGTGCCTGCTGATCGAGCCCACGGAGACGGAAGCCAAGGCTGAGCTCGACGGCTTCGTCGAGGCGATGAGCGCGATCCGCCAGGAGGCGCAGACCGAACCGGACAAGCTCAAAGGCGCGCCGTTCACCTTGCCGGTTCGACGGCTCGACGACGTGCGCGCGGCCCGGCAACTCGATCTCGCATGGACGGCAGCATGATGCGCCAGGGCCTGCGGCCGCAGGGTCTGAAGCGGCTGTGGCTCGCGACCGGGCACTCGCTGCGGGGACTCCGGCTCTCGTACTCGAGCGAGGCCGCGTTCCGCCAGGAGGTATGGCTCGCGGTCGTGCTGCTGCCGCTCGCCTTCTTCCTGGGAGAGAGCGCCGTGGAGCGCGCTATGCTGGCGGGCAGCGTGCTCGTACTCCTGATCGTGGAGCTGCTCAATACCGCGATCGAGGTGGTAGTCGATCGCATCGGGCTCGAGCGGCATGCGCTCTCCGGTTTCGCAAAGGATGCGGGCTCCGCGGCAGTGATGCTGACGCTCGCGCTGGTCGCGCTGACCTGGGGCCTGATACTGTTCGTATAGACACGGGGTCCTCCCCTCGGCGGCGCATGACGGCACTCATCTGCGGCTCACTCGCGTACGACACGGTGATGGTGTTTCCCGGCCGGTTCCGGGAACACATCCTGCCCGAGAGCATCCATATGCTGAACGTGTCGTTTCTCGTTCCCAGCATGAAGCGCAACTTTGGCGGGTGTTCCGGGAACATCGCCTACAACCTTCGGCTCCTGGGGGGCGAGGGCGCGCCGATGGCGACCGTCGGCACCGATTTCGGGGTCTACGCGCAGTGGCTCACCGACTGCGGCGTGCGCACCGATCACGTGCTCACGATCGAGGGCGAGTTCACCGCTCAGGCCTTTATCACCACCGACCTCGACGCCAACCAGATCAACGCCTTCCACCCGGGCGCGATGGACCATTCGCACCGCAACCAGGTGCCGCTCGACGCCGGCGTGACACTCGGGGTGATCGCGCCGGACGGGCGCGAGGGCATGCTCGCGCACTCGATGCAGTTTGCCGCGGCGGGCGTACCGGTGTTGTTCGATCCCGGCCAGCAGTTGCCGCGATTCGACCGGGCGGAGCTGCTGGGTTTCGTCGAACGATCGCGATGGATCGCGGTCAATGACTACGAGGCGCAGCTGCTGCGCGATCGGACGGGAGAGGATATAGCCATGCTCGCGAAACAGGTGGATGCGCTGATCATCACGCGCGGCGCGCAGGGCAGCGTCATCATGACGGGCGGTCGCGAGATCGCGATCCCGGCGGCCCGCCCCGACGCCGTGGTCGATCCCACGGGCTGCGGTGACGCTTACCGGGCCGGGCTGATCTACGGGCTGATGCGGGGCCTCGACTGGGAAACCACCGGTCGGATCGCCTCGCTCCTCGGGGCGCTCAAGATCGCGCATGCGGGAACGCAGAATCACCGCTTTACGGCTGGTGAGTTCGCGGCCCGCTTCCGCGCCGCTTTCGGCCGCGCGATCTGATGCGGGGTGTGCTCGCATGCGCCGCCCTGGCGCTACTAGCCACGTGGCCTTCAGTCGCGCAGGATATCTCCCTTCGGGAGACCCACGCCTGGGACCAGACGCTGTCGCGGATTGCGCCGGCGGTTGTCACGATCGAGATCGACCAGACGCGGGCCTTCGACACTGAATGGAACCAGTCGAGCCAGGCCACGGGCTTCGTGGTCGACGCCGAGCGCGGGCTGATACTCACCAACCGTCACGTCGTCACCCCGGGTCCGGTGATCGCGACGGCCGTGTTCCAGAATCGCGAGGAAGTCGAGCTGCGGCCCGTGTATCGCGATCCGGTGCACGACTTCGGCTTCTATCGCTACGACCCTGCGAAACTGCGCTACACCGCACCGCCGGCGCTGCCCCTGTACCCCCAAGGCGCGCAGATCGGCACCGAGATCCGCGTCGTGGGCAACGATGCCGGTGAGCAGCTCTCCATCCTGGCGGGCACTCTCGCCCGGCTCGATCGGCAGGCCCCCGAATATGGCATCGGCAAGTACAACGATTTCAATACTTTCTACATCCAGGCAGCCTCCGGCACCTCCGGCGGGTCCTCGGGCTCGCCGGTGATCGACATACGCGGGCGCGTCGTCGCGCTCAATGCCGGCGGCAGCACCGGCGCCGCGTCGAGCTTCTATCTGCCGCTCGCGCGCGTGCAGCGCGCGCTCGAGCGCATCCAGGCGGGCCAGCCGATTACCCGCGGCACTTTGCAGACGATTTTCAGCTACACACCGTACGACGAGCTCGAGCGGCTCGGGCTCGCGCCGGAAATCGAGGCCGAGGCGCGTCGCGCCGAGCCCGGGCTTACGGGCATGCTGGTGGTGAGCGAAGTACAGCCGGGCTCGGCGGCCGAGGGTTCGCTGCAGGCGGGTGACATCCTGGTGCGCATCGACGGGAAGCTGGTCACGACGTTTCAACCGCTCGCCGAGGTGCTCGACGAGTCGGTAGGCAAGACCGTAACGCTCGAGGTGCAGCGGGGCGGCGCGATGCACGAAAAGCCGTTGCAGGTCGAGGACCTGCACGCAATCACGCCGGACGCCTATCTCGAGTTCGGCGATTCCGTCGTGCACACCGTGTCCTACCAGATGGCGCGCCATTTCAACGCCGCGGTGCGCGGTGCGTTCGTCGCGAATCCCGGCTATGCGCTAGGGGCCGCCGGTGTACCGCGCGGCGCCGTGATCACGAGCATCGCCGGCCAGCCCGTGGCCGGTCTGCCCGATTTCACCAAGGCGGTCGCGGCACTGCCCGACGGCGGACACGCGACATTGCGCTATACGACGCTCGACGATCCCAAGGGCACGCAGACCCGTGTCGTGCGCATGGATCGCCGCTGGTTCCCCGCACGCGAGTGCCGACGCGACGACACGACGGGTTACTGGCCCTGTACCGACCTGCCCGCACCGCCGCCGACCCCAGCGGAAGAGCCGGCACGCACCTCGTTCGCAATAACGGGGTCCCCGATTTCCGACGCACTCGCGGGCTCGCTTGTTCTCGTGAACTTCGACATGCCGTTCTCGGTCGCGGGGATCTCCGAGCGCAACTATCACGGCACGGGTCTGATCGTGGACGCGGAACGCGGATTGGTGGTCATCGACCGCAATACCGTTCCGGTGGCGGCGGGGGACGTCAAGATCGTCTTCGCCGGGTCGGTCGAGCTGCCGGGCCGCGTCGAGTACGTGCACCCTCTGCACAACCTGTCGATCGTGTCCTTCGATCCGAAGCTCCTGAACGGCACGCCGATACGCACGGCTCGCCTCGATCTGCGCGAGCTGCGTGCCGGGGATCCCGTGACCGTCGTAGGGCTGGGCGCCGACACGCGCTTGCGCTCGCTCGCAACCTCGATCGCCTCGCTCGAGCCTGTGGCGTTTCCCCTGTCGCGCACGCTGCAGTTCCGCGACAGCAACCTCGAGGTGGTGAGCCTCGTCAACCCGCCGACCGATTTCGACGGTGTTCTCGCGAGCCCGGGCGGCGCCGTGCGCGCGCTGTGGTCGAGCTTCTCCGCGGAGAACAACCGCGAGCTGGTGCAGCTGAACCGCGGCATCCCGGCCGAGCTGGTGGCGGAAGTGGTGGAGGCGGCGCGGAGCGGCAAGCCGCTTTACTCGCTCGAGGCGGAGTTCTCGCTCGTGCCGCTCGCCTCGGCGCGTCAGCTCGGCGTGCCGGAAACGTGGCTGGGCCGGATGGAGGCGCACAGTCCGACACGTCGCCAGATCCTGAGTGTCGCGCGCGTTGTCGCGGGCTCGCCCGCGGTGGGGGTGCTCCGCGAGGGCGATCTGCTGCTCGCGATCGACGGCAAGCCGGTCAACCGCTATCGCGAGGTGGAGCGGGCTTCACAGGCGCCACAGCTGACGCTGACGGTGGTTCGCGACGGCGCCGTGGAGACCCTGACCCTGACAACAGCGGTGCTGCGCGGCACCGACATCGACCGGTTGCTGATGTGGGCGGGCGCGGTGCTTCACCAGCCGCATCGCGCGATGGCGCAGCAGCGGGGCATTCCGCCAGACGGCGTGTTCGTCGCGTACTTTTCCTACGGGTCGCCGGCTACGCGCTATCACCTCTTCGCAGGCAGGCGCATCGTCGAAGTCGACGGCCGGCCCACGCCGGATCTCGATGCCTTCATCGAGGCCGTACAGGGGCGCGCGGACCGGGCCGCGCTGCGCTTGCGCACCATCACCTGGAACGGCTCCACCGAAGTAATCACGCTCAAGCTCGACAAGCACTATTGGCCGGCCTATGAACTGGTTCGCAGCCCCGCCGGCTGGGAGCGCCGCGAACTGGATTGAGGCTATCATTCAGAGATGGTGACGGCACGGCTGCCTCAGGCTGAGATCGATCTGGCGGTTATGGCGCTGCGGGATGGCGAGGTCATCGCCTTTCCGACCGAAACCGTCTACGGGCTCGGCGCCGACGCCCAGAACAGCGAGGCCATCGCCAAGGTCTTCGCCTTGAAGGGTCGCCCGACGGGCCATCCGCTGATCGTGCACATCGATCATGCGCGCTCGCTGGAGCGCTGGGCGCTCGCCGTGCCGACCCACGCGCACGAGCTCGCCGAGCACTTCTGGCCGGGCCCGCTGACGCTGGTGCTCAAGCGCGCACCCGCCGTGGATCCGCTGATCACCGGCGGGCAGGACACGATCGCGGTGAGGGTACCCGGTCACCCCGTCGCGCAGCAGCTCCTGCGCGGCTTCGGCAGCGGCATCGCGGCGCCTTCCGCCAACCGCTACGGTCACGTGAGCCCGACCCGCGCGGAACACGTGCGCGAGGAATTCGGGGACGAGGTGCGCTTCGTGCTCGATGGCGGCGACTGCAAGCTCGGGCTCGAATCGACGATCGTGTCCTGTGTCGAGGACACGCCCCGCGTGCTGCGGCCAGGGTCGATCACGCTTTCGCAGCTGCGCGCGGTCGTGCCCACCGTGCGCGGCGGTGCCGACGCCGGATCCCCGCGCGTGCCCGGCAGCGACGTCAAGCACTATGCGCCGCGAACGCCGCTCAGCATCGTCACCAGCAAGACGCTCGAGGAGGTCGTCGCGCAGTCGACGGTCGATCACGAGCGTGTCGCGGTGCTCGCCATGCGTCCGCCGCGGCTTGCGAACAAGTTCATGACCTGGATCAACGCCGGACGCCGTGCGGACCTCTACGGCCGTGACCTGTATGTCAACCTGCGCACGCTCGACAAGTCCGGTGCCCGCGAGATCCTGGTCGAGGAAGTGCCCGGCGGGGAGCTCTGGGAAGCCGTGCGCGACCGGCTGAGCCGCGCCGCCTCGGCGGAAAACGTCGTCGCGATGGACCCAGACATCGCCGCGTTGCGGGCCGACATGGGCGAGGACATCGGCTACCCATGAGCGGCAGCCCGGGCGCGCGCGCCGCGCGGCCACCGACGGCCGTGTCGGCTGCCCGCATACGGAGCCTCGTCGCGCGGCACGGCACGCCCCTCCTCATCGTCGATTGCGAGGCGGTGCGACGGCAATACCTGGCGCTCAAGCGCGCGCTGCCGGGGGTCGACCTGTACTACGCGTTGAAACCGTTGCCGCTCGCGGCCGTTGTCGCGGAGCTGCGCGATCTCGGCGCTAATTTCGACGTCGCGACCAGCGGCGAGATCCGGCTGGTCCGCCGACAAGGCGTCGCAGCGGATCGCTGCATGCACACACACCCGATCAAGAGCCCGGCGGATATTGCTGCCGCGCTCCGGTACGGGATCCGTCGGTTCGTCGTCGACAATCCCGATGAGCTGCGCAAGTTCACCCGGTATCGCAAGCGGGTGGAGTTGCTGCTGCGCGTGTCGTTCCGCAACCCGGCGGCGGTGGTGGACCTGTCGCGCAAGTTCGGATGCGAGCCCGCGGCCGTGCCGTCACTGCTCGACATGGCGGTCGATCTCGGCCTGACCATCCGCGGCCTGTCCTTCCATGTCGGGTCTCAAGTGGCGGACCCCGGCAAGTATGTCGAGGCGATCGCTGCCTGCCGCGACCTGATGGCGGACGCTGCCGCGCGCGGCTTCAAGGGTCTCGACTGCCTAGATATCGGCGGCGGATTTCCCGTGGCATACCGCCGCGATCCGCTTCCGATCAAGCGGTTCTGCCAGCCGATCCGGCGTGCGCTGGCAAATCTGCCACGTACGACACGGGTCGTCGCGGAGCCCGGGCGTTTCATAGCGGCGCCGGCGGGGACGGGCGTGGCCGCGGTGACCGGTCGCGCGCAGCGCGAGGGACGCTGGTGGTATTACCTGGACGACGGTCTCTACGGCTCGTACAGCGGCCAGCTCTACGATCACGCACACTATCCGCTCGAGTGCATCGGCGGAATCGGTCCACGTCACCCATCGGTGCTCGCCGGGCCAACGTGCGACAGTATCGATGTCATCCGCGAGGACATGCCGTTGCCCGAGCTGCAGATCGGCGACCTCATCCTGGGTCGGATGATGGGCGCCTACACTGCGGCCTCCGCCAGCGACTTCAATTTCATCCCGCGCGCGCGCATCGTGACGGTGGGGCGGCGCGCGCGTGGCGATGCGGATTGAGCTCCTCGATCACGTCGCGGGTGCCCGCGCCGCGCGTGGCGTCGCGGTGATCATCGACGTTTTCCGCGCCTGCTCCACGCTGGCCTGTGCCATCGACCGCGGCGCCGCGCGGGTGCTGCCCGTGGCGGGCGTGGCGGAAGCGGAGGAGCTGCGCGCGAGGCTCCCGGACGCGCTCCTGGCGGGCGAGCGTCACGCGCGGGCGCTGCCGGGCTTCGATGCCGGCAACTCGCCGACCGAGCTGGCGGCGCTCGATCTACGCGGTCGCATCCTGATTCACACGACGCACGCGGGGACCCAGGGACTCGTCAACGCGACTTGTGCAAGCGAGGTGCTGACGGGCGCGTTCGTCAACCTGAGCGCGGTGGCGGGGTACATCCGCGTGCGCAGCCCGGAGCAGGTCTCTCTGGTCCGGATGGGTCACGAGGGCCGCGAACGCTGCGTGGAAGACGATCTCTACGCCCGGTGTCTGCTCGATCTGCTCGAAGGGCGCGATCCCGGGCTTGAGCGCGTGCCCGCGCTGCTGCGCGAAGCGCCGGCGGCGCGCAAGTTCTTCGATCCGGCGTGCGAGTACGCCCCTGAAGGGGATTTCGCCGTCTGCGCGGACGTCGATCGATACGGGTTCGTGCTGCGCCTGAGACGCGCGACCGGCGCGCCAGCCGAGCTCGAGCGTGTCGATCCGCCCTGGATTGCCGCGGCCTGATATGGATACCTCGAACCCGGGCGCAGCGGGCGGCGTCGAGATCGCGGGTGTGCCGCTCGAGTTCGTGCTCTTCGCCCTCACGCTCGCGGGCGTGGCCCTGCTGCACCGCCATTCTCTGCAGGTCGCACTGGTCGGCCTTGCCTCGGTCGTGATCTACAAGCTACTGGCGACGGGTTTCGACGGCGTAGCCGGGTTCGCCGGGCTCGCGCATCACCTGCGGCTGGAATGGGTCGTGCTCGCGAACCTGTTCGGTCTGCTGATGGGGTTCGCGCTGCTGTCGCGGCATTTCGAGGAGAGCGGCGTGCCGACCCGGCTGCCGGATTTTCTCCCCGACGACTGGCGTGGCTGCTTCGCTCTACTCGTCATAGTGTTCGTTCTGTCGAGTTTCCTCGACAACATCGCCGCGGCGCTGATCGGTGGAGCGATCGCACACACGGTATTCCGAGGTCGGGTGCACGTCGGCTACATCGCGGCCCTGGTTGCAGCTTCGAACGCGGGCGGATCCGGCAGCGTGATCGGCGATACCACCACCACGATGATGTGGATCGACGGCGTGAACCCAATCGACGTGCTGCACGCCTATGTCGCCGCCGGCGTCGCGCTCCTCGTGTTCGGCATCCCCGCTGCGCATCAGCAGCAGCGCTACGAGCCGATCGCCCGCTCTGCGGCCGCCGCAGTCCGGGTCGACGGCGCGCGTCTTGCGACTGTCGCCTTCGTCCTGATCGTCGCGATCGCGGTCAACCTCGCCGTGAACCTGCATCACCCTGAGCTCGCCGAGGGCTGGCCGTTCCTGGGCGCCGCGGTGTGGGTGGCGCTGCTCCTCGCCGCACCGCTCCGGCAGCCGGACTGGTCGGTGCTGCCGGCGACGCTGCGCGGTACTGTCTTCCTGCTCGCGCTGGTGCTGTCGGCGTCACTGATGCCGGTCGAGGCTCTGCCCGCGCCGTCGTGGATAACGACGCTCGGACTCGGCTTTGTGTCGGCCGTGTTCGACAACATACCGCTCACCAAGCTCGCGCTCACGCAGGGGGGCTACGACTGGGGGATGCTGGCCTACGCGGTCGGCTTTGGGGGGTCGATGATCTGGTTCGGATCTTCAGCGGGCGTTGCCATCACGAACCTGTTTCCCGAGGGACGCTCGGTCGGCGCCTGGCTCGGGGCCGGCTGGCACGTGGTGCTCGCTTATGTCGCCGGTTTTCTCGCGCTGCTCCTGACGCTGGGCTGGCAACCGCATGGACCCTGAGCGCTTGACGATTCGCAACGTCGTGTTCGACGTGGGCAACGTCCTGGTACCGCTCAACTACGGGCCGTTTCTTGCGTACCTCACCGAGTCCGGCGTCGATCTCACGGACGTGCCGGCCTGGCTCGCACGCATCGGTCTCGAGGCGCACGAGCGTGGCGAGCTCACGGGAGAGGCGTTTCTCGAGCGGCTGGCAGGCACCTCCGGTTGCGAGCTCGACCCGGTGCGGCTGCGCAGTTGCTGGCTGGACATGTTCGACGAGGCACCCGAGATGTTCGCGCTCGCGACGGGCCTGATGTCCGACTACCGGGTGTACCTGCTGTCGAACATCGGTGATCTGCACTGGGCGCATCTCGACGGGCGCTACGGCCTCAGCGGCCTCGTGCACGGAGCGCTTGCGTCGTTTCGCACGGGCGCGGTGAAGCCGCACGCCGCGATTTTCCGGGAGGCTGAACGCCGTTTCGATCTCGAGCCCGCGCACACCGTCTTCATCGACGACTTGAGCGCGAACGTACGCGGTGCCACGGCCTGCGGCTGGCGCGGAATACACCACCTCGATCCCGTCACGACCTGCGCGGAGTTGCGCCGCCTCGGCGTCCGGCTGCCGGTGCATTTCACAGGGTCCTGATCCATGAAGGCAATCCCCACCACGGCCGTGCTCCTCGTGCTGTCGAACGTGTTCATGACCTTTGCGTGGTACGCGCATCTGAAGGACATGTCGGGGCGCGCCTGGTACGTTGCCGCACTCGCGAGCTGGGGTATCGCGCTTTTCGAGTATCTGCTGCAGGTACCCGCCAATCGCATCGGCTTTGCGGTGATGACGCTACCTCAGCTCAAGATACTGCAGGAGGTGATCACGCTGGCGGTGTTCGTACCGTTTGCCGTCTATTACATGCGCCAGCCGCTGAAGATGGACTACCTCTGGGCAGCGCTCTGTATCGTCGGCGCCGTCTATTTCGTATTCCGAAAATGACCGCGATCCACCGCCGTGTCGCGGCCTGTCGCGCGGGCGCGGACCCGACGCTGGTCGCGCGGCTCGATTCGGGCTGGGTCGTGATGGGAGATCCGCAGGTGATTACGGGCTACTGCCTGCTCCTGCCGGATCCCGTCGTGCCGGATCTGAATGCGCTGCCGCCGGCGGGACAGGTCGCATTTCTCGCGGACATGGCGCGCCTGGGCGGTGCCCTGCGCGATCTGACAGACGCGCTGCGGATCAATTACGCGATCTTCGGTAACCTCGAGCCGGCGCTGCACGCGCACGTGTTTCCCCGACGGGAGGCCGAGCCCGCGAGCCTGCGCACCGCGCATCCCTGGGCCTGGGACTGGACGAGCGCCCCGGCCTTCGACGGCGGCCGCGACGGGCCGCTGCTCCTGGCCCTGCGTTCCCGGCTCGCGTCCCTTCCGCGCGATTCGTGAGCACTGTCGAGTATCTGGGCGAACACTGGGTGCCGGGGGTGGCAATCTGCGCTCAGCCGGTTAGTCTCTACCCCATGGTTCTCCGGCCCTTGCTCGCCCTTGCCTGTATCGCGCTTGCCGCGGCCCCGGCCGCGGCCGAGGTCTACCGGTACAAGGACAAGAACGGCCACTGGGTGTTCGCCGACCGTCAGCCCGACGCGGTCCGCGCCGTGGAGCCGGTCCCGGTCAAGTCCGGCGCCGCTGCCCCTCGGATCTCCGTCGAGCCGCGCAGCACGCCCGAGGGGATCTCGATCGTGGCCGTCAACGAGTGCCGGTGCAGCGTCGAGTTCGGGCTGCGCGTGGGCAACATGAGCGAGGCGGAAACGGTGCGCGCGACCGTCGCACCCCGCTCGGAGCGGCTGCTGTTCTCATTGCCACCTCCGACGGGCAAGGCGCAGGTCCCCTACGACTTCGGCTACGTGATCGGCGTGCCA
Source organism: Steroidobacteraceae bacterium (assembly GCA_035491795.1). Taxonomy (GTDB): domain Bacteria; phylum Pseudomonadota; class Gammaproteobacteria; order Steroidobacterales; family Steroidobacteraceae; genus DATJKD01. The sequence goes on along the minus strand of DATJKD010000073.1, from coordinate 15,660 downwards.
GGTGCCGAGCACGCGCCCAAGGGTCCGTACCGTGCACCATTTGCCAACGCGCGTGCCTACATGGTGAGCCAGGCCCCGCCGGACAACTTCACGCACATCGACCCCTCGAGTCGCTATGCCATCGACTTCGCGATGCCGGAAGGCAGCGCCGTGCATGCTGCGCGCGAGGGAGTGGTGATCAACGTCGCTCACCGGTTCTACAAAGGTGGCCTTGCACCGTCGAGCCAGGACGAGGCCAACTTCGTGCAGATCCTGCACGACGACGGCACGAACGCCATCTACGCACACCTGCAGATGGACTCGATCCGGGTCCAGCCCGGGCAGCGCGTCGCGCGTGGTGAGTACATAGCCAATTCCGGCAACACGGGCTTCTCGAGCGGACCGCATCTGCACTTCGCCGTACTGCGAAATGCGGGGATGCGCAACGTATCGGTGCCCCTGACTTTCGCCGGACCCGGCCGCGAGGTCGTCGTGCCGCGCACCGGCGCCACGCTCACCGCCTACTGATCCGCGACCCGGGCTGCGAGAAATCCGGGCTAGAATCGCGCCCCTGTGCCATGGCCGGCCAGGAGGGTCTGTGCGATTCGATAACAAGGTCGCGATCGTAACCGGCTCGGCTGGCGGCATCGGCGAAGCCTACGCACGCGCGCTCGCGCGCGAGGGTGCCGCGGTCGTCGTCGCCGACATCGACGCGACGCGCGGCAAGGCGGTCGCCGCAGACATCGTGGCGGGTGGCGGACGTTCACTCTTCGTCGCGACCGATGTCAGCTCGGTCGAGTCGGCCGCCGCGGCGGCGGAGGCAACGACGCAGGCCTTCGGCCGCCTCGATTACCTGGTCAACAACGCCGCGCTCTTCGCCGGCATGCGCCTCGATCCGCTGATCGCGGTGGATCTCGACTACTACCAGCGGTTCATGAGCATCAACATGAACGGCGCGCTGATAATGACGCGCGCCGTGCTGCCGCACATGCGGCGGCAGGGCGGGGCGATCGTCAACCAGACTTCGACCGCGGCGCACATGGCCTATGGCATGTACAGCGTCGCGAAATACGGCCTGAACGGCCTGACCTTCGCGCTCGCGCGCGAGCTCGGTCCCCTCGGGATCCGCATCAATGGCATCGCGCCGGGGCCTACCGACACACCGGCGCTGCACGGCAACGCAACCGATGCGCAGCTCGCCGCGATCCTCGCCACCATGCCGATCGCCCGCTTAGGCAAGCCCGAGGACCTGACCGGCGCCGTGCTGTTTCTGCTCTCGGACGAGGCGCGCTGGGTGACCGGCCACGTGCTCAACGTGGATGGTGGTCAGTGGATGCGGACCTGAGCGCGGCGATGCCCGATCAGCCGAGCTCGCAACTGTTCATCGACGGTCGGCTGCGACCCGCGAGCGGCCGCCGCAGCTACGACAACATCGGCCCGGCGACGGGCGAAGCGATCGGCCTGGCCGCGGATGCGCACACCGCCGACATGGACGCTTCGATCGCCGCCGCGCGCCGCGCCTTCGACGACGGTGAGTGGGCGCGTGACCGCGCGCTGCGAGTGCACTGCCTGACGCAGCTGCGCGACCAGCTTCGCTCGCGTGCAGACGCGGCGCGCGAGCGCATCGCCGGCGAAACCGGCGCGCCGCTCAGTCTCACCTACGGATACCAGCTCGACCTTCCGATCCGGTTCATTGACTGGACCCTCGCGCTGGCGCGCGAACACGCCTTCGAGCGCGATCTCGGCATCACGCACGCAATGGGTATGCCGACTCGGCGGCTCGTATGGAAGGAAGCCGCCGGCGTCGTCGGCGCGATCACCCCGTGGAATGCGCCGATGCAGATCAACCTTGCGAAGTGTGTGGCCGCCCTCGGCGCGGGCTGCACGGTCATCCTCAAGGCGGCGCCCGAAACGCCGTGGTCCGCCGCGTTGATTGGCGAGGCCGCTGCGGCGACCGATCTGCCTCCTGGCGTACTGAACGTGATCACCGGCTCCGACAAGGCCGCGCTGGGCGCGCAGCTCGTCGAGGATCCACGTGTCGACGTGATTTCCTTCACCGGCTCGACCGCGACAGGGCGCCGCATCATGGCCGCGGCTGCCGCGAGTCTGAAGCGCGTGTTCCTGGAGTTGGGCGGTAAGTCCGCCAACATCCTGCTCGACGATGCCGATTTCAGCCAGGCGCTCTACGGCGGGCTGGCCGTCTGCTATCACGCGGGCCAGGGTTGCAGCATACCGACCCGGATGCTCGTGCCACGCACGCGGCTCGAGGAAGCAGTCGAGACGCTCAAGACCATCTTCGAGAGCCTTCCCTACGGTGATCCGGGCAGCCGCGAGCAGATCCTCGGCCCCGTGATCTCGCAGGCGCAACGCGAGCGGGTGCTGGGCTACGTCGACATCGGGCGCCGCGAGGGTGCGCGGCTTGTCACCGGGGGCGGTATCCCGCCGCGCCTGCCGCGCGGCTTCTATGTCGAACCGACACTATTTGCCGGCGTCGAGAACCGCATGCGCATCGCGCAGGAGGAGATCTTCGGTCCCGTGCTCACAGTGATCGCGCACGACGGCGACAACGACGCGGTGCGGATCGCCAACGACTCGATCTACGGTCTCGCCGGTGCGGTGCACTCGGCGGATCGCGAGCGAGCGATTTCGGTTGCACGCAGGCTCCGCGCCGGCACGGTGAACGTCAACTCCGGCAACGCCTTCGACGCTGATGCGCCATTCGGCGGCTACAAGCAGAGCGGCATCGGTCGCGAGATGGGCATCGAGGGGTTCGAGGAGTACCTGCAGACAAAGACCGTGGGGCTCCCGGCATGAGCGGCGTGCTCGCGGGCAAGGTCGTGATCGTCACGGGCGGCTCGCGCAATATCGGGCTCGCGGCGGCAGCGAGTCTGGTGCGGCGCGGCGCGCGGGTCGCGATCCTGGGACGCGATGGTGCGGCACTTGCGGCTGCCCGCGAAGGGTTAGGCGAGGCCGCAACCCCGGTCGCTGTCGACGTGGCGGACGCGGACGCACTCCGGGTCGCGATCGATCGCGTCCACCGCGAGCTCGGCCGGATCGACGGCCTCGTCAACAATGCGGGCACTTCCTACGCGAGCCGCATCGAGAAGCTGCGTGCCGCGGACGTCGTGGCGCAGGTGGCGGTCAATTTTCTGGCGCCCGTGTACGCCTGCCAGGCCGTGATTCCGCACCTGCGCGCGCAGGGCGGCGGTCGGATCGTCAACGTGTCCTCGGCCACGGTGCACGAGGAGATGGCGTTCGCGCACCTGTCGGTCTATTCCGCGACCAAGGCCGCGCTCGAGCAGTTCTCGAAGGAGCTGCGCGTCGAGGTGCGCGGCGACCACATCGCGGTAACGACCTTCGTGCCCGGCAACACGATGACGGGCTTCGGCAGCGGCTGGGATCCTCAGGCGGCCGGCGAGGCATACGCAGCCTGGCTCGAGCACGGCGCGTACTGGGCCGGGATGATGTCGCCCGAGCCGGTGGGGGAGGCGATCGCGCACTGCTTCGACTTCCCGCCGGACTGCTCGCTCGATCTCGTCGTGATGCGACCGGTCGGCAAGCGCCCCAAGGTCATGGAGAAGGACCTGTGACCGGGCTCGTGCCGGATCGTGGACGGGAGGCCGGGGCCGATGCGCCGCTCTACGACCCCTTCGATTACGAGCACCACGACGATCCGTATCCTGCGTACCGCCGGTTGCGAGACGAGGCTCCGGCCTATTACAACGAGCGCTACGGATTCTGGGCACTTTCGCGCTACGCCGACTGCTTCGCCGCAGCGCGTAACTACCGGGTCTATTCGAGCGCGCAGGGCACGACACTGGAACCGCTCAAGGGGCAGCTTCCGCTACTGATCAACAGCGACCCGCCGGATCACTCGCGGCTGCGTCATCTGGCGGATCGGCTCTTCACCCGCTCGGCCGTGGCGCCGCTCGAGGAGGCGATCCGCCGGCTCGCGCGCGAGCTGCTGGTCCCGCACCTGGCGACGGGTCGGATCGACATCATCGCCGATTTCGCCGCGCGGCTGCCGATGGCCGTCTTGTGCCGGCTGCTCGGAGTACCGAAACAGGACGAGGACATGCTCCGCGGCTGGACCGACACGGTCGTGCACCGTGACGAGGGCGTGTTCGAGATGCCAGACGCGGGTCTCGAGGCGACACTGCGGATCTTCGGTTACTACGAGGACGATCTGCGCCGCCGTGCGGGGCTCCCGCCGCAGGCGGACCTGATCGCAAGCTTCATCGAGGCGGAAGCCACGGGCAAACTGAGTCACGAGGAACTGCTCGGTTACCTGTATCTGCTGTCGATCGCGGGTAACGAGACGACCACGAAGCTGATCGGCAACATCGTCTGCCAGCTGCACCGGTATCCCGACCAGCGGCACCTGGTGCTCAACGACCGGGGGCTCGTGCCGCTGGTCGTGGAGGAGACGATGCGTTTCGACGGGCCGACGCAGATGATGGCGCGGACCACCACGGAGGACGTCGCGCTCCACGGGCGGACCATCCCGGCCGGCGCCAAGGTGGCGCTGCTCTTTATTTCAGCCAACCGCGACGAGCGCAAATTCGAGCGCGCGGAGGTGTACGACATCCGCCGCAACTCCCGTGACCACCTGGGTTTCGGCGCGGGCGCGCACGCCTGCCTCGGAGCGCCGCTCGCACGGCTCGAGGCGCGCATCGCGCTCGAAGAGATACTCGACACGGCGCCCGACTTCGTCGTCGAGGAAACGGGGCTCGAGCGAATGCATTCGCCGCAGGTCCGCGGTTACACGCGTGTACCCGTCCGCTTCACCCCGCGCGACTGAGGCACCGGAGAACGCAGCCTGAGACAGCACCTCTGTTATTCTGCCGCCGGTTTTTGTGACCCCGGTGGTCGGCATTGAGGTTTCTCGCCGAGTTGCAACGCCGCAAGGTGATCCGCACCGCCATCGCCTATGCGGTGATTGCCTGGCTCCTTTTGCAGGTCTCCGACGTACTGGTGCCGGCGCTGAATTTGCCGAATTGGACCGTGCGGCTCGTGACGCTGCTCCTCATCCTCGGCTTTCCACTCGCAGTGGTCTTGGCGTGGATCATCGAGCCCGCCGGCGCGTCGATAGCGGAACGCGGCGTCGAGTCATTGCCGCCGATGGTCCCCGCCGCTTCGAACGCGGTGCAGCAGCCGGCGCGAACGCAGTCGGGCAGACATCCGTCGATCGCCGTGCTTCCCTTCACCGACCTGAGCCAGGCACGCGACCAGGAGTATTTTGCCGACGGTCTCGCCGAGGAGCTCCTCAACCTGCTCACGCGCGTGGCGGAGCTGCGCGTCATTGCGCGGACATCCTCGTTCGCCTTCAAGGGGAAGGACGCCAAGATCGCCGACATAGCGCGCGAGCTCGACGTGAGCCACGTACTCGAGGGCAGTGTTCGGAAGGCGCAGGATCGCCTGCGGGTCACCGCGCAGCTTATCCGCGCCGCGGACAGCTCGCATCTGTGGTCGCAGAGTTATGATCGCGACCTGACCGACCTCTTCGCCGTGCAGGACGAGATCGCCCTGGCCGTTGCGGAGCAACTGCGTCGGAGCCTGTTGGCTGCGGGGGTGCAACCCGCCGCCAGCCGCGCGAGTGCTACGCCGCCGCCGGGGGTGATGGCCCGTTCCGCGCCGGCAGTTACAGCGAACCGCGAAGCTTACGACCTGTATCTGCGCGGCCGATTTCTCACCGGCCGCCGTACTGGTGAGGGTTATGCGCAGGCGATCGAAAGCTTCCGCGGTGCCGTTGAGCTGGACGCGGGATTTGCACCCGCGTGGGCAGGCCTCGGCTGGGCGCAGATCCGTCAGGCGGACTACGGGTACGTGCCGACGAGCACCGGGTTCGACGCGGGTCGCTGCTCCATCCGCAAGGCGCTCACGCTGGATCCCCGCCTGGCAGATGCCCACACGGCCATGGCGTGGATCCATGTCGCCTACGACTGGGACTGGACCGCTGCGGAGCGCGAGCTCACGCACGCTCTGACGCTCGAGCCGGGCAATGCCGAGGCGTTGATGACGCAGGGAGTCCTCGAATACACGCTGGCTCGACACGATGACGCGGCGCGTTCGTATGCGGCGTCGCTCGCCTGCGACCCGCTGAGACCCATCACGCATCACTTTGTCGGGCGCAACGCCACGAACTCGGGCCGCCTCGCGGAAGCGGAGGCGGCCTTTCGCCGAGAGCTGGAGCTCGACCCGGGGCGGGGTGCAGCTCATTTCTTTCTCGGGCGCGTGCTGCTCTACCAGGGACGGCTGGAGGAAGCGCAGCGCGAAATGGCGGCGGAACGGGACCTGGGATGGGGTCTCTTCGGCCAGGCGATGTGCCTGCATACCGCGGGCGAAGACGCCGGCTCGCGCGATGCGCTGGAGCAAGCTCGACGGTTCAGCGACGTCGCAGCCTATCAGTTCGGCGAGGTCCACGCCTGGCGCGGCGAGACCGATGAAGCCTTTCGCTGGCTCGAGCTCGCCTACCAGCGCCGCGACGGCGGGCTGGCCGATATCGTCGGAGCACCGAGCGTGCGCTCGCTCATCGGGGATGCGCGCTATGCAGATCTTCTGCGCCGGATGAAATTGCCTGGATGACGGCTGCGCCTAGCCGCCGTCCTTGAGTACCGGCGCGACCGCGCTCCGCAGCCGCGAGGCGCGCGGATAGCCCACGTACTGCGCGAGCATGATCACGATCTCCTCGAGCTGGGCCTGCGACAACTCGCCGTTCGCAAGCGCGGCCCGCGCCTGCAGCGCGAACAGCTCCCCGTCGCCGAGCGCGGCGATGATGCCCATGATCAGCAGCCGGCGATCGCGGACCTGCAGCGCGCCACGGGTCCAGACTTCGGCGAACAGCTGATCGAGCATGAGCGCGATGAAATCGTCGCGCTGTCCGGGCGGCGGCAGGGGTACGACGTCGCCATAGACCTCGCGGAACATCCGTTCGCCGCGTTCACGGCGGTCGTCATCCTGCATCGCTGCCTCCTTGGCCGGTCCCGGAGCCCGCATTAAACACGCCGGCCATCAGCGGTCGTGCCGCGGCCGCACCCGGCAGCTCGATGCCCGCTTCGCGGGCGATGTCGAGCGCAACCTGGAGGTCCTTGGCGCCGAGCCGTCCCATCCGGTCCTGGAATTCGCGATAGGCGCGCTCGCTAAGCGAGGCTGGCCCGGTCGTGCGGAACTCGAGGAAGCGCCGCATCGTGTCCGTGAGATTGCCGTTCTCGGTCATCACGTCGACGAGCAGCGCCGGATCGAGGCCGCCTGCGCGGGCGAGGGCGTCCGCCTCGTGCGCGGCGACGAGCTGCAGCATGGTCACCAGGTTGTTGGCCGCCTTGAGCACCATCCCGGCGCCGAGCGGGCCTGCATGGATGATTCGTTGGCAGCAGGCCGCGAGCACGGGCCGCACGCGCGCGAGATCGGCGGCGTCGCCGCCCACCATCGCGCAGAGCTCGCCGACGGCGGCGAGATGTGCGCCGCCCGTGACGGCTGCGTCGAGCAGACGCCCGCCGCGCAGCGCGAGCGACTCGCCAAGGTCGCGGACGGTCTGCGGACGCACGGTGCTGTGCACGATCACCGTCGTCCCGGGCTCGATCGAATCGCTGAGGCTGCCGTCGCCGTAGGCGACTGCGAGGAGCTCGACGTCGTCGCGCACGCACACCGCGATCACCTGCGACGATTGGACGAGATCGGCGCAGGACGTCGTGAGACGCGCGCCCGTGTCCTCGAAGGGCCGCAGCGCCTCGGCATGGTTGTCGTGCACCGTGAGCTCGAATTCGGGCCGCAGGTACCGCCGCGCCATTGGCGCGCCGATGTTTCCGAGCCCGATAAAGCCCAGTCTCATGAGCGTTCGGCCCTGCTGCCGCGCAGCTCATCGATAAGCGCCGGCAGGGACGCTACTGGCGCAGAACACTGCATGCCGCGGCACACATACGCCAGTAGTTGGCTCGGAGCCGTTTTCTCGGCGAGGGCGGGCGGGAGTCCGGTGGCGTCGGCGGGAATGGCGAGCACGAGCCGGCGCGGGTCATAGAGACGGTCGAGTTCGAATTGCCAGGCTGCCAGCTCCGCGGCCTCGCCGCGCAGCACGACGGCGGCGGGCGGCGCAGTCAGCTCGTCGAGCGCCATCGCGAGGGTGGTGTGGCCATGCGGGTACTTTTCGAGCACCGGCCACGCAGCACGCAGGGTTCGCTCGGCGGCGGCCAGATAGCGCGGCTCGGCGAGCAGAAAGCCCAGTCTCACCAGGAGCCGGGCGGCCACGCCATTCCCGGCTGGCGTGGCGTCGTCGCTGAAGGTCTTCGGCCTGAGAATCAACTGCTCGTGATCGTCCGCGGTGAAGAAAAATCCGCCTGAGTCGCGATCCTCGAAATGGCGCAGCATCGCCTCGGTGAGATCGATCGCCCAGGCGAGATGCGGCGCGTGCCAGCGGGCCTGAACGAGCTCGAGAAGTCCCCAGGCGAGCGAGGCGTGATCGTCGAGATACGCCGGAAACCGCGAACGGCCGTCCTTGTGCACCGCGAGCAGTCTTCCCTGGTACCAGCAGTGCTCGTGCAGGAAGTCTGCGGCGCGCGCCGCGGATTCGGCGAGTTCCGGGCGCCGGAGGCTCCGTGCCGCCGCGGCAAGGCCCGCGATCGCAAGTCCGTTCCAGCTCGTGAGTATCTTCTCGTCACGTGCCGGCCAGACACGCCGGTTTCGCACGGGCAACAGCCGAGCGCGCGCCTGGTCGATCAGCCGGCCAGCCGCGGCCTCTTCTGCACCGATTTCCTCGGCTACCGCCGTCATGGACTTGAAGCAGTGCAGATGCCACTTGCCCTCGAAATTCGGCGGCCGGTCGAGTCCGAAGCGAGCCGCGAATGCGGGATATTCGTCTGGTGGCAGCAGGTCGCGCAGCTCTTCGAGGTCCCAGGCATAGAAGCGGCCTTCGTGGCCTTCCGAATCCGCATCGAGAGTCGCGAAGAAACCTCCGCCGGGACCCTCCATGTCGCGGCGCAGCCAGTCCGCCGTCTCACCCGCCACCCGCAGGAAGAGCGGATCCGCGGTCGCAAGCGCCGCCTGCGCCGCGACTGCGAGCAGCTGGCCGTTGTCGTACAGCATCTTCTCGAAATGCGGGATCATCCAGTACGGGTCGACCGAATACCGGCAGAAGCCACCGCCCAGCTGGTCGTAGATGCCGCCCTCGGCCATGCGGGTCAGGGTGAGCGTGGCCATGTAGAGCGCCTGCAGATCGGGCTCCTCGCCATTGACGGCATCGGCCGACTCGCGCCAGCTCCGCAGCAGGAACTCGAGATTCATCGGGTGCGGAAATTTGGGCGCCTGGCCGAAACCGCCGAAGCGACCGTCGAACTCGCGTGTCAGCTGCTCGCGCGCGGCCGCGAGCGGCGCGCGGTTGAGCGCCGCGCCTGCCTCGGCCGGCGGCGGCGTGAGCTCGCCGAATACCTGGATCAGTGCGTCGCCCTGCTGTTCGATTTCCGCGCGATGGCTGCGGTAGTACTCTGCGACCCGGCGCAGCAGGTCGGTGAAGGCGGGCATGCCGTGACGCGGTTCCGGCGGAAAATACGTGCCGCCGAAGAACGGCCGCTGATCGTGCGGTGAGAGAAACATCGTGAGCGGCCAGCCGCCGCCGCGCTGTGTCAGCATCTGGTGCGCGGTCTGGTAGATGCGATCGAGATCCGGACGCTCCTCGCGATCGACCTTGACGTTGACGAAGAGCTCGTTCATCACCTGCGCGCACGCAGGATCCTCGAACGATTCGTGCGCCATCACGTGGCACCAGTGACACGCCGAATATCCGATCGAGAGCAGGATCGGCTTGTCCTCGCGACGCGCGAGGTCGAGCACCTCCGATCCCCATGCATGCCAGTCGACGGGGTTGCTGGCGTGCTGCAGCAGGTACGGGCTCGTCTCATCCGCGAGCCGGTTGCGCTGCGTCCGTGTCGGTCGGGTGTGGGTCATGCGAGGCCGCGTGGGCTACAATGCCGGCACTATAGCGGATGAGCGCCCGATCGATGACTGACGCAGTTGTCGCGCCAGTGGAAGGCGCCTCGCTCCCCGAACTGCGCCTCAAGCATCGCGAAGACCGCCGCATCTCGGCCGGGCATCTCTGGATCTTCAGCAACGAGGTGGACAACGAGCGCACGCCGCTCGCGCGCTTCGCAAGCGGCGCGCTCTGTCGCGTCGTCGGCGACCGCGACCGGTTCCTGGGCTACGCCTACGTCAATCCACACGCGCTGATCTGCGCTCGCATTCTCGGTCGCGATCCCGGGCACCCGCCGGGCAAGTCGCTGTTCGTGCACCGCCTGCAGGTCGCTCTGGCTCTGCGCGAGCGGAGCTTCCAGACACCCTGGTACCGACTGGCATACGGCGAGTCCGACGGTCTGCCCGGCGTGGTGTTCGACCGCTACGGAGACGTGATCGTCGGTCAGATCGGCACGGCCGGCATGGAGGCGCGCAAGCCGGAGCTGCTGGCAGCGCTCGAGCAGGTCGTCGGGCCGCGGGCGGTGATCTGGAAGAACGACGGCGGCAGCCGTGAGCTCGAGGGTCTGCCGTCCTACGTCGAGACCGCGCTCGGCGAGCCGCCCGAGCACGCCTGGCTCGAGGAGAACGGCGTGCGCTTCAAACTGCCGCTCGGGCGGGGACAGAAGACCGGCTGGTTCTATGACCAGGCAGTGAACCGCCGCGAGATGCTCAAGTACGCGAAGGGCGCCCGCGTGCTCGACGTGTTCGCGTACCTCGGCGCCTGGGGGCTCGCCGCCGCGCGCGCCGGCGCCCGCGAGGTGCTCTGCGTCGATTCCTCGGCCGCGGCGCTGATGCTGCTCCAGGAGTCCGCGGCTGCCAACGATCTCGGCACCGTCCGCACGCTGCGCGACGACGCATTCGATGCGCTGGCGGCGCTGCGCGCGGCGGGGGAGAAGTTCGACCTGGTCATCGTCGATCCCCCGGCCTTCGTCAAGCGCAAGCGTGACTTGCCGAAGGGAATCGCGGCCTATCGAAAGCTGAACCAGATGGCGATGCAGCTTCTGTCGCGGGACGGCATCCTCGTGACCTGCTCCTGCTCCCATCACCTGCAGCAGGACGAGCTCATCGCGGCGGTGCAGCAGTCCGCGCGGCACCTGTCGCGATTCGCCCAGGTGATCGCGGTCGGCGGCCACGGGCCCGATCATCCGATCCATCCCGCCATCCCCGAGACGCGGTATCTCAAGACGCTGACCTGCCGGGTCGTGCACGACTGACGACGTGTCGACCCATCAAGGAGACCGGCTATGGCCGAGCCGATCGTCATCAAGGTTTATTCGCCGGTGAACGAGGGAGGTCTCGCGCACGAGATCCGTCAGCAGCTGTTCGCGGACGGAGCCGAAGTCATCTCGATCCAGGCCGGTGGGCCGCACCCGGTAAGATAGCGACCGATGTTCGTCTATCCGCATTTCGATCCGGTCGCGGTCGCGATCGGTCCCGTGCAGGTCCGGTGGTATGGACTGATGTACCTGCTCGGCTTTCTGGCCGGCTGGTGGCTGGCCCGGCACCGCTCGAGACGTCCCGGCTCGACCTGGACGGCCGCTCAGGTGGACGACGTTATCTTCTACTGCGCGATCGGCGTCATACTCGGAGGGCGGCTGGGTTGGATGCTGATCTATGGTACGGAACGCCTGTTCGCCGACCCGCTCAGCGCCTTCAGGATCTGGGAGGGCGGGATGTCCTTTCACGGCGGGCTCGTGGGCGTGGCGATTGCGCTCGTGCTCTTCGCGCGCAGCCGCGGCAAGCGCATCGCCGATGCGTTCGATTTCACAGCGCCGCTGCCTGCCATCGGTTTTGGCACCGGCCGCATCGGAAACTTCATAAACGGCGAGCTCTGGGGCAAGGAAACGGACGTGCCCTGGGCCTTCGTCGTCGACGGGGTCGCGCGCCATCCCTCGCAGCTCTACGAGGCGCTGCTCGAGGGGCTGGTGCTGTTCGTGATCATGTGGTGGTACACGGCTCGGCCGCGGCCGAGACTCGCGCCCACGGGACTCTTTCTGGTGTGCTACGGCGTATTCCGCTTCGCGGTGGAATTCGTGCGGATCCCCGACGAGAACCGCGGCTACCTCGCACTCGGCTGGGTCACGACCGGGCAGCTTCTTTCGATGCCCATGATCGTCGCCGGTGTCTGGATGCTGGTGGTCGCTCACCGCCGCAACGAGCCGTCCGGCAACTACACCCGCTTTTCATGAAACAGTATCTCGACCTGCTGCGGCTCGTATTGGAGCACGGCGTGCCCAAGACCGATCGCACCGGGACCGGCACACGCGCCGTGTTCGGCCACCAGATGCGCTTCGACCTGGCCGCCGGGTTTCCGCTGCTCACGACCAAGAAGCTGCACCTGAAGTCGATCGTGCACGAGCTGCTGTGGTTCCTGCGCGGCGAGAGCAACGTCGCGTACCTGCGCGAGCACGGCGTAACGATATGGGACGAGTGGGCGGATGCTGAGGGCGAGCTGGGACCCGTCTACGGCGTGCAGTGGCGGCAATGGCGCGCCGCGGATGGCCGCATGATCGACCAGATCGCGGCCGCGGTCGACCTGCTGAAGCGGGATCCGCATTCGCGGCGCATCGTCGTGAGCGCCTGGAACGTGGGCGAGCTCGACCGGATGGCGCTTACCCCCTGCCACGCGCTCTTCCAGTTCTTCGTTGCCGACGGGCGCCTGTCCTGCCAGCTCTATCAGCGCAGCGCCGACATCTTCCTCGGCGTGCCGTTCAACATCGCCTCCTACGCACTGCTCACGCACATGATGGCCGAGCAGACCGGCTTTGAGGTCGGGGAGTTCGTCTGGACCGGCGGCGACTGCCACCTGTATTCCAACCACCTCGAGCAGGCGCGGTTGCAGCTCGGCCGGGTGCCGCTGCCGCCGCCGCGACTGGTCATGCGGCGCCGCCCGGCGTCGATCTTTGAATACCGGTTCGAGGACTTCGAGTTCACCGGTTACGAGGCACACCCCGCCATCAGGGCACCGATCGCCGTATGAAGAAGGCCAAGACTGCCCCGCATCACCATGCGCACATGCGCGCGGCGACCCGCCGCGGCGCGATAGTCCGCCATGATCTGCCTTACGAGGTCCGGCGGTCGCGGATCCACGGCCGCGGTGTATATGCGACGCGCAAGATACCGGTCGGAGCGCGAGTCGTCGAATATCTCGGCAATCGCATCTCGCATGAGGAGGCAGACGCGCGCTACGAGGACAGGGGCCAGGACGACGGCCACACGTTCCTGTTCGTCGTCGACGACGACATCTGCATTGACGCGGGTGTGGACGGGAACGAGGCGCGCTACATCAACCACTCCTGCGACGCAAATTGCGAGACCATCATCGAGGATGGCCGCGTGTTCATCGATGCTATCCGCGATATCAGGCCGGGTGAAGAGCTGGGTTATGACTATCAGCTCACCTGGGAGAGCACCGACGACCCGAAGGAGCTCGCACTCTACGTCTGCCGCTGCGGCTCCACGCAATGTCGCGGCACGATGCTCGATCCCGTACCGCTCGACCGCAAGCGCAAGCAGGGCCGCAGGCGGAAGCAGCCACGGCGTCGGCGGCGCTGAGTCGCCGTCTCGCAATGACCCTGGTAACGATCGTCGTCGCGGCCGACGAGCGGGGCGGCATCGGCCACGCGGGTCAGTTGCCCTGGCACCTGCCCGCGGATCTCAGGCGCTTCAAGTCGCTGACCATGGGCAAGCCGATGATCATGGGACGGCGCACCTGGGATTCGATCGGCCGGCCGCTGCCAGGGCGGCACAGCATCGTCGTGACCCGCGATCGCACGCTCGCGATCGAGGGGGCGACGGTCGTGCACTCCTTCGACGAGGCGCTGCGGGCTGCCGGCGGGGTCGCTGAAATCTCCGTGATCGGCGGTGCCGACATCTTCGCCCAGGCGCTGCCACTGGCCCGAGTGATCGAGCTCACGCGGGTTCACGCGCGCGTTGCGGCGGACACATTTTTCCCGTCGATCGACCCGGATGCCTGGCGCGAGACGCATCGCGAACGACACTCCGCGGACGCAACACACGCGTATCCGTTCAGCTTCGTCACCCTGGAACGGATGACCGATCGACCGGTTCGCGCGTTGGATCAGCGCGGCTGAAGCCTGCGGCGCCGCCACAGAAGCCACGTATAGATACCGACGTTCAGCACCAGGACGAAGACCCCGAGCACGACCTGCTGAGTGCGGTCGAGCCCCTCAGGGTAGATGAGCCCCGTGATGTAGTGCTCGATGAAGCCGCCGCTGTACGCCGCCGCGCCCCCGCGCGCGCGCAAGCCGACCTCGAGCGGGGTGAGGGGGCAGATCCTCCCGCTGAACTCGATCCACGCACCCCAGGCGACGGCGGGCAGATGCAGCCACGCGATCCGCGGCCAGCGCAGTACCAGCAGACCGCCCAGGACCACGAAGGCGATGAAGGCGAGATGGACGATCAGGACGGCGTCTGCGAGCAGCCGGTATCGCATGCGAACCGACTAGAGCACCGAGTGGCAGTGTCCGTCAACGCGCGGCGGAGTGCTCAAGCCTGGTTGCGCCGGCGCAGATCCTCGATGGCCTCGGGCGACATCCAGAGCACCGTGCTCAGATAGCTCTCGATCCGCGACACGATCTCTTCGCGCGGACCGTTGCGCCATTCGTCCGAGCCGTAGAACGCATCCTGGCGGCGGTTGAGATCGTCGATATCCACGTAGGCGCGGATCAGGTAATAGGTGTCCGGCGCGTGCTCGGACGGCCCGTAGGCCACCACGTCCGCACCCCATTCGCGCAGCATCGGCACCGCGGTCGTCTCGACGGCTACGTGAAATTCCGTCGCGGTGCCGCGCTTGAGCTGATACGAGCGGATCTCGACCAGGCGTTGCATTGCGGTTTTTGTCAGAACAGACCGACGATTTTTCCCGAGTCGTCGATGTCGATCGTGTTCGCCGCGGGTACCCTCGGCAACCCCGGCATCGTCATGATGTCCCCGCAGATCATGACCACGAACTCCGCGCCGGCAGCGAGCCGCACTTCCCGGATGTTGACCACGTGCCCGTGCGGCGCGCCGTGGAGCTGGGGATCGGTCGAGAACGAATACTGCGTCTTCGCAACGCAGACCGGGTAGTGGCCGTAGCCCGATTCCTGCAGCTCCTTGATCTGGGCGCGAATCCTGGCGTCGGCGGTGATCTCCGATGCGCCGTAGATGCGCGTCGCGATGGTCTTCATCTTGTCCCAGAGTGTGGCCTTGTCGTCGTAGACGAACTTGAAATAGGTGGGGTGCTGGCAGAGCTCGACCACCTCCTTCGCGACGTTCTCGGCGCCGCGGCTGCCCTCGGCATAATGGCGCGAGACGATCACCTTGATGCCGTGATGCGAGGCCCGATCGACGATCCAGTTGAGCTCTGCGTCGGTGTCCTCGGCGCGATGATTGATCGCGACCAGGCATGGCAGCCCATAGACGTCGCGCACGTTGTCGACGTGTCGGTCGAGATTGACGATGCCCTTCTGCAGCGCCGCCATGTTCTCCCGGGCGAGATCGGCGACAGCCACGCCGCCGTGGTACTTGATCGCCCGCACCGTCGCCACGATCACTGCCGCGGACGGCCTGAGCCCCGCCTTGCGGCACTTGATGTCGATGAACTTCTCCGCGCCGAGGTCGGCACCGAAGCCCGCCTCGGTCACGACGTAATCGGCGAGTTTCAGCGCGGTGCGGGTCGCC
>DATJKD010000072.1:0-28209 GCA_035491795.1 Steroidobacteraceae bacterium | reverse complement strand
TTCCGGCGGATCGGCCTCCTCCGGCAGATTGCCGGCAAGGCGTGAAACGCGGTCACGGACGTCGTTCGCCGCCTCGTCGACGTCGCGCTCCGGCGCGAATTCGAGATTGATGCTCGAGCGGCCGTCGCTCGACTCCGAGGTGATCTTAGTGATGCCTTCGATGCCCGCGACGCGATCCTCGATCACCTGGGTGATCTTGGTCTCGACGACGTCAGCGGAGGCACCCAGATAGTCCGTCTCGATCGACACGATCGGGGACTCGATGTCGGGCAGCTCCCGGATCGCGAGCCGCGAGGCGGCGAGCAGCCCCAGGATGACGAGCAGCAGGCTGATGACGGTCGCGAGGACCGGGCGCCGGACCGAGAGTTCCGACAGCCTCATGTGCGGGCGCCGTCGGCTGCGTTCGAGGCACGCGCAGCTGGCGCTTCCTGCACCGTTACCGGCGCACCATCGCGCAGCTTCTGTGTGCCCTCGGTAACCACCTGCTCCCCGGCGGCGAGACCCGCGACGATCTGTACTTCGCCCACCCGCCGCTCTCCGGTGCGTACCTGGCGCTTCTCGACACGGTCGTCGCGCACCACGTAAACGAAGACGTTTCCCTGCTCGGGCACAAGCGACTGCTCCGGCACGAGCAGCGCGTTACTCGCCCCACGCGTGAGCTTCACGGTGAGGAACATGCCGGGCTTGAGCATCCCTCGGTCGTTCGGCAGCAGCGCGCGAACGGTCACGGAACGGGTGGTCGGGTCGACGCGCGAGTCGACGCTCGCCACCGTGCCCGTGAACTCCTCGCCCGGCCACGCGATGCTTCGTGCCACGATGCCGAGCCCGGTCTCGACCGACGACAGGAGCGTCTCCGGGATCGTGAAGTCGAGCTTGATCGTGCTCGCATCGTCCAGCGTCGTGATCACCGTCCCCGGGCTAATCAGGCTGCCGACGCTCACCCGCCGCAGGCCGACGCGACCCGCGAATGGCGCCGTGATCACGGTGTCGCTCAGACGCGAGCGCGCGAATGCCACGCGCGCCTCGTTCGCCTTGAGCGTCGCCTCGATCTGCTCGAGTTGGGCTTCGGACAGGACCTGCGTCGTGTACAGCTCACGGCTGCGGTTGAACTGGCTGCGGCTTTCGTCGAGCGCCGCCTCGGCGATCGCGAGCTCCGCCTGTGCCTCGCGACCGTCCAGCTCGAGCAGCACCTGTCCCCGGCGAACCTGCTGTCCCTCCGCGAACCGAATGGCCGTCACCAGGTTCGACACCTTGGCGGTCACGTCCACCGACTCGTTGGCGCGCGCCGTCCCGAGTGCCTCCGCCTCGAGCGTGAGCCTCGCCTCGCGCACGGGCACGGCGACCACCGCGAGCGGCGTCTGGCTGAACGTCGGTGCTGCGGCCTGTCCCGCCGGGCTCGCGTTTGCCGCGCCGGCCCGCGGGGCCGATGTCGCGGGCGCCGATGCGGCGGCCGACACCGGCGCGCGGCGCGCGCGCTGTTCGCGCACGTGCAGCGCGAACAGCACCACCAGGACGGCGATCGCGGCGCCGATCAGCAGCTTCTTTGCGGAATCGGACATGAGCTCCTTGCGCGCCGTACTCGCGCGACGGCCGGCATTTCAGCCAGTATCGCACCGAACCGTGACGACGACCGGCGCCGCCAGGCGGCAGTCGGAGGGTCTGGCCTTGGACCGGTGCCCGGCGTGCCGGTTCAGGGCTCCGGATCGCCCCCGTCGGAAATGCCCTCGAAAAGCGGCGTGCTGAGGTAGCGCTCGCCAGTGTCGGGCAGCATCGCAAGGATCACCGAGCCTTTCGCGGCCTTCTCGGCCAGCTTGAGCGCCGCGGCAAACGTGCCGCCCGAGGAAATCCCGCAGAAGATACCCTCGCGTGCGGCGAGCGAGCGCGCGGCCGCGATCGCTTCCTCGTCCGCCACCGGCAGGATCTCGTGCGGCACGGAGCGATTGAGAACCTTCGGAACGAAGTCCGGCGTCCAGCCCTGGATCTTGTGCGGCTTGAACTCCTTGCCCTGCAGCAGGGATGCGCCAGCGGGCTCCGTGACGACGATCTTCACCTCGGGCCGCGCGAGGCGGATCATCTCGCCCGCCCCGGTCAACGTGCCGCCGGTGCCCCAGCCCGTGACGAACACATCGAGTCGACGCCCGGCAAAATCGCTCAGGATCTCCGGCCCGGTGGTCTGGCGGTGGTAGGCAGGATTCGCCTCGTTCTCGAACTGACGCGCGAGAAACCAGCCGTGCTTCTTAGCAAGCTCCTCGGCCTTGCGCACCATGCCGCTGCCGCGCTCCGCAGCCGGGGTGAGGATCACCTTCGCGCCCAGCATCCGCATGATCCTGCGCCGCTCGACGGAGAAGCTCTCGGCCATGGTGGCAACGAAGGGATACCCCTTCGCTGCGCATACCATCGCGAGCGCGATGCCGGTGTTGCCTGAGGTTGCCTCGACAACCGTTTGCCCTGGCTTCAGCGCACCGCTGCGCTCCGCGTCGTCGATGATTGCGATCGCGAGACGGTCCTTGACCGAGGACAGCGGATTGAAGAATTCGCACTTCACGTACATCGTCACGTCCGCCGGCGCGAGACGATTGATGCGCACGACCGGCGTGCGCCCGATGGTGTTCAGAATGCTGTCGTAGATCACGTCGGGTTCTCCTCCTGTCGGGACGTGTTCGTGTCCGTTGCTCGACTATAGCTGGGTGTGGGCGGCGAACCGATGTCGTTGCGCCATGAGTCCATGCACGTCAGACGTAGAGCCGCATGATGGCCTCCGCAATGCACGCGGGCTTCGCTTCGCCGTCGATCTCGAATGTCGCCCGCTCCGTGGTCTGCACCCCGCCGGGGACCTCTTCGACCTTGTTGAGGACGCAGCGCACGCGGATCCGGCTGTCGACCTTGACCGCGTTCGGAAACCGCAACTTCTCGAGCCCGTAGTTGATGACCTGGCGGACACCGGGGTAGATCGGGCGTTCGGCCACCAGGCCGCGCATCATCGGGTAAAGCGAGAGTGTCAGGTAGCCATGCGCGATCGTGCTGCCCCAGGGCGACTCGGCCGCGGCGCGCGCGGGATCGACGTGGATCCACTGATGATCGCTGGTCGCATCCGCGAAGGCGTTGATGCGCGCCTGGCCTACGGTGAGCCAGTCGCTCAGGTGCACTTCCTGGCCAACGCGTTCCTTGAGTTGCACGAGCAGCGGAGTGGACATGTGCCTCGTCCGGAAATCGGCCGGTCGCGCAGTGTACGGGCGCCTGGGACCGCGGGCCACAAGCCCCGCCGCACCCACCAACCGGGCAGTCGCAGTCTGCGCAGTACAACCGGCACCCCCGAGGGGCAGGCGCCCAGTCCCACGGCTACCGCGGCGCAGCAAGAGCGTTGCAGACCGAGGTCCATCGGGTCAGCCCTATATTCTACTAAGCTGGTGTTTTTATTAACTTTCTAACGAGATATATGGACCTGCAAGGCCAGCTCAGTAGGTCCTCTTGCACTGCACAAAAAATACGGTAAAATGGCGCCCATGACGCAACACACGCAGCCCCGCCGACGTCACACACCCAGTGCAGGGCGCAACAAGGAGATTCTCAAGATGGCGACCAAGCAGCAGCAGCAGCAGGATTCCTACACCTATCTCGACTTCGCGAAGCGCGCCTTCGCGCCGACCGCCCGCTTCAACGAGCTCGTGATCCGCAACATCGAGCAGACGACGCGCTTCCACTACGAGGTCGCCGGCGATCTGATCCAGGCGACGATCGAGCAGCTGAACGCTGCCGCGTCGACGCGGGACTTCGGCACGCTCGCCTCGCGACATGCCGAGATCATGAACCGCCTGACGGACAAGGCGAGCAAGCGCTCGCATGAGTTGGTCAAGCTTGCGACCGAGACCCAGTCTCAGTTCGCCAACTGGGTTGAGGAAGCCACGCAGGGCGCCCGCAAGGCCGCCTGATTCCGACCGTCCCCCGAGAGCGGTGGCCCAACTCCCCCCGGGCCGCCGCTCTCTTTTGTTTTTGGTGCAGTGCAGGAAGCGTGAGGTAAACTGCTTCCTCATGAGCCAGGAACGTCTGATTAAGAAATACGCCAACCGGCGCCTCTACGACGCTTCCCAAAGCCGCCACATCACCCTCGACGACATCCGCGCCCTGATCGTAAAGGGCGAGAAGATCAAGGTCGTCGAGGACAAGACGGGGCATGACATCACCCGCCACATCCTGCTGCAGGTGATCGCCGAGCAGGAACAGTTCGGACGCCCGATCCTCTCTACGCCGGTCCTCGAGTCGATCATCCGCTTCTACGGCAGCTCGATGCAGGGGTTTCTGGCGAGCTTCCTCGAGAAGAGCATCGAGACCTTTCTGCGACAGCAGGACACGCTGCAGAGCCAGTTGTCGAAGATGGTGGCGAATACACCGCTCGCGACCGTTGCCGACCTCACGCGGCAGAACCTCGAGACACTATCGAAGATGCAGGAGACAGTCCTCGGCGCGCTCGCGCCCAAACGGGACAAATAGCGACTTTTCAGGGCCAGCCCGGCGGTTGTTGCAGTGCAACGACCGCACACGGCGACGCCCGCTGCTCACGAACTCCCATGCGCGTCTGCTTCATCTGCGCCGAGTACGCCCCATACGCCAAGACCGGCGGACTGGGTGACGTCGCGGCCGCGCTCACCGCCGAGCTCACGCGCGCGGGTCACGAGGTCCTGAGCTTCATTCCCCTGCACGGGCAGATCAACCTCCGCGGCGCGCACGTCGAACCTGTCGAGGCGCTCCAGCGGCTGACGCTCGCGATCGGCACGCGCGCGTTCGTCTACGACGTGAAGTGCGCGCGACACCCGGGCGCAGCGGCAGCCGTTCATCTGATTGACTGTCCCGCGCTCTTCGACCGGCCGCAGCTCTACTCCGACGGCCCGGACGAGTACCTGCGCTACCTGATGCTGACGCGTGCTGCCCTCGAGAGCTGCCAGCGGCTCGGGTTCGCGCCGGACATCGTGCACTGCAACGACTGGCACACGGCCCTCGCGCCGCTGCTGCTGCGCTCGACCTACGCCTGGGACCGGCAGATCTTCGGCCGCACGAGGAGCGTGTTCACGATCCACAACATCGGCTACCAGGGCAGCTTCCGCGCCGGGCACGTGGCCGACCTCGGGCCCGGTGTCGGCCGCGAGCTGCTTTACCAGGAGGACCTTGCCGCGGGCTGGATCAACCCGATGCGGCACGGCGTCATGTACGCCGATGCGGTGACGACCGTGAGCCCGACCTACGCGCGCGAGATCCGCACGCCCGCCGCCGGCTTCGGGCTCGATGCTGACCTGCGCGCGCGGGGCGACGCCGTGGTCGGCATCCTGAACGGCGTCGACTACTCGGTGTGGAACCCGGCCACGGATCCCTTCCTGCCGCACAACTACGATCAGCATGACCTGTCGGGTAAGTCGCTCAACAAGCTCGCGCTGACCGACCTGCTGCGCCTCGGCGGCGGTGCGGGCTCGCCGCTCATCGGGATGGTGACGCGGCTTACCTCGCAGAAGGGCATCGACCTGCTGATGCAGGTGCTGCCGGCGCTGATCGAGACACGCGAGCTGCGGTTCGTGGCGCTTGGTACCGGCGACACGCGCTACGAGCGCTTTTTCGACGACCTGCAGCAGCGCTTTCCCGGTCGCGCGGTGTTCCATGCCGGCTACAGCGAGGAGCTCGCACACTTCATTGAAGGCGCGGCGGACATGTTCCTCATGCCGTCGTACTACGAGCCCAGCGGGCTCAACCAGATGTACAGCCTGCGCTACGGAACCGTACCGGTTGTGCGCAACACGGGAGGTCTCGCCGATTCCGTGCAGCAGTACGACCCGGATTCGGGCGAAGGACCCGGTATCGTCTTCAACGACTTCGACGCCGGAGGCCTCGGCTGGGCGCTCGACACCGCGCTCGAATGGTACGAATGGCCCGATCTATGGAGCCAGATCATCGCGAACGGCATGCGCCAGGACTTTTCGTGGCAGCGCGCAGTGGGTGAGTACGAGCGTCTCTACTCGAGCCTGCAGGCCATCGCACGCGTCTGACCCCCCGACGCGCAGGCCGAAGCGCGAACCGCTCAGGTCGCGCCCGACTTTGCCTTCTCCAGCGCACGGGTGAAGTCCAGCGTGCCGCGCTTGTTGAAAGGGATCTTTCGCACCATCCCCTTGTCGACGAGCAGCGTGCCGGCGAGCTCGTACTCGATGTCCTCGAGCTTGCCGCCGCCCACGCGGCTGAGGAGCCGCCCGAAACTGCTCACGAAGTTAGTCGTCACCGTCATGTCGAATTCCGCCTCGCCCAACGCCGGCAGAACGAATGGCTCGTTGGTCTTGCCCTCGGCAAACAGGTCGCCCATCAGCAGCAGCGTGTAGTCGATGCCCTTCACCGGCAGCTCGATGTCGTTGGGGTTCTGCACGTGCATCCGCACGACGAAGCGCTGCGCGAACATGTCGGTCGAGAGCATCTGCACGCCGAGGACCTCGAGCTGCGGCGTCTGCAGGTCGCCGAGCCCGGTGCAGGCGGCGAAAGCCAGCAACGCCGTGAGGGCGGCGGCGGGGCGTAACAGCGGCATCTTCGGCATCGAATCGATCTCCTGGAACCGTTGAACGGCAAACGGGAGCGAACCCTCAGCCCAGGCGCTGCGCGGCGCGCAGCATCGCGGCGGTAACCAGCACCACGCCGCCCTCGGTGATGTGGAAGCGCTCGGCGTCGGCTTGTGGGTCGACGCCGATCCGCGTGCCGTCGGGCACGTCCGTGCCCTCGTCGATGATCGCGTTTCGGATCACGCAGCGCTCGCCCACCCTCACGTGCGGCAGGATCACCGATCGTTCGATGGAGGAGTAATCGTGCACCCGCACGCTCGAGAACAGCAGCGAGCTCAAGATCCTGGATCCCGAGATGATGCAGCCGCCGGAGACCATCGAGTCGATTGCCTGTCCGCGCCGGTCGTCGTCGTTGAAGACGAACTTGGCCGGCGGGAGCTGCTCCTGATAGGTCCAGATGGGCCATTGCTCGTCGTAGATGTTGAGATCCGGCGACACCGTAGCCAGCTCGAGGTTCGCCTCGTAGTAGGCGTCGACCGTACCGACGTCGCGCCAGTAGTTCTGCGCCTTGGTACGCACGTCCTCGAACGGATAGGCGATCACGCGCAGCTTGTCGATTGCTCCAGGAACGATGTTGCGACCGAAGTCGTGGGCCGAGTCCGCGTCCTCGGCATCCGCGCGCAGCAGGCGCTCGAGCAGCCGCGGATTGAACACGTAGATGCCCATCGAGGCGAGCGCGACATCGGGTCGTCCGGGAATCGGCTCCGGATCGCGCGGCTTCTCGAGAAAGCGCACGACGCGGTTCCCTTCCTCGACGGTCATGACGCCGAACTCGCGAGCGCGAACGCGCGGCACTTCGACCACGCCCACGGTGATGTCGGCTTCCTTCTCGACGTGGTAGCCAATCATCGGGCCGTAATCCATCTTGTAGATGTGATCCCCCGCGAGCACCAGCACGTGGAGCGGACGGTGCTGGCGAATCATGTCCATGTTCTGCCACAACGAATCGGCGGTGCCGCGATACCAGTCCGGGCCGCGTTGCTGCTGCGCCGGGACAATCTCGACGAACTCGCCGAACTCGCCGCGCAGGTAGCCCCAGCCGCGCTGGATGTGCTGGATCAGCGAATGCGCCTTGTACTGCGTCAGCACCGAGATCTGGCGGATGCCCGAGTTGACGCAGTTCGAGAGTACGAAATCGATGATCCGGAATTTCCCGCCAAAGGGGGTCGCAGGCTTGCAGCGGTGCTCGGTCAGGTGCTTCAGGCGCTCGCCGCGCCCCCCGGCCATGATCATCGCCAGGGTGCCCCGAGTCAGGCGGCTCAGGTATCGGCGCGGCGCAACGGTGTGTGGGTCTGCGGACATCCGCGAGGTTGGCTCTTTCTGGTAAATCGGATGGCCCTGCGTGATGTTACCGGCCGGGAGCTACGCCGCACACCCCGCCAAGCTCATTGCACGCCGCCGAT
The DNA here is from genome assembly GCA_035491795.1 of Steroidobacteraceae bacterium. Classification (GTDB taxonomy): domain Bacteria; phylum Pseudomonadota; class Gammaproteobacteria; order Steroidobacterales; family Steroidobacteraceae; genus DATJKD01. The sequence goes on along the minus strand of DATJKD010000072.1, from coordinate 20,222 downwards.
AATGCCCTTTGCGAGTAGCTGGAATTGGTCTACTACTAGTGTTGACTTCATTGTAGTATCTGATCGATACTATTACTTGACTAGTAGCCGACGGAACTAATATGAGCGTGGGGAACGACGCCGAGCCGCCCGCCGAGGACACAGCGGAATCGCTCACACGCAAATTTCAGCGTGAGCTCGGTACCGGGCTGACCGCCCTCGTGCTGCTGTCGGTGCTCGGCGAAAGCAACGAGGACCTGTACGGCTACGAGATCGCCCGCAGGCTCTCCACCGCATCCGGGGAGATCAACCCCTTCAAACAGGGCGCGCTTTACCCGGTGCTCCGCAACATGAGCGCCTCGGGACTGCTGACCAGCCGCGTCGTGCCTTCGTATTCGGGTCCGCCCCGCCGCTACTACCGAATCACGCCGCTCGGGCGCGAGGTCCTGACGTCCTGGCGGGAGACCTGGTCCGCCACCCGCAGCTTCGTCGACGCAATCGTCGCCCGACCCAACACGCAGGAGATCCCAGCATGAGCGGCGCAGCACTACGCAACGTCGAGCAATACCTCGCTGCCCTGAGGGAGTCGCTGCGTGGCGCCGATCCGGCGCTGATCCAGGACGCGCTCTACGACGCGGAGGAACATCTGCGCGCCGAGCTTGCGCAGGCCCCCGCGGGCGACAGCGAATCGGACGTGCTCGCGCGCATCGTGACCAGCTACGGCGCGCCTGAGGAGGTCGCCGATGCGTACCGCGCGAACGAGGTCAAGGTGCGCGCAGCACTGCGAACGCCGCAACCCGCTCCGCGCAGCACGGCGTTCGGCCGATTCTTTGGCGTGTATCTCGACCCCCGCGCATACCTCTCGCTCCTCTACCTGACGCTGTGCCTGATGACGGGCATCGTCTACTTCACCTTTGCGGTCACAGGGCTGTCCATGTCGGCGGGTTTTGCGATCCTCATCATCGGCATCCCCTTCTTCCTGTTGTTCATCGGCGCCTCGCGGGGCGTGGCGCTGGCGGAGGGGCGGCTGGTCGAGGCGATGCTTGGTACGCGCATGCCGCGCAGGCCTGTGTATCCGGATCGCCAAGCGCCCTGGTACGCGCGGATCGTCGACATGCTGAAAGACCGACGGACCTGGACCACGCTGATCTACCTGCTGATGATGCTCCCGCTCGGGATCTTCTACTTTACGTTCGTCGTGGTCGGCATCACGGTCTCGGTCGCGGTGACGATGGCACCGATCTTCGTGCTGCTGTATCACTTCGGTATCGTGCAGATCGACGGTGACCTCCACATGGAGTACCCGCACCCTGCCCTGTTGCCTCTGATGTCGATCTTGGGAATAGTGCTGCTCACCATCACGCTGCACCTGGCACGGGGACTCGGCAATCTGCATGGCCTGCTCGCGAAGAACCTGCTCGTCTCGACATCCCGCACGGATTGATCCCGGATCAATACTGCTGGCGTGCTGCTTGCTGCTCGGTCTCGCCGGATGCGGCCATGCCGACGAGCGCGCGGCCGAAAATGCACCTGCAACCGCGAAGACCGAATTGCTCTGCGTCCCCTCCGACACGGGTTTCCTCCGTGCCCGTCTGCAGGGATCGATCGAAGTGGACCTGGACTGGGCCGCCGGCGTGCCGCAGTGCCGCGGCGGTCTGCGTCCGACTGGCGACGGTGTGCGCTTGCTTTTCAAGGGCCCCGGTGCGAAACCCGAAGAACCCCTGCTGATCGTGATCGGCATCGGACCGTTGCGGCCTGGCGAGTCGCGGAGTCAGGTACCTGTCAATCTAACGCTCGTGCAGGAAGGCGCCGGCCAGTTCTTCGCGACGCAGGGTGACGACAAGTGCGCGATGGACGAAATCCACCAGGAATCGATCGGTAAGACGCTTTACCGCCTCACGGGGCGCGGTTACTGCACGCAACCGGCACGCGCTGTGCAAGGCGACGGTGCCGTGCTGATGTCCCGCTTCGACGTCGAGGCCGTCGTGGATTTCGCCGCGGCACTCGGCGATGCGACCTTTGCTCAGGCCGATCGATGAGCTGCGCGGGCCGGGCTGCCGTAGTCGCACTTAGCGCCTTGTTCGCCGGCGTTGCGCCGGTGTTCGGGGAGGATGCGCGACCCGCCCTCGATGCGCTGCCGACCGAACGCGTCGTACTCGAGACGCAGACGAAAGGCCGCCATGAATACACGGCGTGGCGGGCAGATACGCCAGATACGCGCGCCCGCGGCCTGATGTATGTGGCCGCGCTCACCGACGAACAGGCGATGATCTTCGTCTACGACGAACCGCAGCGCGTCAGCATGTGGATGAAGAATACGTACCTGTCCCTCGACATGCTGTTTGTCGACGCGCGTGGCTGTATCGTCCACATTGGCGAGCGCGCGAGGCCCCTGTCTCTGGCGTCGATCGAATCGGGCACGCCTGTCGTGCTCGTCGTCGAGATCAAGGGTGGTGCGGCCGCGGTACAGGGCGCGAAGATCGGCGATCGGATCCGGCGTCCGGAAGCCGCGTGGCCGGCTGACGCTCGCGGAGGCTGCTAGGCGGGGATCGGCAGCTCGCTGCTCTTGCGCACGGTGCGGAGCGCAAAGCTCGATTGCACGCGCGCGACGCCCGGCAGACGGGTCAGATGCTGGCTGTGCAGCCGCTCGAAGTCCGTCGGGTCCGACACCGCCACGCGCAGCAGATAATCCTGCTGACCCGTCATCAAGTAACACTCCATGACCTCCGGTACCCGCCGCACCGCGTCCTCGAACGCTGCGAGATCCGCCTGTTCCTGTCGGTTGAGCGTGATGCTCACGAACACGTTCCCCGGCAGACCAACCTTTGCCTGGTTGATGTGCGCCGCGTAACGATCGATCACACCCGCCTCTTCCAGCCCTCGAACACGGCGCAGACAGGCCGACTCGCTCAGGTTCGCGCGCTCGGCGAGCTCGCGGTTCGTGAGGCGCCCGTCGCGCTGCAGTTCGGCGAGGATGGTCTTGTCGACCCGATCGAGTTTCACACGCAATCTCCTTCGACCAAAACGCGGATATGCCGCATTTTATTGCACTGCCAGACGGCTGCGCAGGCTCTTTTGCAGCCATTAGCCTTGAAGCGGACCTATGCTAGGCCGGCTGACCACACCAAATCAGGGGGCCCGCCATGCGCATCGGTGTACCGAAGGAAATCAAGGTCCACGAATACCGCGTCGGGCTCGTGCCCGCCGCCGTCCGTGAGCTCGTCGATGCGGGTCACCAGGTACGCGTCCAGACTGGATCGGCATCCGGCATCGGCTTCAGCGACGCGGATTACCTGCGCGTCGGCGCCAAGATCGCGGCCAGCGCGGAGGACGTATTCGCCGAGAGCGAGCTCATCGTCAAGGTCAAGGAACCCCAGCCGCAGGAATGCGCGCGGCTGCGCAAGGACCAGGTGCTCTTCACGTACCTGCACCTCGCGGCCGACAAGGCCCAGGCCGAAGCCCTGCAGAAATCAGGCGCGACCTGCATCGCCTACGAAACCGTCACCGCGCCGGACGGCAGCCTGCCGCTCTTGACGCCGATGAGCGAAGTCGCAGGCCGGATGTCCGTGCAGGTCGGGGCGTATTGCCTGCAGAAAGCGAATGGCGGACGCGGCGTGCTGCTCGGCGGAGTGCCGGGTGTCGCTCCGGCAAAGGTGGTCGTACTCGGCGGCGGGGTCGCCGGCACTCACGCGGTGGAAATGGCGGTGGGACTACGCGCCGACGTTACGGTGGTCGACCGCTCGATGAAGCGTCTGCGCGAGCTCTCGGCGCTGTTTGGCCCCGCGCTCCGCACCGAGTACTCGACGCAGGACCAGGTCGAAGCGCTCGTCATCGACGCGGACCTCGTGGTCGGCGCAGTGCTGATCGTCGGCGCGGCGGCGCCGCGGCTCGTGACCCGCGAGATGGTGAAGCGGATGAAGCCGGGCTCGGTGCTGGTCGACATCTCGATCGACCAGGGCGGCTGCTTCGAGACCAGCCGCCCCACGACGCACGCGGAACCGACCTACGTCGTCGACGATGTGATCCATTACTGCGTCACCAACATGCCGGGCGCGGTTCCCCGCACCTCGACCTTCGCGCTCAATAACGCGACGCTGCCGTTTGCCCGGCGGTTGGCGGACCTCGGCTGGAAGGCGGCACTCAAGGCGGATCCGCATCTCGCGAACGGGCTCAACGTTCACGCAGGTCAGATTACAAATGAAGCCGTCGCGCGCGATCTTGGCCTGAAATTTACGCCGGTCGCCGAGGTTCTGAAGTAGACAAGCCGAGCCAGGCGGCTCAGGCCTGCCCTGGCGGGCTTGCAGGGCCATAGACATCAGGTGGAGGCATGCCCTCAATGGCTCCTGGCTCCTTCGTCGGCAAATCGGTACTGATCACCGGCGCCTCGAGCGGCATCGGCCGAGAGGCCGCGGTCGAGTTCGCCACCGCCGGAGCCAACGTAATACTGGTGGCGCGCCGACGAAAGGCGCTCGCCGAAACCGCGGCGCGGGCTGGCAAGTCTGGAGCGCGCATTCTGATCGCGCCGGCCGACGTCACCAAACCGGCCGCCGTTGCCGGCTGCTTCCGCAAAGCGATCGCCGAGTTCGGTGGCGTCGACATCGTGATCAACAACGCAGGCGTGGTCGTCCCGGGTCGCGTCGCGAACCTGCGCGCAAGCGACTTGCAAGCGATGCTCGACGTGAACCTCTTTGGGGCACTCCACGTGATGCAGGAAGCCGTACGCCGGATGCGCGCGGGCTCGGGCGGTCACATCGTCAACGTCGCCTCACTCGCGGGCCGCCGCGGGTTCTCCCCGCTCGGCGGCTATTCGGCGACCAAGTTCGCGCTGATCGGTCTCACCGAGGCGCTGCGCACCGACCTCGTCGGCGAGCCGATCCACGTCTCGTTGATCCTGCCGGGTATCGTCGATACGCCGATGGCGACGGCCGTGCAGGGCAAACCGGGCACAGGCGAGCTCTGGCCACGCGCGCTCAATCTGCCGCCGTCCTGGGTAGTGAAGGCGATGTTCCTCGCGATTCGCTTTCGGCTGACCGAAGTCGCCGTACCACCCGGCGCGGCCTTGCTCGAGAAGCTGGCATCGCTCGCGCCCGGTGTGCCCGATGCCGTGCTGCATTGGGCCACGTCGAGTCGACCCAAGGTTGCTGCTATCCGGCAACCCTCCAAGACAGCGCGCGGTCGCCGCAAGGGCGGCAGAACGTGACCTACGAGCACGTGCAGATCGAACGCGACGACCAAGGACGGTCGGCTCTGAGCTGGTCAGGCGCTCCGCGCCTCCCCGGCCGGCTTTGAGTCGCGCAGCTCGCGGCGCAGGATCTTGCCGACGTTCGACTTCGGCAGGTCGGTTCGGAACTCGATGTATTTCGGCTTCTTGTAGCCGGTGAGCTGCTGCCGGCACCACTCCATCAGCTCGGCCTCGTTGAGCGTGGCCTCGCGACGCACGACAAACACCTTGACCGCCTCGCCGCAGCGCTCGTCGGGAATACCGACCGCGGCGCATTCGGCCACGCCGGGATGCATCGCAATCACGCCCTCGACCTCGTTCGGGTAAACGTTGAACCCGGAGACGATGATCATGTCCTTCTTACGGTCGACGATGCGGGTGTAGCCGCGTTCGTCCATGACCCCGACGTCGCCTGACTTGAAGTAGCCGTCCGCGGTCATCACCTTTGCGGTCTCGTCGGGCCGCTGCCAGTAACCCGCCATGACCTGCGGCCCGCGGATCGCAATCTCGCCCGGCTCGCCCAGCGGTACCGGTCGACCCTCGTCATCCAGGATCACGATCTCGGTGTTCGGAAACGGCAGGCCGATCGTCCCGTTGTATTCGCGCGCTGTCGCGGGATTGCAGGTAGCGACGGGCGAGGTCTCGGAGAGACCGTAACCCTCGATGATCGGCACGCCGGTCACCGCGAGCCATTTCTCTGCCACCGCGCGCTGCACGGCCATGCCGCCGCCGTTCGCCACTCGAAGATGAGAGAAGTCGAGCTTGCGGAATTCCGCGTTGTTCGCAAGTGCGCTGTAGAGCGTGTTGACGCCCGGGATCACGTTGAATCGGTACTTGCCGAGCTCGGCAACAAACCCGGAGATGTCGCGAGGGTTTGCGATCAGCACGTTCAGCGTACCGAGCCGCACCCCTGCCAGGCAGTTAACGACCAGCGCGAACACGTGGTAGAGCGGCAATGCACAGACATAGACGAACTGCTCGGGCACGGGGCCGCGGCTCGAATCGCCGAGCGCCGGCTTGACCCAGGCCTCGAGCTGCAGGACGTTGGCGACCATGTTCCGGTGCAGCAAGGTCGCTCCCTTCGACACGCCGGTCGTCCCGCCGGTGTACTGCAGAAACGCTATGTCGTCCGGACCGACATCCGGTTTTGCGAGTGTGCGCCGCGCGCCTTCGGCGACGGCGTCGTTGAAGCGCACCGCTCCGGGCAGCGTGTAGGCCGGCACCATCTTCTTTATCCGCCGGATAGCGAAGTTGGTGATCGCGCCTTTCGGGAAGCCGAGCAGGTCGCCGATCGAGGCGACGACGACCTGCCTCACCGCGGTCTTCGCGATCACCTGCTGCAGCGTGGTCGCGAAATTCTCCAGCACCACGATCGCCTCGGCGCCGGAATCCCGGAGCTGGTGCTCGAGCTCGCGCGGCGTGTAGAGCGGGTTGACGTTTACCACCACGCACCCCGCACGCAGGACGCCGGCGAGCGCGATCGGGTACTGCGGAACGTTCGGCATCATGAGTGCGACGCGCGCGCCGGGCGCGAGACCCCGGGCCTGCAGCCATGCGCCGAAGCCCGCCGACTGGCGATCGACCTCGGCGAACGTCACCCTCCGGTCCATGAATACATAGGCGTCGCGCGCAGCAAAACGCGCAAGCCCGTCATCGAGGAGGTGCACCAGCGAGCGGTACTGGGTGAGGTCGACGTCCGCCGGCACGCCCGGCGGGTAGTGCTTGAGCCAGAACCTCTCCATCACTCCCCCTGCGCCAGCTCAGCGCGGCCGGACCGGGATTGGAACGTTGCAGACGTCGATATAGCCGGCCGGTACCTTGTACCAGTCATCCTGCCGGTTGCGGCGGGCCTCCACCAGCGCGCCAAAGGTCGGTGTATCGGTGCGCATGAGCTCGATGCGCGCGCGTTCGGCCTCCGGGACGTCCGCGGCCATGCGCACCGACACGATCGGCACGTGCTGGCTGGGTTTCTCGTAGAACCCGAGCGCGCCCGTGCCGCGTGGGAGGACCGACAGGAGCTCGATCCCCTGCACGACGCGCCCGACGAGGGCGATGTTGCGGTCGAGCTGACGCGGCGCGTGACCGGTCACCACATAGAGCTCCGCGCCGGTGCCGCTGTCGACCTCGTTGGCGCGTCCCGCACCCACCATCGCGTAGCAATGTACGAGCCACGCTTCGCCGGTGCGCGGATCGCGTGCCGCCGGCAATCCGTTGGAGAAACCGACTTCCGGCGCATAGCCGTCCGCGTCCGGGAGCCGCGTGAAGGGCAGCGACATACCCTTCGCAACCGTAAACTCCGGCGGCACGCTCGATCTGGCCGACTTGAGCGGCCGCTTGCCTTCCGCGTCTCCCCATTGCACGACGAAGTTGTCCTGCGACCGGATCACAGCCAAGCCGTCGAAGTATCCTTCGCGCACCAGCGTCTTGATGTTCTCCGCGTGCTGCGGCGCAAAATCCGACGCCAGCTCGATGACGACGCGCCCGGTCGCAAGCTGCAGATACACCGTGTTGGCAGGATCCGGCGTGCGCCAGTCACCGGGGCCGGCGGCGGCGATTACCTCCGCCGTCGTACGCCGTGGCGTACCCGACGCATCCGCCAGCGCGCCCGGTGCAAGCAGCGCCCCGACCACGGCGATGCATGACGCCCGTCCCAACATCCGACCGCGCGCTGCGAGGCGCGTGCCGTTCGATCTCATTGCGATTCCCCCATGTCGCGGTTTCGACCCCGGCATGGTAGCCCCGCGCCCGTCACAAGTGACCTCAAGAGACAAGCGATCCGGATTTGACAGGCCGGTGTTGCCTTCTCAGGCTGCAACCATGACCGATCTGCTGATCCTCGGCCCGCAGCGCCGGGCGCCGCAACTTTCTTCGCGCCTCGCGGCCGCGGGGATGAGGGGTCCGATCGCTGCCATCACGGCCGGCTGGCAGGAACGCGAGGCCGAGCTTGCCGCGCTCGAGGAACACCTGGCGCAGCCGGTCCAGGATCTGCGGTTGTACACGCGCGCCGAGGCCGTTTTCGCCGAGGATCCTGACTATCAGGAAGCATATCGCGCCCGGCAGGCGACCCTGCGCGAAGCGCAGGATCTGTATCGGCTCCAGCTCGAGCATGCCAAGGCTGCAGCCCGTGACCTGTACCGTGTGCAACCGGTCACACCCGCACTCCGTCGTGCGCGGCGCGCGGCCCTCACCGCGCTGCGCAGGCTCGACGCGCGGCATCTCGCATCGATCGGCGCGGTGCATCGCAGCTTCGAGCGACAATGGCGGCCTGCGGAGCGTCCTTCGATTGCCTGTCACCTCATCGAGCTCAAGGGCATCGTCGACGCGGCCTCGACGGTGCTGATCGCCGGCGGTCACGTCGCCGTGCTGGTCAACCGCCTCCGACTGTTCGGGATGCGGGCGCTGCTTGCGTCCAAGCCGATCGCTGCATGGTCGGCGGGCGCCATGGCGTTGACCACACGCGTGCTGCTGTTTCACGACCGACCGCCGCAAGGCGCGGGAATCGCGGAGGTCTTCGAGCGCGGCCTCGATCTCGTGCCGGACGCGGTCTTCCTGCCGCACGCCGAAACGCGGCTTGCACTCGATGATGGCGAACGCATGGCCTTGCTCGCCCGGCGGTTGCGCCCGGCTTGCTGCTACACGCTCGATGACGGTGACTGGCTGCTGTTTCGCGACGGCGTGCTATGCGCCGGCGCCGGCAGCCGTCGGCTTGTCCGCGCAGGTCCGCCGGCCGCGATCGAGGCCTGCGCATGAGCGACGCCGACGTCGATGCGATCGTTCCGCGCAAGGCTCCGTCGCTGCTACGGTCTGCCGGGGTGCGCTACCCGCTCGTCGATCCGCACGGCGTCACCTTTCTCTACCACGGCGCTGCCGACTCGGTCGGACTGCGCTGCTGGATCCACGGCTTACCCGCCAGCCAAGCCTTCGACCGCATCGAGGGAACCGATGACTGGATCCTGAGGATCGACCTGCCGCCCAACTCGCGCATCGAGTACAAGTTCGAAGTGGTGCGCGGCGGACGCGTCGAATGGATCACCGACCCGGCGAACCCGCTGCAGGCGGCCGATCCCTTCGGGGCGAACTCGGTCGTGCAGGGCTTTGGCTACGTGCGCCCGGACTGGACCTTGACGGACACCGACGCGCGCACCGGTCAGATCGACGAACTCGAGGTTGTGACGGCGCTGCCCGGAGGGGAGCGTCGCATCCGCGTCTACGTCCCGGCGCGCTTCCGTCGCAGCCGCCGCTATCCGCTGCTCATCGTGCACGACGGCACCGATTTCCTGCGTTACGCCAGCCTGCAGGTCGTGCTCGACAACCTGATCCACCGGCTCGAGATCCCGCCGCTCATCGTGGCGCTCACCGATTCCCCGGAGCGGCTGCTCGAGTACGCCGGGCACGAGGGTCATGCGCGCTTCGCGGCGATGGAACTGCCCGCGGTGCTCGGCGAGCGATTTCCGCTGCGCGACGATGCCGGAGCGCGCGGCCTGATGGGCGCGAGCTTTGGTGCCGTCGCCGCGCTGCATGCCGCGTGGCGTCACCCGGGACGGTTCGGCCGGCTACTGCTCGAATCAGGCTCATTCGCCTTCTCCGACATCGGTCACCACCGTCGCACCCCGGCATTCGATCCGGTCGCGCGCTTCGTCAACCAGTTCCGCGCCGCTCCCGGCCGGCCGGCGGAGCGGATCTACGTGAGCTGCGGAATCTACGAGTCGCTGATCTACGAGAATCGCAGCCTCGTACCCCTGCTCACCGAGCACGGACTCAGCGTGCGCTACGAGGAGGTGCGCGATGGGCACAACTGGGAGAACTGGCGCGACCGGCTCCAGGGGGCGCTGACCTGGCTCTTTCCGGGCCCGCTGTGGATGGTCTATGAGTAGGCTCGCGCGCACCGCGGCGAGCTGCGACACTTGGGCGATCGGAACGGGGGGTGATCGGTGGCGAACCTGACCAGGCGGATCGGTCTGTCGCTGGGCGCGGACATCTGTTGGCCGATCTGCTTCGAGGAAATCCTGAAGCGGCTCGATCTCGCGATCGCCTGGCGCGGCGATACGCTCCGCTTCGAGGTCAGCCGCGTGACGATCGAGCCCTTCGATCTGCGCCAGCCGGTGCGCTACGACCTGGTTGTCGACCGGCTGACGCACTGGTATCACACCAGCCGGGAGTGGATAAAGAAGGCGATCGTCCTCAACGATACCTACGTCTTCAACAATCCCTGGTCGCTGCAGTCGAACGAGAAGCACACCACGTATTGCGCGATGATGCGCCTCGGTCTCTCGATTCCCGACACGTGGATGCTGCCACCGAAGGCGTACGAGCAGAGTGCGGACCTGCAACCGACGCTAACCCGCTATGCACAGCTCTTCGACCTCGGCGAGATCGGCAGCAGGATCGGCTATCCGCTCTTCATGAAGCCCTACGACGGCGGCGGCTGGGTCGGCGTCTCGAAGATCGACGACGAGGCGGCGCTGCGTGCCGCGTATGAAGCGAGCGGCACCAAGGTCATGCACCTGCAGGCGGCGGTCATCCCATACGATCTCTTCGTGCGGTGCATCGGTCTCGGGCCGCAGACGCGCGTCGTCAACTACGATCCCGCAGCGCCGTTGCATGACCGTTACCGGATGGACCGCGACTTTCTCACTCCGGATGCGCAATCGGAGCTCGAGGACATCACGCTCACGATCAACGCGTTCTTCGGCTGGGATTTCAATTCCTGCGAGGCCTTGCAGAAGGCCGACCGCTGGTACCCCATCGATTTCGCGAATGCGTGTCCCGATTCGCAGGTCACCTCCCTGCACTACCACTTCCCATGGTTGATCAAGGCCAACCTGCGCTGGGCGCTCTTCTGTGCCGCCACCAGGCGGCGCATGCGGCGTACTCTCGACTGGGAGCCATGGTTCGAGGTCGCCGCCGGCGACCTGCCGTACCGTGAGAAGCTCACCCGCTACGCCTCGATCGCGCGGCAACGCCTGGCGGCGGCGGAGTTCGAGGATTTCTGCGACCGGCACCTGGCGCATCTCGACACGGTGGCCGCTGAGTTCTTCGCCTCACCCACGGCTGGCGATGCCATTCAGAAGAAGGTAGCCGCACTCTATCCGGCGCACGAAGTCGAGCAGTTCACCGAGCTCTTCATCGGCCGGATCCGACGCTGGACCGAGCTCGAGGGACGTGGCTGAGGACGTACCATCATGCAGAAGGAGATCTTCGGCTGGTCGTCCGAGCGCCTGCCTTGCCCCGCGCGCGTCGTACGCTGGGGTCACCATGGCAGACCCGTGCTGCTCTTCCCCACCGCCGGCGGTGACTTCGAGGAAGTCGAGCGGCATGGGCTGATCGCCGCACTTGCGCCGCTCATCGACGCCGGCCGCATCAAGGTGTACTCGGTTGACAGCGTCGCCGGCCGGCACTGGATCGAGAAGGGTCAATCGCCGCACTACGCCTCACGCGTGCAGAACCAGTTCCACGCGTTCATCTACCACGAGCTGGTGCCCCTGATCCGCCAGGACTGCGCGTCCCGCGAGATCGAGCTCGTAACGTCCGGGGCTTCCATCGGCGCCTTCAACGCCGTGGCCATGCTGTGCCGGCACCCGGACGCTTTCCGACTCGCGATCGGGATGAGCGGAACCTACGACCTGTCGCACTATGTGCGCGGCTACTGGAACGACGATTTCTATTACTCCTCGCCGCTGCACTACCTGCCGGGGCTGGGCGAGGACTGGCAGATCGAGAGGCTGCGGAGCCGCATGGTGATCCTCGCATCGGGCTCGGGCCGCTGGGAAAACATCGACGAATCCTGGGCGATGGCGAGTGTGCTCGGGGGCAAGGGCATACCGAATCGCGTCGACGACTGGGGCCATGGCTACGACCACGACTGGCCGACGTGGTGCCGGATGCTCCCGCAGTACCTGTCAGAGCTGGCCTGACCGGCCGAGCACCAGCCAGGCCTCGCGCAGCGCCGCCGTCGCCGCGTGGCAGGCGTCGAGCGTCTCGCGCACCGAGCGCACGGACGACGCATCCAAGCCGCCCGCCTCGAGCAGCAGCTCGAGCTGCATGGTGGCGATGGACAACTCGTCGTTCGCGTCGTGCAGACGGTCGCGCAGCGCCTCAGAGGCAGCGTTGTCGCGCATGGCTCAGCCGAGGACCGTGCGCGCGAATCCTTCGAGGAACACCTGCATGCGCTTCGCGCCTTCCGGCGTGAGCTCGACATACGACCGCCGCCGGTCGACCGGGTCGGGGGTGCGCGTTGCGAGCCCGCACTGGATCAGGTCTTCGATGCGTCGCAGCGCGGTCGTTGCGGGACTCTGCGAGGACAGCGCGAGGCTCGTGACCGACAGCCGCTCGCCGGCAAGCCGGGCGCGCATCAGCTCCGCGATCATCTCCCAGGCTGGCTCGGGCATCACGGCATCGCCGAAGATCGTCTGTCGGGCGCCCTGCAGACGACGCAGCAACTCGAGCGTCGCGAGGTTGGCCTTGGTGTGCGCCAGTGCTTCGCCCGCCGGGCCCGGCCGGGCCATGTGCCGCAGGTTCCCGGCGAGCTCACTCGCGACGTCGGCGAACTCGCGCAGGGCAACGGCGTCGCTCGAGTCGGGCTTGGCCCGCTCGACCCGTCGCAAACTCTCGGCGCGCTTGAGCGCATGTCCAACCGACTCGCGGAGTGCCAGGGGCTCGACCGGCTTGACCAGGTAATCGCTGGCCTCGAGCCGGATCGCGGCGATCGCGGTGTCGACCGTGGCATGACCGGTCACCAGGATGATCTGGAGCCAGCGCCGCGCCGCGAACTCGTCACGCACCCGCGACAGGAACTCGATCCCGTCGGTCACGGGCATCCGTATGTCGCTCACCACCACATCCGCCTGCGACGATCCACGCAACCAGGTCAGCGCCTCTTCCGCGGAGTGAGCCAGGCGGCACGCGATGTCACCGCCCACAAGTGCCCGCTCAGCCAGCGCAAGGGCACGGACCTCGTCGTCCACGAGCAGCACCCGGGGTTCAGGAGCGGCGTTCATCACTCGTGCCTGACGCGTCCCGCCGTGACGGCGGCCCTGGCCCGGCTCAGATGCGCGTACAGCACCGCACGGTGCACGGGTTTTGCAAGCACATCGTTGGCACCCGCGGCCAGTGCGGCCTGGCGCGCATCCTCGTCGTCCATCCCCGTCAGGACGACAACCGGCAGATCGCGGCCCGAGCGTGCGAGACTCCGGATTTTCCGGCACAATTCCAACCCATCCATCCCCGGCATTCGCAGGTCGATGACCGCCACGTCTGGCGTTTCGTCCTCGAGCAGTGTGAGCGCGGCTTGACCGCCGTCAACCGCCCGCACCTCATAGCCGTCCAGCTTGAGCAGCTGTTGCAGCAGCTCGCGGCTGCGCGCATCGTCGTCGACGACGAGGGCGAGCTTGGGTGGATCGGTCACAGGATCGGCCTTGCTGACGGAACAGTCCCGCAATGAACACGCAAATCCGACATTCGCCTAGTCTGCCACGCCTCGCCTGGCTCGTCGGGCTGATGCGACGGATGCCGGCCATGGTACTGCGACGCCGGGACCATTGGCGACGCTCGCCAGCCGCTCGCGATCGTACCCTGCCGCCGGCGCCGAGGCTCGGGCCGGCCGGCCCCAACGGCGCGGGTGGCGATCCGGGTCGGTTCCGCGGTGGTGTGGACCAATGGGCCCAGGCGGAACTGCCGCGGTTTTACTTCGAGCTGCCGTTCGTGGGGATGGCCATCTCCTCAGCGTCCTCGCGACGCCTGCTGCGCATCAATAGCGAGTTCTGCCGGATGATGGGCTACAAGCGCGAAGAGCTCGAAGGCAAGAGCTGGCCGGAGATCACACATCCGGACGACCTCGACGCGAACGTGGAGCAGTTCTCGGCAATGCTCGACGGCAGGATCGAGGGCTACCGGCTCCGCAAACGCTACATCCGCGCGGACGGCAGCCTGCTGCACGCCGAGCTCGAGGTGCGCCTCGTTCCATCTCCGGACGGGAGCGCAAACTACACACTCGCAACGATCAACGACATCACCGAGCGCCGTCTCGCCGAGCTGCGCCTCATGCGCGCGCGCGACCTGAACGCGATGCTGTCGCGGGTAAACTCGGCCGTAGCGCATGCCGAGGACGAGCAGAGCCTGCTTGCCGATGCCTGCCGCATCGCGGTCGAGAGCGGTTATTTCGGTTATGCGCGCGCCAAGTGCGCCGTCGCGGGCGCCGACGGTTCGACGCTGGTGGAATACCCTGCGTCGGGCGGTACGGGCTGCATCGGTCCGACCGAGGCGCTGGACGATCCCTGTGCCATCGCAATGTCGAGCGGCAACGCCGTGGAGTGGCGCGACCTCACCGATGTCAGTGCGCCCGGACCCTGTGCGCGCAGCGCGCTGACCCGCGGGCTGCGCTCGGTCGCCAGCGAGCCGCTGCGGCGCGGCGATGCGATCGTGGGATCTCTGTGCCTGTTCGCGCACGAACCTGGTTTCTTTGAGCCGGACGTACGTGCCACGCTCGACGAGGTGTCGCGAAGCCTGTCGTTCGCACTCGACTCGCTCGCCCTGCGGCGCGAGCGCGAGCAGGCCGAGCGTGCCCAGCACGAGGCCTACCTGCGGCTAAGGGCCATCGTCGACGCAAGCACCTCCGCTATCTGGTTGACCGATATCGGGGGACGCTGCCTGCTCGCGAACCAGCGCTGCGCCGAGTGGTTTCAGGCCCCGCTCGAGCAACTGATCGGCCGGGCTCGCGAGGAGCTCTTCAGTCGCGAGGATGCGGCGAAGATCGCGGCACGTGATCGCCAGGTGTTCGAGACCGGGCAGCCGATTTCACTGGAGGAGAAGATTTCGATCGGCGGCGAGCGCACCGTGCTGGTCGCCCTCTTTCCCGTACGCGACGCATCTGGGCGCATCTATGCCGTTGGCGGCATCTCCACCGACGTCACCGAATCGCGCCAGGCTGCCGACCAGATTCGCGCACTCAACGACCGCTGGGGTTCGCTGATCGCGGCCTCGCCGGCGGCGATCTTCGACCTCGACGTCGAGGGGCGCGTCTGGTCGGTGTGGAATCACGCCGCGGAGGAACTCTCTGGCGTTCCGGCGCGTGATGCCATCGGCCATCTACCGCCCATGATGCACCCGTCGGCCCAGACCGCGGAGCGGCTGCGTCAGCGGGCGCTCGCCGGGGAGACCGTACGCGGCGTCGAAGTGACACGCCGGCGGCTCGACGGGGCGATCGCGCACGTGAACGTATCGTTCGCCCCGTTGCGCAACGGCGAAGACAAGGTCGAGGGCGTACTCGGCGTGCTGATCGACGTGTCGGACCGCGTTCGCGCGACACGCGCGCTGCGGGAAAGCGAGGCACGTCTGCGCAGCCTCAACATGGAACTCGAGGACCGCATCCTCGAGCGGACCCGAGAGCTCATCGTCGCCAAAGATCGGGCGGAGACCGCGGATCGCGTGAAGAGCGTATTTCTGGGTACGGTGTCGCATGAGCTTCGCACGCCACTTAACTCGATCATCGGTTTCACCGATCTGATCCTCTCCGGGATGTCCGGGCCCGTGACCGCCGAGCAGCGCAAGCAGCTCGGCATCGTTCTCTCGGCGAGCCGCCAGCTGCTGGCCCTGATCAGCGATTTTCTCGACATCTCGAAGATCGAGGCAGGCGTGATTACGCTCAAACCGGCCCCCGTGCACCTGCCCGGCGATCTCCACCACGAGCTGGCCGCGTACTGCGAGGTGGCGCGCGACCGCGCCATCGAGCTGAACGTGCAAACCGACGGCTGCGAGATGGTGGCCACCGCCGACGTACAGCGCGTGCGTCAGGTGCTCGGCAATCTGGTCTCGAACGCGCTCAAATTCACGGACGCCGGTCGCGTACAGGTGCGCTTCGAAAGCCGTCAGAACGTGGCGCTCGTGAGCGTCGAGGACTCCGGCATCGGTATCGCTGCCGAGCACCTCCTGACCCTGTTCGAGCCCTTCAAGCGCATTGAGATGCCCGGTCAACAGACACGCGAAGGAACCGGGCTCGGGCTCGCGATCGCGCGGCGCCTGACCGAGGCGATGGGCGGGCAGATCGGCGTGGAGAGCAGTCCGGGACGTGGCAGTCGCTTCTGGTTCACCCTTCCGCTCGCGCGCAACGCCGTCGCACATGCAATGCCTGCTGATCGAGGATAACGCGGCAAACGCCTATCTGGTGGAGGTGCTGCTCACGCACCGCGGCCACAAGGTCAGCATCGCGCGGTCGGGTTCCCAGGCAGTCGCGATCGCGGCCGCGCAACGGTTCGACGTGATTCTCATCGATCTCAAGCTGCCCGACGGCGACGGCTGCGTCTTCGTTCCGCAGCTTGCCGGTGCGACTCGTAGACGTCGCACGCCCGTCGTCGCGGTGAGCGCGCATGCCCTGGCCGCCGACCAGCAACGCGCGCTCGACGTCGGGTGCTGCGGCTTCATCGAGAAACCGATCGACGTCGCCACGTTCGTCGATCGGGTGGAGGCGCTTGCGGCCCAGGGCGCCTGACGCGCTCAGGCGCCCTGGAAACGCGGCGGGCGCTTTTCGCGAAATGCCGAGATGCCCTCCAGGAAGTCGCGGGTGTCGGCGAGCGCCTGCTGCGCGAGCGCTTCACGCTCGAGCTGATCGGCGAACGTGCGCAAGGCGCCCTCGTCGATCAGGTCGCGCAAAGCGAGCTGCGCTCGGGTAGGGCCGGCGGCCAGCTCGGCCGCAAGCGCCGCGGCGCGCGACTCTAGCGCCGCATCGTCCACGCATTCCGCAATCAGGCCGATACGCTCGGCTTCCTCGGCGCCGACCGGGCGGCCGGTGAGCGCCAGGTACCGGGCGCGCGCATGGCCGATCCGACGGGGCAGCAGATACGTTGCCCCCATGTCGGGCGCCAGTCCGAGCTTGGGCGTGAACAACACGGCGAATGCCGCGGAGCGCGCCGCGATCGTCACGTCCCCGAGCAGCGCGAGTGACACCCCGGCCCCGGCCGCAATCCCGTTGACCGCCACGACCAGCGGCACCGGCAGGCGAGACCAGAGCTCGACCACCGGGTGGAAGTGATTGCGAAGGCGCGCCGCGACCCACTGCCCCAGCGACTCGCCCGGAGCAGGCGCACCGTCCGGATCCGTGAGGTCCGCGCCGGCACAGAAGGCGCGGCCGGACCCGGTGAGCAGCACCGCGCGCACCGCCTTGTCGGTCGCGAGGGCTCCGGCGCACTCCCGGAGATCGAGAAGCAGCCCACGGGAGAGGCTGTTCATTTTGGCGGCGCGGTTCAGACGCACCGTAAGCACCGCTCCGTTTTGCTCGCAGGTCAGGTTCTCGTATGGCATGGCACGGCCTCGGTACGGAAAACCTCAACACTCTAATGGCAGCCGGCGGGCTGCTCCACCGGGGCGCACCTATGCCTTGGCGGTGGACGAGACCCGCGCGATACCGTTAGATGCGGTCGATGAGAGCGGCCGGGAGGATTCCATGATCGTCAATTTCTCGACCCGGTTCGACCGCCTGACGATGTTCGCAGAGCCGGCGCTGGCGCTGCTGGGGATGCTTGGCCACTCGGCACGTGTGCCCGGTGCGATCCTCGCTGTGGAGCTGCCGTCGGCGCTCGCGCGGCTGCGCGCGGCGCTCGATGAATCGGGCCACGTACCCTCCCCCGCGCCGGTGGCCAAGCCCGAGGACGAGGAAGGCACGGCTCAGCGCGACCCTCCGATCAACCTGGCGACGCGCGCCGTGCCGCTCATTGCGATGATCGAGCGGGCGATTGCAGGCGCGTCGGACCTGATGTGGGATCGCGGGTGAGCGCGCGCGGGATATCTCCCGTCGCACGCCCGAAACTCTTCACCGCAATGAAGGCCGGCCGCGGTGCGTGAATTGGGTAGGCTCGGCGGCCAACAGCCGGCCGACCGGCCTCAGAGGAATGAACCATGCATGCACGAACACATCGCGCCGGCGTCGCCGTGGCGGCGCTACTTGCAGGGGCCGTCACGGCCGGCGCCGCGGACATGACCAGCAGTTCCGCCGCCGCGGCGGCGAATCCATTGCTGGCCCCCTGGTCGGGGCCCTACGCGGGCGTGCCGCCGTTCGACAAGGTCCGTGCGGAGCACCTGGGGCCTGCGCTCGAGGCGTCGATGGCCGAGAACCTTGCCGAGGCCGACCGGATCGCGAATGACCCCGCGGCCCCGACCTTCGAGAACACCATCGCGGCCATGGAGCGTACCGGCCGAACGCTGGATCGCGCCAGCACGGTGTACGGCATCTTCGTTTCGAACCTGAACGACGACGCTGTGCAGGCGGTCGAGCGCGAGATGTCGCCGAAGCTCGCGGCATTCAGCGACAAGATCACGCAGAACGCGAAGCTGTACTCGCGCATCGCGGCGGTGTACGAGACACGCGAGACCGCGGGGCTCACCCCGGAGCAGAAACGGCTCACCTGGCTCTACTACACGAACTTCACCCGCGCCGGCGCCAAGCTCGACCCAGCCGCGAAGGAAAAGCTGTCGGGCATCAATCAGCGGCTCGCGACGCTCTACACGAATTTCAGCCAGAACGTCCTCGCCGATGAGGGCGAGCAGATGCTGCTGCTCGAGGACGAGGCGGCGCTCGCCGGGCTGCCGGACACGGCACGCGTCGCGGCGGCCACCGCCGCGGAATCCCGCGATCAGAAGGGAAAGTGGGCGGTCCTGAACACTCGTTCGAGTATCGAGCCCTTCCTCACCTATTCCGACCGCCGCGATCTGCGCGAGAAGGCGTGGCGCATGTTCGTCAATCGAGGCGACAACGGCGGCAAGACCGACAACAACACCATCATCACCGAGATCCTCGCGCTGCGCGCCGAGCGCGCGAAGCTGCTCGGCTACGAGACCCATGCGCACTGGCGGCTCGAGAACACGATGGCCCGCAACCCCGCACGCGCAATGGAGCTGATGGAGGCCGTGTGGACCCCGGCAGTGGCACGCGTCCGGGAGGAAGTCGCCGACATGCAGGCCGTGGCCGACCAGGAGAAGGCCGGCATCAAGATCGAGCCCTGGGACTATCGTTACTACGCCGAGAAGGTGCGCAAAGCGAAATACGATCTCGACGAGACCGAGATCATGCCCTACCTGCAGCTCGAAAACCTGCGAGAAGGCATGTTCTACATGGCCTCGCAGCTGTTCGGATTCTCTTTCAAGCCGGTCGAAGCCGGGAAAGTGCCTGTCTTCCATCCCGATGTGCGGGTCTGGGAAGTCAACGATCCGGCCGGCCAACTCGTCGGGCTCTGGTACTTCGATCCCTACGCGCGCCAGGGCAAGCGCTCGGGCGCGTGGATGAACGCCTACCGTACGCAGGAGCGATTCGATCGCGACATAAAAACCATCGTCTCGAATAACTCCAACTTCCAGAAGGGCAAGCCAGGCGAGCCCGTGCTGGTCAGCTGGGAGGATGCGACGACGCTCTTCCACGAGTTCGGACACGCGCTGCACGGACTGAGCTCGAACGTCAGCTATCCCTCGCTGTCGGGCACGGCGGTCGCACGCGATTACGTCGAGTTCCCGTCGCAGCTGCTCGAGCACTGGCTCTCGACGCCCGAGATCCTCAATCGCTACGCGCTGCACGTTGAGACCGGCAGGCCAATCCCGGCCGAACTGGTCGCGAAGATCGAGCGGGCCGAGAAATTCAACGAGGGGTTCAAGACCGTCGAGTACCTCGGGAGCGCGCTGGTGGATATGAAGCTGCATCTCCAGGGTGCGAAACCCGTCGACCCGGACAAGTTCGAGCGCGAGACGCTGACCGCGCTCGGCATGCCATCCGAGATTGTCATGCGGCACCGCACGCCTCAGTTCACGCACGTGTTTGCCGGTGACGGCTACTCCGCGGGGTACTACAGCTACCTCTGGTCCGATACGCTGACGGCGGACGCCTGGGAGGCCTTTACCGAGGCGGACGGCGCGTGGGACAAGGCAGTTGCTAAGCGGCTGCGCGACAACGTCTTCTCGGTCGGCAATACCGTCGACCCGGCCGATGGCTATCGTGCGTTTCGCGGCCGCGACCCGGGGATCTCCGCCTTGATGCGCAAGCGCGGCT
>DATJKD010000071.1:0-7917 GCA_035491795.1 Steroidobacteraceae bacterium | reverse complement strand
GATCCGCAGACCGGACACGTTGCCGGCAGCTCGACGAGGCGGGCGTCGGGCGGCCGCCGCTCGGGCACCACCCGCACCACCTCCGGAATCACGTCACCCGCGCGCCTCACGACCACGGTATCGCCGATCCGCACGTCCTTGCGCGCGAGCTCATCCATGTTGTGCAGGGTCACGTTGCTCACGGTGACACCGCCTACGAACACGGGCTCGAGCCGCGCGACGGGCGTCAGCGCCCCGGTACGCCCGACCTGGAATTCGACCGCGCGGACGACGGTCGTCGCCTCCTCCGCCTGGAACTTGTGTGCGATGGCCCAGCGTGGCGCGCGCGCGACGTAACCGAGCTCGCGCTGCCAGTCGATGCGATCCACCTTGTATACGACTCCGTCGATGTCGTAGGCGAGCGCGTTACGGCGCTCGGCCATCCGGGCGTGATAGGCGAGGCAGCCCTCGGCGCCCTCCACGACCGTGGCTTCCGCGGCCGTGCGCAGACCGAATTCGCGCAGCGCCGCGATGATCGCGCTCTGGCGCGCCGGAACCTTCCAGCCCTCGACGGCGCCGAGGCCGTAGCAACAGAGATCGAGCGCGCGTTTCGCGGTGATCTTCGGGTCGAGCTGCCGCAGGCTGCCTGCTGCGGCGTTGCGCGGATTGACGAAGGTCTTCTCGCCCCGCTCCGCCTGCTGGCGATTGAGCGCCTCGAACGAACGCCGGGTCATGAAGACCTCGCCCCGTACCTCGAGCAACCGCGGCGGGCTGCGATCGCGCAGCGTGAGCGGCACATGGCGGATCGCGCGGACGTTGGCGGTGACGTCCTCGCCACGGTTGCCGTCGCCGCGGGTCGCGGCCTGCACGAGCCGTCCCGCCTCATAGCGCAGGCTGATGGCAAGCCCGTCGAGCTTTGGCTCGGCGGCATATTCGATGCGTTCGACCTCGAGTCGCGTCCGCGCACGGCGGTCGAAATCCACGATGTCCTCGTCCGTGAAAGCGTTCTCGAGCGAGAGCATCGGCACGGCATGCACGACCGGCGGAAACTCCTGCGACGCCGCGCCGCCAACGCGTTGCGTCGGCGAATCCGGGGTGACGAGTTCCGGGTGGGCGGCCTCGAGCTCACGCAGCTCGATCATCAACCGGTCGTATGCCGCGTCCGGGACCTCGGGATCGTCGAGCACGTAATAGCGATAGTCGTGGTGCGCGATCTCGGCACGCAGCTCGTCGATGCGCCTGGCGGCCTCGCGTGCTGCCATCGGGTCGGGGTCAGACGCCGCCGGCGGACCCGAGGGTGCGCTCGAAGGCGACCACTTCCTCGCGCAGCTTGAATACCCTCTGGACGCTCAGGGGAGCGCCGCGCTCGTCCTGGAGCTGCCCGCCCAGACGATGGGCCATTGCTCGCGCCGTGTCGAGCAGCTCGTCGAAGGCACGCGCGGCCGGTAACGGTCCGGGCATGACGGTGAAGATCGCGATCCCCGGATACGCCGCAGTGTCCATCTTCGCCGGATCGAATGTGCCGGGCTCGAGCAGGCTCGCCAGGCTCATGATCGGGCGTCCGTCCGAGTCCAGGCGATGGAAGATCTCGTAGCGGCCGTGGGTGAATCGCGCCGCGGTCACGACTTCGCGCAACAGCGCACCGTCGAAGCGGGTCGGATGCGCCGCGGTGACGCGGATCGCAACGATCTTCTGCTGCGATCGTGCCGCCGTCGCGGGACGCGGCTCCGCACGTGCGGGGGCCTGGTCCCGGTGCTCCGCCCTGTCGCGCGGCGTGCCCATGTCGCGCGCACCGGCGGACGGACGGACGAGCGGCTCGGCCCGCAGTCCCGGCTCCGGTCGTATCGCGATCTCCGGCCCCATCGGCGGCTGGGGTCGCGCACCGAGGCCGGGGTCGCGGCGCGCGGACAGCGGTGCCGGCGCCGCGGGCTCCGCAACGAGGTCGTCATCGGGCCCATCCATCGTGAGCTGGCTGTCCGCCTCGCCAAGCGACATACGCGGCTCGAGACGCGACGTCTCCACTGGCGACGCGGGGCGCGGTGGATCGACCCGTGCCGGCCGCTCGAAGTCGACAGGGGTGCGCTGCCGGTTGCGCGAGCCGAGCAGATACAGCGCGACGATCAGCGCGATTCCCGCGATCAGCAGTATCCAGCGCAGCTCGCTCATTACGGGGTCACATCGCTGCCATGCGCACGGCCTCGTCGACATCGACCGCGACCAGCCGGGAGACGCCAGGCTCGTTCATGGTGACGCCAAGGAGCTGGTTGGCGAGTTCCATCGTGGCCTTGTTGTGCGTGACGAACACGAACTGCACCCGGCTCGCCATGTCGCGGACGATGTCGCAGAAACGTCCTACGTTGTTTTCGTCGAGCGGCGCATCAACCTCGTCCAGCAGACAGAAAGGCGCCGGGTTCAGTTCGAAGATTGAAAACACCAGCGCGACCGCCGTCAGCGCCTTCTCGCCGCCGGAAAGCTGGTGGATCGAGCTGTTCCGCTTGCCGGGCGGCCGCGCCATGATCGCGACGCCGGCATCGAGCATGTCGTCGCCGGCAAGCTCGAGGTAGGCGTGGCCGCCGCCGAAGAGCCGCGGGAACTTTTCCTTGAGCCCTGCATTGACCCGGTCGAAGGTGTCCTGGAAGCGGCTCTTCGTCTCACGATCGATGCGGCGGATGGCGTCCTCGAGCGTCGTCAGCGCATCGGTAAGATCGGCGTGCTGCCGGTCGAGATACTCCTTGCGCTCGGACTGTTCCCTGAACTCGTCGATTGCCGCAAGGTTGACCTGGCCGAGCCGCTCAATCTTCTCGCCGGTCTCGGCGAGCCTCGTTTCCCAACCGGCGACGGTCGCGTCCTCCGGAAGCGCGGCCGTGGTATGCGTGAGGTCGGCGCGTGTCGCGACAAACTGCTCGAGCAGTGTTTCGCGGCGGACCCTGAGCTCCTGGACCGAGAATCGCACGCTGTCGAGCAACTCCCGCGCCTCGCCGACCCGACCTTCGGCGACCACCCGCTCCTCGTCGAGTTCGCGCAACCGCGCATCGAGGGCTTCCATGGCACGCCGCGCGTCACCGAGCTCCTGCTCGACGCCTACACGACGCCCGAGGCGCTCCTCTAACCCGCTGCGGAGCGCAGTCTCCGACTGTTCGCCCGCGCTCAGCTGCGCCTCGAGATCCAGGCGCCGCGTTCCGTGCTGTGCGATCTGCGCGTCGAGCCGGGCCAGGCCCGCGAGGAGCGACTCGTGACCGGTGCGCCGGGATTCGACGCGTATCGCCACGTCGCTCGCCGTCGCGCGATCCCGTGCTGCCTGGTCACGCGCGGCGAGCAATTGCCGCCGCAGTTCGTCGCGCTCGCCTTCCAGCGAGCCGCGCCGCGTGTCGAGTTCGGCCATCGCGGTCGCAGCCTCGGCCGAGCGTTCGCGCGCCGTGCGCGCGCCGGACTCCGCTGCCGCCAGCTCGTGGTCGAGCTCGGCGAGCTGCCCGCTGAGCGCGGCGACCCGGTCGTTGCGCTGCTCGGTGCGTGAACGCAGACCGTCGAGCTGCGCGCGCAGCTCGAGATGTGCATCGCCGCTCGATGCAACGCCCGACTGCGCATCGGCAAGCAGGTCCTCCATCGCGTGCACCTGCTGGCGCAGGGTGTCGAGCGCCGCATCCAGCGAGTGTTGCCGGTCCTGGAGCTGGTCGAGCTGTGCGCGCGCGTGCCGAAGCGCCTGCTCGCGCTCGATGACGCCCTGGTGCGCGTCCTGATCGCGGCTGACGCGTAGCCAGTCGTGCCCGATCCAGATCCCATCACGAGTGACCACCGAATGGCCCGGCGCCAGCCGCGACCGCAGGCCGAGCGCCTGTGTCAGGTCGTCGGCGGCCACTATGCCTTCGAACAGGCCATCGAGCCCGGCCGGGCCACGCACCCGCTCACGCAGACCGCGAGGCACGCCCATCGTGGCGGCGCGCCCGGGCGCGGCGGCGAAAAAGCTCACCGTGCCGGTGCCCAGGCTGCCGAGGATCCCCGCGACGTCGTCGATCGAATCCACACACACCGCCTCGAGATAGGCGCCGAGCACGGTCTCCACCGCCCGCTCCCAGCCCGGATCCACCGTGAGCTGCTGGGCGAGACGCGGCCGGCCCGCGAGCCCGCTCGCTCCCAGCCATTCGACCACCTGTGCGCTCGACTCCCCGAGCGCGGCGCGCTGCAGCGCATCGAGCGAAACGATGCGTCCCTCCGTCTCGAGCGCCTCGCGACGCGCCGCCTGCGCGGATTCCGCGAGCTCGCGCTCGCGTTGCCGCTCGGCCTGGAGCTGTGCCACCAGTTCCTCGACGCGGCGACGCGCCTCGTCGACCGAGGCGCGCGCCGTTGCTTCCTCGTGCTCGACCGCGGCGATCTTCGCCGTCACATCCGCCGCGGCGAGCGTGTCCAGCTCCCGCCCGGCACGCTCGCGCTGAGCGACGACGCGGCGCACGTGATTTTCGAGCTCCTCGACGCGGACGCGCTCCGCCTCTGCGGTCGTTGCCCCGGTGCGCAGTGACTGGTTGAACGTTTCCCAGCGGTCCTGCCAGTCGTGCATCGCCTGGTCGGCGACACTGAGCGCCGTCGCCGAGGCTTCCTCGGCGGCGCGTGCCGATGTGAGCCCTGGCTCGAGCTCCGCCAGCGCAGCCGCAAGCTCGGCGAACTGCTCCGCATCTCGCGCACGCTGCTGCGTCGCCTCCTCGAGTCCGAGTCCGAGCTGTGTGAGCTCCTGGCGCTGACGGGCGCGGAGCTCCCGCGCATGCTCGATCGCCTGCTCGGCACGCGAGATCTCGGCACCGATCTCGTAGTAGCGCCCCTGCACAATCGAGAGCTGGTCGGATTGCGCGGTGTGCTCGGCGCGCGAACGCTCGATCGCAGCCTCGAGCGAGCGTTGACCGGCAAGCGCGGACTGCAGGGCGAGATCGCGCTCGCGCATGATCGCGGCCCGCGCACCGGCCTCGGTCTCGACCTCACGCAGGCGCAGCGCCAGGAGCTGCGCCTGCTGCTCGCGCTCCTCCTGCTTGAGCGCCTGGTAACGGCGTGCGGTGGCCGCCTGGCGTTGCAGGTGCCGGAGCTGCTTCTCGACCTCCTCACGAAGGTCTCCCAGGCGCTCGAGATTCTCGCGTGTGTGACCGATGCGCGTCTCGGTCTCGCGACGACGCTCCTTGTAGCGGGAAATTCCGGCCGCCTCCTCGAGGAAACCGCGCATGTCTTCGGGCCGCGCCTCGATGACGCGCGAGATCATGTTCTGCTCGATGATCGCGTAGCTGCGCGAACCGAGTCCAGTTCCAAGGAAGAGCTGCGTGATGTCCTTGCGCCGGCAGCGCACGCCGTTCAGGAAATACGCGGAATTACCGTCGCGCTCGACGACTCGCTTGAGGGCGACTTCCGAGTAGCTCGCGTATTCGCCGCCCAGCTTGCCCTCCGCGTTGTCAAATACGAGCTCCACCGAGGCCTGGCCGACGGGTTTCCGCGAGCCCGAGCCATTGAAGATGACGTCGGCCATTGAGTCGCCGCGCAGATGCTTGGCGGAGATCTCGCCCATCACCCAGCGCACGGCGTCGATGATGTTCGACTTGCCGCAGCCGTTCGGTCCAACTACCCCGACGAGGTTGCTGGGAAACGACACTGAGGTCGGGTCGATAAATGACTTGAATCCAGCCAGCTTGATCTTGGTCAGGCGCATCGGTCACCAGCGATGAGGGGTCTGCAAGGCAGCGCGGAGTGTAAAAGAATCCGTCGCTCATCGGCACTGCGTTCGGGCGCCCACGGCCACGGGCAGCGCCCGGTTCGATGTGCGTTTGCAAGTGCCACGACGGACTGTCTTGCGGCGTGTCACAGCGCGGGAAATTGCGGCTGGACCCGGCGCGGCCGGTCTGTATAATCCCGCACCCTTCCAGGACCCCGGAGTCTCCCGATGCCCGCCAGGAAACCGTCTGTCAAGGCTACAAAGCCCAAAAAGACTGTTTCTGCGGCCGCCAAGACGGCCGCCCGATCCGCGCCCCGCGCAGCGGTCAAGACGAAGCCTGCGCCACACAAGCCCGCCGTGCGTGCGGCCCCGCCCCGGCCGGCTCCGCGCACGGTTCGCGCCGCCCAGACTGCAATCGTGAGCAAGCCAGCCATGCCGGTTCCGCCGGTCATCGACGAGGTCGACGGCGAGCAGCGGTTCAGCCTCCTTTCCGGTCCCCGCAACGTCAAGCCGTACGTGGTGCGCAAGGACGAGGAGTACATGAGCAAGGAGCAGCTCGATCACTTCCGTCGCATCCTCGCCAGCTGGAAACAGGACCTGATGCAGGAAGTCGACCGCACGATGCTGCATATGAAGGACGAGGCGGCTAACTTTCCCGATCCCAACGACCGTGCGACGCAGGAATCCGAGTTCAGCCTCGAACTGCGAACGCGCGATCGCGAGCGCAAGCTGATCCGCAAGATCGACGAGGCACTGAAGCGCATCGAGGACGGCAGCTATGGCTACTGCCTCGAGACCGGCGAGCCGATCGGCGTGAAGCGTCTCGAGGCCCGTCCGGTGGCGACCCTGAGCGTCGAGGCACAGGAGCGGCGTGAACGTCGCGAGAAGCAGTTCGGCGACCGGGACGACTGGTACCGCTGAGGCGGCGGGCAGGTATTGCGGGCGCTTCGCCCCGAGCCCGACGGGGCCACTCCATTTCGGCTCGCTCCTCGCGGCCGTCGGCAGCTATCTCGAGGCTCGTACCCGGCAAGGCCGATGGCTGCTACGCATCGAGGATCTCGACCCGCCGCGTGAGCGGCCCGGCGCAGTCGAACAAATTATCTCCGATCTGGATCGATTTGGTTTCGAATGGGACGGGCCCATCGTGCGTCAGAGCGCGCGTGCCAGGGAGTATGACGCGGCGCTCGATCGACTGACGCAGCTCGGACTGACCTTGGAGTGCGGCTGCAGCCGCAGCCAGCTCGCCGCGCTCGGCGGCGGGTCGCAGGAGCAGGGAGATGAGCTGTTCCACCCGGCGATCTGCCCGAACCCGGTCGCCGCGGGCACGGGCGCCATGCGGTTGCGCGTGCCTGATCGGGTCGTCGCTTTTGACGATCGGAGCCTCGGTACTGTGCGCACCAACGTCGCACGCGCGACCGGCCCGTTCGTGCTACGCCGACGCGATGGCCTTCATGCCTATCAGCTTGCCGTCACGGTCGACGACGCCGCACAGGGCGTCACCGACGTGGTGCGCGGCGCGGATCTCCTCGCGTCGACCCCGCGACAAGTCCTGCTCCAGGAGGCCATGGGCCTTCCCCGACCCGGCTACCTCCACCTGCCACTTGCCGTAAACGCAGACGGGCATAAGCTTTCCAAGTCCGGCGATGCGCCGGCTCTGGATTCGGCTGCCGCGCCCGTCCAGTTGGTCGCGGTCCTCGAAGCGTTGCGACAGGCGCCCCCGGGCGGCCTCGGGGACGCACCGGCCGCCGAGGTGTGGGCCTGGGCGCTCGGGCACTGGCGTCCGGAGCGTTTTCGGAGTCTGATGAAAATAAATCCAAGCGCAGCGCATACCCGCGCCACGGGTCAGGAACCAGTCGATGACGAGCAGACCTAGACAGAAGCGTGCGCCCGCCAGCGCCTTGGAGGGCGACGGCGCACGGTCCAGTCCGCGCGTAATCCGCAAATATCCGAACCGCCGTCTGTACGACACGGTCGAGAGCCGCTACGTGACGCTGGCGGATGTGCGACGGCTGGTCGTCGAGCGGGTCGATTTCGTGGTCCTGGATCGCAAAACCCAGCAGGACATCACGCGCAGCATCCTGCTGCAGGTGATCGCCGAGCAGGAAGGCGGCGGCGAATCGCTGATGAGCCGTGACTTCCTGTCGCAGGTGATCCGCAGCTATGGCAATGGCCTGCAGGAATTCGTCGGCCGGTACCTCGACGAGAGCCTGCGGCTCTTCACGCGCGAGCAGCGCGACCTGCGGGAGCGGTTCCGC
>DATJKD010000070.1:0-5752 GCA_035491795.1 Steroidobacteraceae bacterium | reverse complement strand
CGTCGCCGCCCTGAGTGAGGCGCGCCATGCCGCCGGCAACGGCCTCGCGCGCCATGACGGGTTGCGAACGGCGCTCGCGGCGCGAGGGTTGCGCGTGCACGATGGGCTCTATCCGCGGGCGGACGCGATCGCGCGGCTTGGTGCGGCCGGGTTCGCCGCCGGCCTGTCGGTCGCGCCGGAGGACGCCTTGCCGGTCTATGTCCGTGACGATGTTGCTACGGCTCGCGTGGGGCCTGTCACGCCATTGCAATAATTCCGCCTTGTAATGCGCCAGCAACGACCGCAGAGGGATGAAATGACGGGCAAGCAGATCCTGATCGTCGAGGACGAGAAACCGATACGCGACATGATCGCCTTCGGTCTGCGTCGTGCCGGCTTCGATGTGCGCGAGGCCGAGGACTGCGCAACTGCACGTGCGAGCATCGCGGATGCGAGGCCGGACCTGCTGCTCATTGACTGGATGCTGCCGGACCAGAGTGGTCTCGAGCTCACTCGCGCAGTGAAGCGCGGCAAGGACACCCAGGATTTGCCGGTGATCATGCTGACCGCGCGGGCCGACGAGCATGACAAGGTGTCCGGTCTCGAGGGTGGTGCGGACGACTACGTCACCAAGCCGTTCAGCCCGCGCGAGCTGCTCGCGCGCATCAATGCCGTGCTGCGCCGCTCTGCCCCGGGTATCGCCGGCGAATCACTCGAGGCGGGCGGCCTGGTCCTCGACGTTGCGAGCCACAGGGTTACGGTCGACGAGCAGAACATCGCGCTCGGACCGACCGAGTACCGATTGTTGCAGTTCTTCATGGAGCACCCGGAGCGCGTCTACTCGCGCAGCCAGCTGCTCGACCGGGTATGGGGCGGTAACGTCTACGTCGAAGAGCGTACGGTGGACGTCCATATCCGCAGGCTGCGCAAGGCGCTCGAGCCGTCGGGTCGAGAGAGCCTGGTCCAGACGGTACGCGGCTCGGGTTACCGTTTCTCGACACGACCGGAGTAGGCGCGCCCGCGCGCGGAAAACCCGTGTCAAAGCCCGCCTGGCAGTTCATCGTGGCGAGCCTCGCTCTGCTCGCGGCGGCGCTGCTTGTCGGCCTGATCGCCGGGCGACCGCTCGCCTTCGTCGCGGCGGCGCTCGCGCTGATGCTGGCACGGCACTGCGTCAGCCTGCTGCGCTTCGATCGCTGGCTGCGCACCCGCGCCACCCGCCCTGCGCCGGACCTGAAGGGGCTGTGGGGCGAAGTCGTTGCCATCGTCGACCGGTTGTACCGCCGCAAGGTCTATCACAAGCGCCGCACGCTCGCGCTCCTGCGCGAATTCCGGCGGATGACCACCGCGATGCCGGACGGCGCGATCCTGCTCGGCCCCAGCCGCGAGATCCTCTGGTTCAACCGCGCGGCGAGCCGCTGGCTCGATCTCAAGCGCAAGGCGGACTACGGCCTGCGGATCGACAACCTGGTGCGTGTGCCAGATTTCGTTGAGTACCTCGACCGCGAAGGCGAAGGAGTTCCGCCGCGGATCTGGTTTACCAAAAACGGTGAGCTCTGGCTGACGTTCCGGCTGGTAACCACCAATCCGACCGGTCCCCAGCTGCTGCTGGTTCGTGACGTAACCACCGAGGCGCGACTCGACGCAATGCGCAAGGACTTCGTCGCGAACGCCTCGCACGAGCTGCGCTCGCCGCTGACCGTCGTGAGCGGCTATCTGGATTCGCTCGCCGAGGACTCGTCACTCGATCCTGCCTGGCACGGCCCGGTGCAGGAGATGCGCCGCCAGGCGGAGCGCATGAGGCGCATCGTCCACGACCTGCTCGAGCTGTCGCGGCTGGAGGCTTCCGGCAACGATGCCGACCGCGTGCCGGTAGACGTCGCCGGGATGCTGGCACTGCTACGCAAGGACATCATGGCGCGGCCCGAGCCCACGGCGCCGGTAACTGTCACCTTCGACACGGACGCGATGCTGCTGGGCTCGGAGGCGGAGCTGCACTCGATCTTCGCCAACCTGCTCACCAACGCAGCCAAATACACGCCCCCCGACGGCCGCATCGACGTGCGCTGGTGGATCGACGAGCGCGGCGCGAACGTCGAGTTTCGCGACACCGGCATCGGGATCGCGGCGGAGCACCTGCCGCGGCTGACCGAGCGTTTCTATCGCGTCGATGCCGGCCGGTCGCGAAAGCTCGGCGGCTCGGGTCTGGGCCTCGCCATCGTCAAGCACGCGCTGCAGCGCCACGGCGGTCGGCTCGAAGTGACCAGCGTCGAGGGCAAGGGCAGCACGTTTACCTGCCGCTTTCCAGCCAGCCGCATCTCGCCACGTGAAGTGCTGGCTCGCGCCTGACGAATCGTCGCGGTCGATGGCGATGTCGCAATCCGGATATCGCGCTGACACGCAACTGTAACAACACACACATATAAAGCCTGCCGGGTGCGCCCGCGGCGCTAACGAGCGGTCAACGCGCTGTCTCTACCGCCCGGCTTCGAAATAGCGAGGAGAACATCGTGAGAACCATCGTGCTGGCGACGGCTGTTGCAACCGCATTGTCCCTGGCAGGTCAGGAGGCCAGCGCTCAGTCGCGGGCCGCTGCAACCAAGGCCGACGTTCAAGCCATGCAGACGCAGCTGCAGGCGCTCACCGAGCGGCTCAATCGACTCGAGGCAGCAAATACGCAGCTCCAGACCGAGAACACCGAACTGAAGGCGGTGGTCGAGCGCCGCGACGCGGAAACGGACTATCTCAAGTCGCAGACCAAGGAGCTGCGCGAGGAGGCCGCCGTGGCGTCCAACGAGATCGCCAAGGTCAAGGGCGCCGACTGGGCGACCAAGATCAAGGCTCGCGGCGACCTGCGTTATCGCCATGAGGAGATCCACCGCGAGCGTACAGCCACGAGCGACGACGGGATCACGACCGTCGAGGATGCGGAGGATCGTTATCGGCATCGCATCCGCGCACGGTTCGGCATCGACGCCCAGGTAAGCGATCAGCTGAAGACGACCTTCGCGCTATCAACTGCCGAAAATAACGACCCGCGATCCTCGAACCAGAGCCTCGACGATAACGGCACGCGCAAGTCGATCACTCTCGACATGGCGTATGCCGACTGGAATTTCGCCCAGGGCGCCAACCTCGTTTTGGGAAAACAGCCCTGGCCGTACTATCGGCCTGGCCAGTCGCTGTTCTTCGACAACGATTACAACCCCGAGGGTGGTGCGATCAGGTACGAGCGCGGGAGCCTGTTCGGCAGCGGCTACGCGTGGTGGATGAACGAGCAGCACAATGACAACCCGAGCGCCGAAGACGCCGACACCTACGTGTTTGGCGCGCAGCTCGGGTTCAGGATGCCGATCGGCGATGCGAGCAATTTCGTCGGCTTTGGGCATTACTTCAACTGCAGTGGATGCCAGGGTCAGTCGCCGCTCTTCAACGGCGCCTCGAATGGCAACACGACATACCCCGCCGCCAGCAGCATTCTGGTCTTCGACTACGAGATCGGGGAGCTCGGGGCGGAGTTCAACACGCAGATCGGCGCCCTGCCGTTGCAGCTCTGGGCGAACTACGCGCAGAACATGGCCTCCGACGTCGAGGAGGACACGGCCTACAACGTCGGTGTCCGCCTCGGGCGCGCGAGCAATCCCCGTACCTGGGAAGCGGCCGCGATGTACCAGTCCATCGACAAGGACGCGTTGTTTGGCCAATTCATCGACTCGGACTTCGGCAACGGCAATACCGACACCGAGGGTTGGGCGCTGCGCGGCGCCTATGCGCCAGTGCGCAACATCGCCGTCAACCTCACGTATTTCATCAACACCCTCAACAAGGACGTGGGCACCGAGCTGGATTACGACCGGCTGCAGCTCGATTTCAACTGGAAATACTGAGCCCCGGCGCCGCCGGCGCGGCCGGTGGTGCCATGTCCAGGCGGCTGCGTGGCCCCCTGCGCAGCCGCCTTGGCTTTTGAGCGGCGCACTTGCCGCTGTAACGCGCCTCAGGTATACGAGCCACATCGCGGAGCGCTGCATGGAAACCGCCGATCTTTCCCACCACATCCACAGCCGGTTCAACGCCGACCTCGAGGGTGTGCGAGCCAGCGTGCTGCAGATGGGAGGCCTGGTAGAAAAACAGCTGCAGGACGGCGCCCGTGCACTGGTGAACGGAGACGGCGCGCTGGGCGAGGAGGTTGCGCAGCTCGATCGCCGCGTCAACGCGATGGAAGTCGCGATCGACGACGACTGCAACCGTATCCTGGCGACGCGCAATCCCGCCGCGTCGGACCTGCGCCTCCTGGTCGCGATCATCAAGACCATCACCGATCTCGAGCGCATCGGCGACGAGGCCGAAAAGCTCGGTCACATCGCCGCGAAGCTTGCGACCATCGATCGGCCGGCGGATCGCTACCGCGAGATCAAGCATATGGGCGATCTCGTCGCGGCGATGGTTCATGGTGCGCTCGACGCCTTTGCGCGTCTCGACGTCAATCTGGCGCTCGATATCGCGCGGCGGGACCGGCTGGTCGACGAGGAGTACGACGCCATCCAGCGGCAGTGCATCACCTTCATGATGGAGAACCCGCGGACCATCCGCCGCGCGCTCGACGTGTTGTGGGTGGCACGCGCGCTCGAGAGGGTGGGCGATCACGCGAAGAACATCTGCGAGTACGTGATCTACACGGTGCTCGGCAAGGACGTGCGGCACCTGGCGATCGAGGACGTTGAACAGCAGCTCGCCACCGCGCTTGCGGCGCGGGCGGGCGGCGACCGTTGACGGCCAGCGCATCCGTCCTCGCTTCGCCCCGGCTCGGCAACTTCATCGGATTCGCCGCCTGCGCGGCCCTGCTCGGCTACGCCTTCTACAGCCAGTACGCGCTCGGGCTGGCTCCCTGCCCGCTCTGCATCTTCCAGCGAATCGCGGTGTTTGCCGCGGGGCTCGCCTTCCTGGGCGCGGGCGTGCATCGCGCCGGTCGCGGCGGAGCGATCGTCTGGGGCTCGATCATCGGGTTGGTTGCGGCCGTCGGCGCGACGATCGCGGCGCGTCACGTCTGGATCACCGCTCAGCCGCCCGGCACGGTGGCGGAGTGCGGTGCAAGCCTCGACTACATGCTCGAGGTGCTGCCGCTGCGGGAAGTGCTCGCCAAGGTCCTGACCGGCTCCGGCGAATGTGGCAAGGTCGATTGGCGCTTTCTCGGGCTCTCGATGCCCGCCTGGGTGCTCGCCTGGCTGATCGCGCTCGGCGCCTGGGGTCTCTTCGTCAATCTGAGGCGCCGGTAAGCGCGAGCTCCATCACGCGCTCGTAGACGCGCGCCAGAACGTCGATGTCCGCGACCTCGACATGCTCGTCGACCTTGTGGATCGTGGCGTTCACGACGCCCACTTCGACTACCTGTGCGCCAGTCGGGGCGATAAAGCGACCATCGGAGGTGCCGCCGGTGGTCGAGGCGGCGGGCGTCCGCCCCGTCACCTCGCGCACCGCGTGCAGCACCAGCTCCGTCAGTGCACCGGGCGCGGTAAGGAACGGCTGCCCCGAGACGAACCACTCGAGCGTGTAATCGAGGCCATGCCGGTCGAGGATCGCGATCACGGCGCGCTGCAGCGTTTCTACGGTCTGCACGGTGGAGAACCGCAGGTTGAAACGCAGCTTGAGCTCGCCCGGGATGACGTTCGGCGCGCCTGTACCGGCGGTGATGTTGGAAACCTGGAAGCCGGTGGGCTGAAAGAATTCGTTGCCGGCGTCCCAGCGGGTGGCGGCGAGCTCCGCGAGCGCCGGTGCGAAG
>DATJKD010000069.1:0-11495 GCA_035491795.1 Steroidobacteraceae bacterium | reverse complement strand
TGGTGCGAGAAGGACATGCTGTTCGGCGCCGAACGCACCTACTGCCATCTGTTCTTCGGTCTCGCCGACGGTGGCGCACTCGCTTTCTTCCAGTTCGCGAATCCTGCGGACCAGGAGCAGTTCGGGCCGAAGATGCCCTTCACGCCCTTTCACCACATCGCGCTGCACGTCAACAAAGAGACGCAGGACGGCATCGAGCGGCGGCTGAAGGAGGCCGGCTTCAAGGAACCGCAATCGTTCGTGCTCGAGCACGGCTACTGCCGCTCGGTTTACGCGACCGACCCGAACGGGATGATCGTCGAGTTCACGCTCGATCACCCGGACGTGGAGAAAATCAACACGGCGCAGCGCGGCAAGGCGCATGCGGAACTCAAGCGCTGGCTCGCCGGAGACCACACCTCGAACAACACGTTTCGCTAGGGCCTCGGCCGGTGCACTCGAGCGTCGACCGCATACTGACGACGCACGTCGGCAGCCTCCCCCGCTCACAGGCCGTCACCGACGTGCTGTTCGCCCGCGAGCAGGGCACCGTCGCGGACGCCGCGGCGGCTGCGCGCACGATCCGGGACGGCGTCGCCGAGGTCGTGCGCCGCCAGGTTGAGACCGGCATCGATCTCGTCAGTGACGGCGAGATGAGCAAGATCAGCTACGCGACCTACATCAAGGACCGCGTGACCGGCTTCGACGGGGACACGCCGCGCGAGCCTGGACAGGATCTGGTCGAGTTTCCGCGGCTGCTCAGGAAGCTCGCCGACACCGGGGCGACCGCGAAGTACCAGCGGCCGCGCTGCGTGGGATAGATCCGCGTCAAGAGCCTCGAACCGGTCAAGACGGACATCGCCAACCTGACGGCGGCCGCGGCTGCGGCCCGCCCGACGGAGGCGTTCATGAACGCCGCTTCGCCCGGCGTAATCGCGCTCTTCCAGCCGAACGACCATTACCCTACGCAGGATGCCTACCTCGAGGCCGTCGCTGGCGCGATGCGTGCTGAGTACGAGGCGATCGTGGCGTCCGGGATACTGCTGCAGATCGACGCGCCCGATCTCGCCATGGGCCGCCACACGATGTACCGCAACCGCAGCATCGAGGAGTTCCTGGGGCTCGCCGCACAGCACATCGAGGTGCTCAACGCGGCGCTGCGCAACATTCCAGCCGAGCGGGTGCGAATGCACGTCTGCTGGGGCAACTACGAGGGGCCGCATCATCACGACGTGCCCATGGAGCTCCTGTGGCCGGTGATTGCGCGGGCAAAGCCGCAAGGCCTGCTGTTCGAGGGCGCCAATCCGCGTCACGCGCACGAATGGACCGTCTTCAAGGAGCAGAAGGTCCCCGAAGACAAGGTGCTCATTCCCGGAGTGATCGGTTCGACATCGAACTACGTCGAGCACCCGCAGCTGGTCGCCGAACGGATCTGCCGATACGCCGATCTGGTCGGCCGCGAGCGCCTGATCGCGGGCAGCGACTGCGGCTTCAGCACCTTCGCGGGATTCGGGCCCGTCGATCCGGACATCGCGTATCTGAAGTTGCGCTCGCTCGTCGAAGGCGCCGAGCTCGCTAGCCGCCGCCTGTGGCGGAGCTGAGAAAAGGGGTCGTCAGAATCGGACTTTCGTTTCGACCAGCAGCTGAACGTCGTCGATGTCCTCGTCGCCGTCGAGCGGGAACGCAAGGTCGATGTGGATCACGTTGCCGAATGAGGAGCGGCTGGACCCGAGCCGGAGCCCGATACCGATGTCGCGCAGCCAGCCGGCGCTCTCGGCACCGGTGATGTCGGTTCCCCAGGTACGGCCGATATCGAAGAAGGCTGCAGCGCCGACATAGAACAGGTGGAACGGATACCAGTCGGTGTAATAGCGCTCCTCGGCCGTGAACAGCGCACGTGACGTTCCGGCCTGGTAGCGCAGCGGATATCCGCGCAGCCCATTATCACCGCCGAGCAGCAATTGCCGCTCGGCGTCGAGATCGTTGGCGAGTGCGCCGGACATGTCGAGGTAGAACTTGCTTCGTTCGGTGGTCTGCCAGTAGTAACGGGCCTCGGCTGCCAGCACGCCGTTCTTGAGCGATCCGTCCTCCATCCGCCCGGAGGCGGCGACCGTGCCGAAGAGCGTATGCCCGGGACGGAGATCGAACCCATCCTGCGCCCAGAGCTGCCCGATCCATGCGTCGCGATCGGACCCCATCGAGTCGGCGGCGTAACCCAGCCGTGCGCCGGCGCTGAATCCCAGTAGCACATCCTCGGTCCGGCGGATCTGGTCCTGGTTGCGTCTTTCCTCGTAGCGGTCTTCGATGATCTCGAACCCGACCCACGGATAGAGGAGCTCGCGGTCCTCGGGCAACGGTCCGCCGGGATCGACATCGGGAAGCACTTCAAACTGGTCGCGCTCGTAGCTCAGACCCGCCGTGTAGCGGCGCACCCAGCGACCCGACAATCCTCTCGAAATGCCGAAGCTCAACTCATGGTGTTCCGCGCTGTGCTCGAACTCCCCGATTTCGTCGCCCAGCACGTAGCGCGGCTCGTTGAGCCGACCGTCGAACAGGGTGACGCCGCCTGCGCGTCGCGTGTCCAGCGAATAAAATGGTCTGTTGAACCGGAGCGAGGCCGTCTCGCCGTCGGTTGCGTCGGAGTACATCAATCCGAGTCGCGTGTATCCGTCGCCGAAGTGCGGGTCGAAGAAGTCGAACCGGATGGCCTCGCGATCGACGTCGTCGGCCCAGGCGACACCCACCTGCTGACCGGTGCCCAGCAGGTTTTTCTCCTCGATCTGGGCGCCGACGTCATTCGTGCCCCCCGCGCGGCTGTAGCTGAAGCCGGGGTTGAGCGTCCAGACGTCGCGTGTTCGCACCACGAGATCGACCACCCCGTCGTGGTAGCGGACCGGCTCGATCTCCGCGCTGTACAGGTAACCGTTGGCGCGCAGCAGGCGCTCGGTTTCGTCGACCACCCGCGCGCGGTACGGCTCGCCGGACTTGAACAGAAGCTGGTCGCGGATCGTGTCCTCGCGCGTCTCGATGTGCAGCTTGTTGGCCGTGCGGTAGAGCCAGCCGCGCTCACCGGGGATGTGCGTATCGAAGATATCGCCGACGACGATTCGTATCTCGCCGATCACTGCGCCCTCGGCCTCGAGTGCGTCGGCCGCGGGGAGCGGATCGCCTTGACCGGGTGGCGGCTGTGAAATCACGTCGGGCTCGGATTGGGCCGCGAGCGCGAGCGGTACGAGCGCAAGCAGCGCCGACGCCATAGCGCCGAACGGCGTGCGACACCGATGCCCGGCCCGTCCCCGGTAACCCATGACGGCAAGGATAACCAAGCCGCGCCCTGGGCCAGTGTCACAGGTCGCAATCCTACGACCTCGCCCGCGGTGTCCTACGACAGCAACAGTTACGAAGGCAATAGTCAGGGCAACAGAACCGTGGAACCCACGGTCTGGCGGCCTTCCAGGTCGCGGTGCGCCTGCGCGGCATCCTGCAACGCGTAGTTCCGGCCGATCTCGATTCGGATCGTTCCGCGGCCGATCAGGTCGAAGAGCTCGCGCGCCGCAGATTCGAGCTCGGTGCGTCGCCGGATGTAGTCGAACAGCGTCGGACGCGTGAGGTACAGCGAGCCCCGCCGCGACAGCTCGAGCGGCGCGAACGGCGGCACGGGTCCGGAGGAATTCCCGAAGCTCACCATGAGGCCACGCGGCCGCAGAGAGTCGAGCGACGCGCTCCAGGTGTCGCGTCCGACCGAGTCGTAGACGACATGCGCGCCCAGCCCGCCGGACATCTCGCGCACGCGCGACGCGAGATCGTCGGTATCCCCCACAACGACGTGCGCACAGCCACGCTCACGGACGACGGCCGCCTTCCCTTCGCTGCCGACGACGCCGATGACGATGGCGCCCAGGTGCAGCGCCCATTGCAGGGCGATGAGCCCGACGCCGCCGGCCGCCGCGTGGATCACGATCACTTGTCCGCGCCGGACCCGCCACACTCTTCGCAGCAGGCATTCCGCCGTCAGCCCTTTGAGCATCGCCGCGGCGGCAAGGCGGTCGCTTACCCCCTGAGGAATGCGCACCAGCCGCTCCGCGGGCATCACTCGCTGCTGCACATAGGCGCCAGGTTTCGAGTACGCGTAGGCGACGCGGTCGCCAGGCGCGAGACTCCGCACTCCGCGACCGACCTCTTCGACGACGCCCGCCGCCTCGCGTCCCGGCACGAGCGGCAGCGCGCCCTTGTAGAGCCCGGTGCGCTCGTACACATCGATGAAATTTAGGCCGATCGCCGTGTGGCGGATCAGCACTTCACCGCGGCCAGGGTCGCCGGGCGGGACCTCCTCCCAGCGAAGGACCTCGGGACCGCCATGTGCGTGGATGCGGATGCCGTGCGACATCAGGACCCGGCGGTGAGGGGCGCATCGGCGATGAGCAGATCCGTCACCGGCTCACCACCGATCAGGTGCTGGATGATGATGCGTTCCAGGTTCGCAGGCGTGCAGTCGCGATACCAGGTGCCTTCCGGGTAGATCACCATGATCGGCCCGCCCGTGCACAC
This sequence comes from Steroidobacteraceae bacterium, assembly GCA_035491795.1. GTDB lineage: Bacteria > Pseudomonadota > Gammaproteobacteria > Steroidobacterales > Steroidobacteraceae > DATJKD01. The sequence goes on along the minus strand of DATJKD010000069.1, from coordinate 6,968 downwards.
GCGCAGGCAGTCGGCTTTGGTGCGCAGCAGGCCGCCGATCAGCCCCTGCGCGCGGAGCTCCCGGAGCCGCGTCTTCAGGTATTCCCAGCTCGCGAGCTGGTTCTCGGTCGCCGCGCACTTGCCACCGACGCACAGGAACACGTGGCGGGTGTTGCGTCCCAGCTCGAGCTTCGCGACTGCTGCGGTGAGTGCCTGGTCCACGCGGGTGATTCTGACACGCCGAGGGGACGGTCCCCATCCCGGGACTGCCCCGATGGGCGACGCGGGCGGAATGGCGTCTCAGAGCGCCTGGTCGTCGGCTTCGCCCGTGCGGATCCGGATCGCACGCTCCAGGTCCGAAATGAAGATCTTGCCGTCGCCGACTTTACCGGTGCGCGCGGCGCCGACGATGGCTTCGACGACCTGGTCCACCAGCGCGTCCTGCACCGCGACCTCGATGCGGGTCTTCGGCACGAAGTCCACCACGTACTCCGCCCCGCGATAGAGCTCAGTATGGCCGCGTTGCCGGCCGAAGCCCTTTACTTCGGTGACCGTCATCCCGGAGACGCCAATCTCCGACAGGGCGGCGCGGACGTCGTCCAGCTTGAAGGGCTTGATGATTGCGCTGATCAGCTTCATGGGGCTCTGGCTCCTAGAGTGCTCCGCCCGCCTCGGCCGGCGGGGACGCCGAAGTCGATATGCAGAAACCGTGCCGGGTCGCTCGCATCATTTGTTCCCCGGAATCTCACCATCCCCCGCACCAGCCTGGGGCGTACTGCGATCCGCCATGCCCGCCGCTGGTGCGCCCGGGCCCTGTCACTCGAGCCAGGGGACCGCGACCGTCGCCACCAGCACGACCACGACGACGGCAAGGATATCCACCAGCAAGCCAGCCCGCATCATGTCCCGCAATCCCACCCGCCCAGACCCGTACACGATCGCATTGGGTGCGGTACCCACGGGCAGCATGAACCCGCAGGACGCCGCGATGGCTGCCGGTATCACGAGCTGCAGCACCGGGACACCGGTCGTCGCCGCCATGGCGGCGAGCACCGGCATGAACGTGGCCGCGGTCGCTACGTTGCTGCACAGCTCGGTCCAGAACACGATCACCAGCACGACGACGGCGGTCAGCGCAACTGCGGGCCAGCCGGCGAAATAGGCGAGCAGCTCGCCGATGTTGCGCGACAGACCCGAGCCCTCGATCAGGGCCGCGAGGGCGAGCCCGCCGCCGAACAGGAACAGCGTGTCCCAGGGCACGCGCCGGAAGTCCGGGCCGGTGAGCAACTGGCCGGCCTGACCGCCGCCGGCGGGCACCAGGTAGAGCGCAAGCGCGGCGAGCATCGCGATGCCCGTGTCCGAAAGCCCGCTGAAACCAGGCAGCGTTTTGAGCCACGGCGACGCGACCCACGCCGCCGCCGCGGCAAGACCAACCAACGCCACACGCCGCTCCGGCACCGACATGGGCCCGAGCCTCTCGTGCTCGGCGCGCAGCAGAACCCGGGCGGCGTCGATGTCCGGAATCTCGAACCGATGCGTGACCCTCACCAAAAGCCACCACGAGAGCGGCAACAGGATCAGGACACAGGGCATGCCGAACAGCAGCCACTCGGCAAAGCCGATCCGGAGCCCGAGGTTCTGCTGCAGGAAGGCAGCCGCCAGCGCATTGGTCGGCGTGCCGATCAGCGTGCCGAGGCCGCCTATGGTCGCGGCATAGGCGACGCCCAGCACCACCGCCGTGGAGAAGTGACGTCGATCGACGCTGGCGGCTTCGTGATCCGGCACCACCAGTGCGGCAAGCGATGCCGCGACGGGCAGCATCATCAGCGTCGTCGAGGTATTCGACACCCACATGCTGACAAAGGCCGTAGCCGCCATCACGGCCAGCACCAGCGCGCGGGCGCTCGAACCAGCCCGGTTCATGATCACGTAGGCGATCCGGCGATGAAGATTCCAGCGCTCGAGCGCGAGGGCGAGAAAGCACCCGCCCAGGATCAGGAAGATCGTCGAGCTGCCGTAGCCGTGCCCAGCCGTCTCGACGTCGGCGATCCCGAGCAGCGGACCTGCCGCGAGCGGCAACATCGAGGTCGCCGGGATGGGAAGGGCCTCGGTTGCCCACCAGACCGCCATCAGGACGGCAAGCGCGGCAGCGTGCCACGCAGTTTCCGTGAATCCCTCCGGTGGCGGCAGCCAAAGGAGCAACGCGAAAAGCGCCGCACCCACCCACAAACCCATCCGCTGCGGGGCGGTGCGCCCGGCCTGCGTGCCCATGTGTCCGACCTCCCAGGACCCAAAGCGAGCGCAAGGGCTGCGCAAGCCCACCGACACACGGCATCATGCCACATGGTCCATGCGGGCCCGGCCGGAGCCGATGCCATGTCGCTGCGCAACCGCACACTCTTCATTACCGGTGCAAGCCGTGGGATCGGCCTTGCGATCGCGCTGCGCGCCGCCCGCGACGGCGCCAACGTGATCGTGGCGGCGAAGACCGCCGAGCCACATCCCAAGCTTCCCGGAACGATCCACACGGCGGCACGCGCGATCGAGGAGGCCGGGGGCCGGGCACTGCCGCTCGTCGTCGACGTCCGCGCAGAGGGCGAGGTCGCAGCGGCCGTCGAGAAGGCGGTTGCCACCTTCGGCGGGATCGACATCCTGGTCAACAACGCGAGCGCGATCAGCCTGACGGGGACGCTGCAGACACCCGTGCGAATCTACGATCGCATGATGACGGTCAACACGCGCGGCACCTTCGTCTGCAGCCAGGCCTGCCTGCCGCATCTCAAGCGTGCGGAGAACCCGCACATTCTCAACCTCTCTCCGCCGCTCAACATGGACCCGCGCTGGTTCGCGCCGCATGTCGCGTACACCATGGCGAAGTACGGCATGAGTCTGTGCGTGCTCGGCATGGCGCACGAGTTCGCAGCGGACGGCATCGCCGTCAACGCGCTCTGGCCGCGCACGGCCATCGCGACCGCCGCGATCGAGTTCGCCATTGGCAACGAGGCGCTGCTCAAGTTCTGCCGCAAACCCGAGATAGTCGCGGATGCGGCGCACGCGATCCTGAGCGGACGGAGCCGCGACCGCACCGGTCAGTTCCTGATCGACGACGAGGTCCTTGCCGCGACCGGCGTCACCGACTTCGATCGCTACCAGGTCGAACCCGGAGCTCCGCTTGCGCTCGACTTCTTCCTCGACGACCAGGGGCCATATATAAAGCGCGTGGTGAAGCTACCGGGCTCCGACTACGGTTGAGAACCAAGGGAAGGGAATGACGGGCACCATCGTGGTGGTGGGCGCGAGCCACGCCGCCGTTCAGGCGATCGACACCCTGCATCGCGAGGGTCATGACGGCCCGATCATCCTGGTCGGCGACGAGAGCGAACCACCGTACAACCGGCCGCCGCTGTCGAAGAAGTACTTCACGGGCGAGCTCGCGCGCGAGCGGCTGCAGCTGCGAAGCGGGCAGTTCTATCAGCAGGGCGCCACTTCGATGCGCCTCGGCCTGCGCGCGACGGCGATCGATCGCGCGGCACAGCGGCTTCGGCTCTCCGACGGCGGCGAGCTCGAATGGGACAAGCTGCTACTTTGCGTAGGCAGCCGCGCGCGGCGGCTCGACGTTCCCGGGGCGGATCTCCCGGGCATCCACTACCTGCGAACCATCGCTGACGTCGATGCGATCCGCGCGAGCCTCGAGGGCGCGCGCAGGCTGGTGGTCGTCGGCGCGGGTTACATCGGGCTGGAGGCCGCGGCCTCGGCCCGCCACCTCGGGCTCGAAGTCACTGTGCTCGAGGCCGCGGACCGGCCGATGCAGCGCGTGGTCTGTCCTGCGCTCTCGGAGTTCTACCGCGTGCGGCACGAGCGCGAGGGTGTGCCGATCCATTGCAACGTCGCGGTGAATGGATTTACGGGGGAAGGCCGAGTGCGCAGCGTCCTGTGCGGAGAGCAGGAATTCCCGGCGGACGTGGTCATTACGGGCGTGGGTATCGCGCCGGACGTGACGCTCGCCGCGGCGGCGGGCCTCAAGTGCGACAACGGGATCTGGGTCGATGAGTCCTGCCGGACGTCCGATCCGAATGTCTACGCGGCGGGCGACTGCACCAACCATCCGAGCGTGCACTACGGGCGCCGCATCCGTCTCGAGTCAGTCGACAATGCCGTCGAGCAAGGCCGCGTCGCGGGGGCGAGCCTCTGCGGCAAGGATGCGCGGCACGACCACGTGCCCTGGTTCTGGTCAGACCAGTACGACGTCAAGCTGCAGATTGTGGGCTTGTCGCAGGGCCACGACGAGACCGTCGTACGGGGCGATCCCGCTACCGGTCACTTCGCCATCTATTACCTGCTGCAGGGTGAGCTGATCGCAGTCGACGCGGTCAACAGCCCCAAGGACTTCATGAGCGGGCGCCGCTGGATCGCGGAGCGGCGTCATCCCGATCCGATGAAGCTGGCGGACCCCGGTGTCGATCTGAAGAGTTTCTAGGCGGCTATACTCCCGGAAGCATTTTGCACTGCGAAAGCCGGGCTCGGGGAAAGTGATGCCGCAAACTGACGATCTGACGCGCCGCGCGCTCGCGATGGTGGCGAACGTTACCGGTGGCATGTCCCCGCAGGCGTTTGCCGGCGCCTGGTTTACGGTCCTTGGACGCCTCGCCACCTCGCCTGGGCGCCAGGCTGAACTCGCGCGGCAGGTGCTGACGAAGTCGGTCGCGATGGCGCAGTTCGCCGGCAGCGCACTTGGCGGGCGGGCGCCCGACGCCGAGGGGACGCCTTACGCGGCGCGCTTCAGCGGGCCCGAGTGGAGCAAGTTTCCCTTCAACCTGCTTGCGCAGTCGTTCCTGACGGTCTCGGGCGTGGCGCGCGAGGCCGTGCGCGATGTGCCGGGCATGGACAGCGACGCCGAAGGACGCGTGGGCTTCACACTCCGCGAGGGACTGGAGGTCCTGGCGCCGGACAATTACCTGCCGACCAACCCGAAGCTGATCGAGCAGACGGTGCAGGAGCACGGTCGCAACCTGCTGCGTGGGGTTACCCACCTCGCGCAGGACGTCAAGCGCACCTTCCGGCACGAAGGCCCGGCCGGAATCGAGCAATACCGCGTCGGCGAGCACATAGCCGTGTCCCCCGGCAAGGTGATCCTGCGCAACGGGCTGATGGAACTGATCCAGTACTCGCCGCAGACCGAGCAGGTGCACGCCGAACCGGTGCTGATCGTGCCGGCATGGATCATGAAGTACTACATCCTCGACCTGTCGCCTCGCAACTCGCTGATCAGGTACCTGACCGGGCGCGGCCACACGGTGTTCATGATCTCGTGGAAGAACCCCGAGGTCGCCGACCGCGACCTGGCGATGGACGACTACCTGACGCAGGGGGTCTTTGCGGCGCTCGACGCCGTCAACGCCGTCGTGCCGAAGCGCAAAGTGCACGCAACCGGGTATTGCATCGGAGGCACGCTGCTCGCCATCGCGTCCGCGCTGCTCGCGGCGCGGGGCGAGGACCGCCTCGCGAGCATGACCCTCTTCGCGGCCCAGACCGATTTCAGCGAGCCAGGGGAGCTTGGAGTCTTCATCAGCCCCGCGCAGATCGCGATGCTCGAGGCGCAGATGTGGAAGCAGGGCGTGCTCGAGAGCAAGCAGATGGGCGCGGCCTTCCAGTTGTTGCGCACCTACGATCTGCTCTGGTCACCCGCGATCTCGACCTACGTCAAGGGCGAACGAACGGGTCTCAACGACCTGATGGCCTGGAATGCCGATGGCACGCGAATGGCGTGGCGCATGCACTCCGACTATCTGCGGCAGCTCTATCTCAACAACGATCTCGCTGAGGGACGCTATGTCGCGCTCGGCGAGGAACTCGACCTCGCGGACATCACCGTTCCGACGTTCGTGGTCGGCACCGAGACCGACCACGTTGCGCCGTGGCGCTCGGTGTACAAAGTCGGACGGCTGATCCGCTCGAGCGACTACACGTTCTGCCTCACCAGCGGTGGCCACAACGCCGGCATCATCAGCGGACCGGAGCATCCGAAACGCCGTCACCGGGTGCGCACGGCCAAGGCGGGCCGGCGGCTGCCGTCGGCGGAGAAGTTCTTCCAGACGGTTGAGCCGGCGCAGGGCTCCTGGTGGCCGACCTGGGCCCAGTGGCTCAAGACGCACTCGACGGCGCGCAAGATCCCGCCGCCGACCATGGGCGCCGCCAAGAAGGGCTACAAGCCGCTCGGCGACGCGCCGGGAACCTACGTACACGTGAAATAGTCGCGGACCCCGAGGGTGCGGCGACAACGAATGGCCGCAGAGCCGCCCGGTGAAGCCCCGTCATCCGCGGGGCACGTGCTCGCGCTGACGGCGATCGCGATGCTCGCGTTCGCAGCCAATTCGCTGCTGTGCCGCCTTGCGCTGGGTCAGGGCCTCATCGATGCGGCCAGCTTTGCGACGGTCCGGGTCGTCGCCGGCGCCGTGATGCTCGCTCTCATCCTGCTCCCGCGATGGCGCGCACGCGGCCGGCGCGCGCCGGACTGGCGCGCCGCCGTCATGCTTTTCCTCTACATGGCCGGCTTCTCATTCGCGTACGCGACGCTCAGTGCCGGCACCGGTGCCCTGATCCTGTTCAGCGCGGTGCAGCTCACGATGTTCGTGGTGGCACTGCGCGGCGGCGAGCACTTCCCCATGCTGTCGTGGCTCGGTCTCGCAATCGCCGTGGCCGGTCTCGTCTACCTGGTATCGCCGGGTCTGACCGCGCCCGATCCGCTGGGCGCCGCCCTGATGACCATCGCCGGCATCGCCTGGGGCGTCTATTCGCTGCAAGGCCGGGCCGCCGCCGATCCACTCGAGAGCACCGCCAACAACTTCGTCTGCGCGGTTCCCATGGTCATCGCGGTGAGCCTGTTCTTCATCAACGAGTTTCGCGTATCCGCGGCCGGACTCGCGCTCGCGGTGACCTCGGGCGCCGTCACCTCGGGGCTGGGCTACGTGGCCTGGTATGCGGCGCTTCGG
>DATJKD010000068.1:0-8294 GCA_035491795.1 Steroidobacteraceae bacterium | reverse complement strand
GCTCGAAGTGGCGCGTCGCGCGAACGCACTCGCGGTGTTGCTCGGGCGATCGCCGCGCGAGATGGTCGACGGGCGGTTCCTGCCTGAGGGCGAGCTCCCGGAAGCGGCGCCGCAGCTTCCGGCCGGCCTGCCCTCCAGCGTGCTCGAGCTGCGTCCCGACATCCGCGCGGCGGAAGCGAACCTCGACGCCGCAGCGGCCGACGTCGGCGTTGCCCGCGCAGACCTCTTCCCGCGCATAAGCCTGACGGGGCTCTTCGGGTGGGCGAGCCTCGAGCTCGACGACCTCTTCAGCGCGCCGGCCGAGACCTGGTCTGCGGCGGCCGCGCTCGCGCAGCCGTTGTTCGAGGGCGGGCGACGGCGTGCCGGCGTCGACCGCACCGACGCGCTCAGGCTGCAGCGGCGCGGGGAGTATGCGAAGACGGTGCAGGCCGCGTTCGGCGAAGTGCTCGACGCGCTGCAGGGCCAGCGCAGCCTCGGCTCGATCGAGGACTCCGCGGCCGAGCGCACCTCGGCGCTTGCCCGCGCGACGGAACTGGCGGAGCTTCGTTACCGCGAGGGCGAGATCGCCTATCTCGAGCTGCTCGACGTGCGCCGCGACCTGTTCCAGTCCGAGATCGATCTCGTCGCCGCGCGTCGCGACGCGCTCGCGAACACCGTCGACCTCGCACTCGCTCTGGGCGGACGGCTATAGCCGCGGCTCGGCGGCACGGAAGCAACCTGCCCCTTTGAAAATAGGTCACGGTCGGCCAGGGAAATGGCCAGGACGGTGACCTTCCGGGCGTTCGCCGGGTCTAACCATGGCTCATCCAGCCGATTGCCCGGGCGGGCGGGGTGCAGGGTGGCGGACACGTTTGCGCGCATACCGACTACAGAATTGAATCAGCGTCCGGCGCAACCTGCAGGGTAGGAGAGGAGGACGCGAGGAGACCCATGGTGCTGCCATGGCTGGCTAGAGCGGTGATCGGCGGCCTGCTTTGCGTTGCCCGGAGCATCGCCTGGGGACAGGATGCGACGGCGGACCAGGAGGCCACCTCCGATCTCCCTGAAACGACGGAGGCGGTGCCTGACCAATGGATCGACCGCGCCCATAGCGGGGTGCACGCGCTGGTGTGGAAATCAGCGATGTACATCGACCGGATGTTTGGCGCCGCCCTGGACGAGGAAGCTTACCGAACGGAGGCCCGGGGGAGCATCACTCCGGCGTTGCTGTGGGATGAGTTCCATGGGCTGGACCAGAAGTTCAGATTCCGCGTCAGACTGCCCTTTCCGTACCTCGATGAGCGTTACGACGCATTCGTCGGCACCTTCAATCGCGACGAAGTCGTGACCGAGCGCGAGATCGCGTCCGGCGCAATCCCGCAGCAGCACGTGCGGGGCGAGATCGACGAAGACGAGACCCTGCTGGGAATCCGCTACCGGCCGAAGGAGGGCGGTCGTTTCGAGGCCGGGGCGGGTGTGCGCCTCGGATCGCCGATCGATCCGTTCGTCAAGGTGGGCTATCGCTACCAGCGCGGCACGCCGGAGCGGATCGTCCTGCGATTGAAGGAGACCGTGTTCTGGGAGAACAGCGAGCAGTTCGGTCTGACGAGCCGCATCGACCTGGAACGCGTGTTCGACGAGGTATGGCTCGCACGCTGGACGGCCTCGGGCACGTTCTCGGAAAAAACCGAGGGTGTTCGCGGCTACACCTCGCTGACCGCCTATCGTGAGTTGCCCGACCAACGCGCCATCGGCGCGCAGTTATTCATGTCCGGCGAGTTCGAATCCGCGGTGCCCGTCGGCGAGTACGGCATCAGGGCGGCCTATCGGCGCAGCATCGTGCGTGATTGGCTCGTGATGGAGATCCGCCCCAGTGTGACCTGGCCCAAGGATCAGCCGGAGCAGCCGCGCAAGCCGAGCTGGGGCATCGGCATCGGATTCGAGATGTTCTTCGGAACGAACGAGTTCCAGGCACGACCGGCGACGTTCTAGTCGCCGGCACTTTTGGGAAAGGGGAGCTTCCCTGATTTCGGCGCGTGCTACAGCCGGGATTCGACCAGCTTCTTCTTGCCCGATATCGGGTTGCGGGCGATCTCTGCGACCGGCCGGACGCGCACTGGCGGCGACGCGACGCCGCATTGGTCGAGCGCTGCGCCGAGCAGCGCGGGGATGCGCGCGGCGTCCGATTCGCCACCGAACGCCAGCACGGCCTCGATCGTGAGGCCGTCCCGGTCCAGCACGACCCGGTATTCGCGCAGGCCCGGGAGCGTGGCGAGCGGGCTGCGGATCGCCAGAGGGTGCACTGTTACGACGCCGCCGTCCCGACCGCGCAGCTTGAGCAGGTCGTCGCTGCGACCGTCGACCGCGGCTAACAGCGGAAACGGACGGCCACAGGGGCAAGGCTCCTTCAGCATCGTCACGCGGTCGGTCAACTGATAGCGGATCAGGGGCTGCGTGCGGTTGACCAGATTCGTCACCAGCAGGTAGTGCCCTTCGACACCGGGTGGCACAGGTCGGCCGGACTCGTCCATGACTTCGAGCAGCGTCTGATCAGAAAATACGTGCAACCCGGTATGACGTTCGCACTCCCCGGCAAGGATCCCGGTCTCGGTGGATGCGTAACAGTCGAATAGGGCATGACCCCAGGCGGCGCGGATCCGCCCGCTCATCTCGGCTGTGCGAACCTCGCTCGTCGTGGCGACCATCTCTGGTGCGATCGCCAGCCGGCCATCGAGCTGCTCCTCGGCGAGTAGTGCGGCAACCGATGCGTAGGCGATCAGCACTTCGGGACGGAAGGCGTTCAACGCAGCGACCAACGCAGGTAACGGCGTGCGGGCATCGAGCCGCAGCAGCCGATGCGCGCCGACGTCCAGGCTGGCACTCATCCGCGCCGTCATGTGAATCTGACTCTTCGCGGCGACGGCTGCCACGCGACGTCGGTTTGGCAAGCGTATCGATGCGCCGACGTAGTACTGGTTGAACCGCATCAGCCCCGCAAGCGTCTCGATCCAGTCTCGCTGACCGTAGACGAAGATGCCGCGCTTGCCGGAAGTGCCGCCGGTCGCCATGACGCGATACTCAGCCAGATGCAGGCCCTCCGACGCGGATGACTGTACGTGTTGCTCGAGCTCCGTCAGTCGGAGCCGCGGATCGGTGACGATCGCGTCGAAGTGGTCCAGCATCGTCGCCTTGTCCAGGGTGGGCACCGACGCCGGGTCGACGTCCTGCTCAAGGTCGATGCCCGCGAGACGCTCGCGGTAATAGGACGAATGCGTCGCGGCATGGCGGAGCATCGCTCCGAACCGGCGCCGCTGGTAGGCCGCAAGCTCCGCGGGCGTCAGCGTCTCGTGATCGGCCAAAACGCGCGTCTCGCGCGTGGTCGCGGCAACCACGCCCAGGCGGGCAAACCAGCCGCTCATCGAGAAAACGCCCCTGTCAGATTCTCAGCGGCGCCGGCGGAGGATGGACACCGCGCCGCCCGTCTCCTCGACGCGATCGGAACGGCTCAAGCGCGCGGCCTCGAGCAGCGCAGCCAGCCGCGTGCGGGTCCGCGTCACCGTCTCCATGATCTCGGACTGATCAGCGGGATGCGCGACCAGATAGCCCTGCACCGAAACGTCACCGCAGTTGACGAGGAAGTCGAGCTGGCTCGGCCGCTCGACACCCTCCACCGTTACCTGCAGCCCGAGGCTGCGGCACAGCGAGATGATCGAGCGGGCGATCGAAGCCGCGCGCGGATTCCAGTCGACTTCGGCGACCACGCTGCGATCGAGCTTGACGCGGCTCAGTGGCAGGCGCTCGAGCGAGGTGAGCGAGGAGTAGCCAGTCCCGAAGTCGTCGAGCGCGGTCGCCACTCCCAGCAGCTGCAGGCTGTGCAGCGTCTCGATGGTGATCGCCCCCGTCTGCAGCATGTTCTCGGTCAGCTCGAGCTCCAGGCAGTCCGGCGGTAGCTCGAATCGCTCGAGAATTCGCTCGATCTCGGCGAGGAAATCGCCCGCCACGAACTGCTGCGCGGAGACGTTTATCGCGACGCGGGCATCGGCCCAGCCGGCATTGCGCCAGTCGCGCACCGCCTGCGCCGCCTGCTCGAGGACCCAGTAATTGAGGTCCAGCATCAGGCCGGACTGCTCGGCGATCGCGATGAAGTCGGCCGCGGGCACGATCTGGGAACCGTTCTGCCGCCAGCGCAGCAGCGCCTCGACGGTCGTCGTCTCGAGGCGACCGAGGCAGACCTGCGGCTGGAAGTGCAGCACGAAGTCGCCGCCCTCAATCGCCTTGCGCAGCGCCTGCTCGACGCGGAAGCGGTTCGAGGCCGCGACCAGCAGTTCCGGGTCGTAGACGCAGAGGCGGTTGCGGCCCAGTTCCTTGGCGCGGAACAGCGCCGCGTCTGCAGCGCGCAGCAGTGCCGCCGCATCACGCCCGTGCTCGGGGAAGGCCGCCGCGCCGCAGCTCACGCCGATCGCGAGCTCACGGCGATCGACGACGATCGGCCGCTGGAAGAGGCTGACCAGGCTGCCGGCGCGCCGCTCGATCTCGTCAACCGAGCCCGAGTAGGGGAAGACCAGCGTGAATTCGTCGCCGCCCAGTCGCGCGATAAAGCCCGCTTCGCCGCTTACCTGCCGCAATCGTTCGCCGATGCTCATCAGGACACGGTCGCCGAACTCGTGGCCGAGGCTGTCGTTGATCGTCTTGAAGTTGTCGAGATCGAGAAACAGCACGGCGAGCTGTCCGTGAGCGGCAGCGGTCGCCACGATCATCTCGTTCAGCCGCGCGAAAAGCTGACGGCGGTTCGGCAGGTTCGTCAGTGGATCGTGCTCGGCCAGGTGCCGCAGCTGCATCGTCCGCTCCTCGACGCGGGCCTCGAGCTGCGCCTGGTAGCTGCGTACCGCGCGCTCGGCTTCGTCGAGCTCGCTCGCCATCTGGTTGAACGCCTGTGCCAGCTCGTCGACCTCGCTCGCTCCGCCACCGCGCACGCGCGTTGACAGGTCGCCGGCCGCCAGGCGGCGTGCACCGGCGGTCAGGCGTCGCACCGGCCATGTGATCGCCCAGGCCGTGATCGCGAGCACGAGCAGCGCGAGCAGGATCGCTTTGAAAGTGGCGTCGGTGATCGTACGCTGCGCATCGTCGACGGCGCGACTCGCGGTTTCTGCGGCGGCCGCCAGCTCGCGCCAAGCCGGCGCCTCGATCTCCTCCCGGATTCGCATCGTCAGTGTGTCGCCGGCGGCGAGGTATTCGACTCGCTTGGTCTCGAGATCGGCCTCGAGCGCGCCGATTCGGCGCCGCAACGTGACTGCGTGGTTGAAGTCGTATTCGAGCAGGCCGAACCACGCGACGCCGGGCGAGACCTTCAGCTCCTCTCCGAAGCTCGCGAGCACGCGGCGTAGCCGACGTTCGCCGGCCGTGGAAACGGGCGAATGCGACCCCGGTGGCGCGGCGAGGCTCGCGGCCGTGTCCTTGCGCACCTGCGCGACCGCTTCGGCGACTTCGGCCAGCGAGGGACGCGCCATCAGCGTGTTGCCGACCGACACGCCTTTCGCACCGGAGCTGCTCACGCGCGCGTCGAGCTGGTTGAGCGCTGTGTCGAGCGCCTGGCGGGTCGAGGTGCGGCGCTCCTCGAGCGCGACGAGCTGGAATCCGTCCGCCTGGTGCGCAGCTGTCAGAGCTGCGATCTCGTTGAACCGGTCCTCCTCGCCGATGGGTGCGAGGCCGAAGGATTGGTTGACGAGGTCGGAGAGCCGAGTCCCGGTCTCGACGATCGCCGCGCCGTTCTCGGACGAGGACGATCGCAGGTAAGCGAGCACGGTGCGATCGAACGTGCCGACCGTGCCCCCCAGCTCGCGGGCGTGCCGCGCGCGCGGCTCGAACTGCTGCTGCACGCGCGCAACGTCGGAGGTCGCGAGCCGCGTGCTGCGCTGCGCAAGGATGTTCGCCGTGACGAACGCGCCGATGATGAACACGAAACCGAGGATCAGCCAGACGCCGATCGGCAGCCCCCAACCCCGCGGGCGGATCTTCGATGACGGCGCGTGCGTTTGGTCCAAGAGCCCGGTCCTGTGGGACGGGTTACGGCCCGGTGTGCTTCGAGCGAAACGATCCTCCAGTGTCGCGCCTGCGTCTGTGACACGCTTCGCGCGGGCGGAAGGACGTCGAATCATACGCTTCGCGCCGGCTCAGCGGTCTGGCTCAACGACTGGACGACGGACACGCGGTCCGACCGGAGCGCGACGCGTGGAACGGACCTCGAGGATCGGTTATGTCAAATTTTGGGGCGCGCGGCGGTGGCGGGAGCCGCGGTCACCGGGGCTAGGGCAGATCCGTCCTGCCCATCAGGAAACGATCGCACTCGCGTGCCGCGCCGCGGCCTTCGGCGATTGCCCAGACGACCAGGCTCTGACCGCGGCGACAGTCCCCCGCAGCGAATACGCTCTTCAGGCTGGTCGCGTACCGGTCGTACTCGGCGCGGATATTGCTGCGCGCGTCGCAGTCGACGCCGAGCTCACGGAGCAGCGATTGCTCGGGCCCGAGGAAGCCCATGGCGATCAGTGCAAGCTGCGCAGGACGCGTTCGCTCGGTGCCGTCGATCTCGACCGGCGTCAAGCGGCCTTCGGCGTCGCGCTGCCATTGCACGTCGACCGTGACCACCGCCTCGAGGCGCCCGGCGGCGTCCCCCACGAAGCGCTTGACGGTCGCGACATAGGCGCGCGGATCCGCGCCGAACCGGGCGGCCGCCTCTTCCTGGCCATAGTCGAGCTTGTATACCTTTGGCCACTCGGGCCAGGGGTTGTCCGGCGCTCGTTCCATGGGCGGCTTCGGCAGGATCTCGATCTGCACCAGGCTGCGGCAACCCTGGCGCATCGCGGTGCCGACACAGTCGGTGCCGGTATCGCCGCCGCCGATCACGACCACGTCGCGTCCCCGGGCAGCGATCGGCGAGTGCTCGGCGCCGCCGTTCAGGAGCGCCTTGGTGCTCGCGGTGAGGTAGTCCATTGCGAAATGCACGCCTTCGAGGCTGCGCCCATCGACGGGGAGGTCGCGCGGCTCGGTGGCGCCCGTGCAGATCACCGTCGCGTCGAAATCGCGCAGCAGAAGCTGGGCCTCCACGTTGTCGCCGACGTTCGCGTTGCAGAGGAACCGGATCCCCTCCTGCTGCATGAGATCGATGCGGCGGGTTACGACCTCGCGCTTGTCGAGCTTCATGTTGGGGATGCCGTAAGTCAGCAGGCCGCCCGGGCGATCCTCGCGCTCGAGCACGGTTACGAGATGACCGGCTCGGTTCAACTGCGCCGCGGCCGCAAGACCCGCGGGCCCGGAGCCGATCACCGCGACCTTGCGTCCAGTGCGGGCGCGCGGCGGCTGCGGCAGAACCCAGCCTTCCTCGAAACCGCGGTCGATGATCTGCGCCTCGATGTTCTTGATCGTCACCGGTGGCTCGTTGATTGCGAGCACGCACGAGCCCTCGCAGGGCGCCGGGCAGACACGCCCGGTGAACTCCGGGAAGTTGTTCGTCAGGTGCAGCCGCTCGAGCGCATCGCGCCACAACCCGCGGTAGACGAGGTCGTTCCACTCCGGGATCACGTTGTTGATCGGGCAGCCGGAAGCCATCCCGCTCAGGAGCTTGCCCGTATGGCAGAACGGCACACCGCAGTCCATGCACCGCGCGCCCTGCTGACGCAGCCGCTTCTCCTCGAGGTGCGGATGGAACTCCTCCCAGTCGCGCACGCGCTCGGCCGGTGACCGGTCGACCGGTAGCTCCCGCAGGTACTCGATGAATCCCGTTGGCTTACCCATGGGTGAACCTAGTTGCCTCCGACGCGCGCAAGGTCGTGCGCGTTCTCGTCGAATGCCACCATGATTGCTTCCTCGCCCGCGAGCCCCTGTTCGTGGGCGCGCGCGATGGCGGCGAGCATCCGCTTGTAATCCTTCGGGATCACCTTGACGAAGTGCGGGACCGAGCCCGCCCAGTCCGCGAGCAGCCGCTTAGCGCGCTCGCTCGAGGTGTAGTGCAGGTGGCTCTCGATCATCCGCCGGACTCCGTCGATTTCCGCGGCGTCCTCGAGCCTGTCGAGATCCACCATCTGCATGTTTACGCGCGCAGCAAACTCGCCATCTTCGTCGAGCACGTACGCGATGCCGCCAGACATCCCCGCGCCGAAGTTACGACCCGTCGCGCCCAGCACGACGACGCGTCCGCCGGTCATGTACTCGCAGCCATGGTCGCCCACACCCTCGACGACTGCGCTGACGCCGCTGTTGCGCACGCCGAAGCGCTCGCCGGCCATGCCGCGGATATAGGCTTCACCCGCGGTCGCGCCGTA
>DATJKD010000067.1:0-5824 GCA_035491795.1 Steroidobacteraceae bacterium | reverse complement strand
GACTTCACCTGTCTGCCCGGCCTGATCGACATGCACACGCACCTGGTCGACCGGCCGGGAGACACCGCCGACCTCAGCGTCTTCTACCGGCGGACGCTCGAGGATCAAGTCGCCTTCGGACGCGAGAACGCGATAGCTACGCTCATGGCGGGCTTCACGTCCGTGCGCGACGTCGGGACCTACGTCGCATGGGCGGATCGTGCGCTCCGGGACGAGATCGACGCGGGACGCAGCGTCGGGCCTCGGATCCAGGCCGCGGGCTTTTATCTGACGATCCCGGGCGGAGGCGGGGACCTCGTCATCCCGGGTCATGCCGAATCGGAGATACCACCGCAGGTGCGCATGGGAGTGGCGCGGGGCGCGGCGGAATTCCGCCGCAAGGCGGAGGAGGCGGTAGCCGGTGGCGCGGACGTGCTGAAGGTGATTGCCTCCGGCGCGGTGCTCGCATTCGGCGGCGTGCCGGGCGATCCCGAAATGACGCCGGAGGAGATTGCCGCAGTCGTACAGGTCGCGCACGCCGCCGGGCGTCGCGTGGCGGCGCACGCGCACGGCGCACGCTCGATCCGCGAGGCGATAAATGCGGGCGTTGATACGATCGAACATGCCTCGCTGATAGACGACGCGGGCATCGCTCTCGCGCGTGAGCGCGGCGTCGCGCTCTCGATGGACATCTACAACGGCGACTACATCGACACCGAGGGTCGTGCCCAGGGCTGGCCCGAGGAGTTTCTCCGCAAGAACATCGAGACCACCGAGGCGCAGCGTCAGGGTTTTACGCGCGCGCACAGGGCAGGTGTCGACATCGTCTTCGGCACGGACGCCGCCGTCTATCCGCACGGGCTCAATGCCCGGCAATTCCCGATCATGGTCGAGCGCGGCATGTCGCCCATGGAAGCGATCCAGTCTGCCACCTCGGTCGCGGCCCGCTACATGGGTCGGGCGGACCAGGTCGGACGGATCGCACCCGGCCTTTATGGCGACGTGATCGCGGTCCGTGGCGACCCGCTGGTTGACATCCGGGCACTCGGCGACGTGGCCGTCGTCATCAAGGGCGGTCTCGCCTTCAAGCTGCCTTAGATCAAACTGCTTTAGAATGCAGGTCCGCCGGGTCCGCCGACCGGGAGACCGCCGATGTCCTCAGTATTAGAGAAGCCCACCGCCCGCCGGAGCACGCCTTCGCAGGTCGCGATCGAATCCGGCCTCACGCACGCCGACCTGGCGCCGACCCTGCGACCCATGCCGGAGGCGCGGACCCTGTCGGCGTCGCTGTACACCTCGCCCGGGGTGCTCAGGCTCGAGCAGGAGGGTCTGTTCGCGAAGACATGGCTCTGCGTCGGCCGCGAGGCCGACATTCCCACGCCGGGCGACTACTTCACGCATCAGATCGGCGGGGAATCGGTGATCGTCATGCGCGGCGGCGACGGTGCGGTGCGGGCTTTCTACAACGTGTGTCGGCACCGCGGCGCGCGGCTGCTGGATGCCGCGTGCGGCAAGGGCCTGAGCCGTGTCGTTTGCCCCTATCACGCGTGGACGTATCGTCTTGACGGCACGCTCGCGCAGGTGCCGCGGATGGACGAGGGTTTCGAACGCGAGTCCTTCGGCCTTGTGCCGGTGCGGCTCGGAACCTGGGCCGGATTCATCTTCCTGAACCTCGACGCCGAGACCGAGCCGCTGGAGACGTATCTCGCCGATCTGCCGGACCTCGCACGCTTCAAGATGGAGGAGCTGCGCCTCGGCAAGCGGATCGAATACGAGGTGGCGGCCAACTGGAAGTTGATCTGCGAGAACTACAGCGAGTGCTACCACTGTCCGGGGGTGCATCCGCAGCTGTTTCGGATCAGCGACCACATCGCGCGGCACGAGCGCGTGCAGGAAACCGGCGCCTGCTTCAACGGTGGCCCGATGATGCTGCGCGACGGTTACGAGACCATGTCGATGTCGGGCAAGCGGACGGTGCCGATCATCGAAGGCCTCAAGCCCGAGGATCACCGCTTCGTCTACTACTACGTGATCTACCCGAACCTGCTCCTGAGCCCGCATCCGGACTACGTGCTTACGCACACCGCCTGGCCGATCGCGCCAGGGCGTACGAAGATCATCTGCGAGTTCCTGTTCACGCAGGAGGCGCTGGCGCGTCCGGATTTCGATCCGACCGACATGGTGGAATTCTGGGATGTCACGAACCGGCAGGACTGGGGTCTCTGCGAGCGCGTGCAGCACGGAGCACAGTCGCACGGCTTCCGACCCGGGCCCTACCAGCCGAGCGAAGACTGCGTGCACACCTTCGACCGCTGGTACGCGGCACACATGGCGGCGCTGCTCTAGGCCGCGCTGCCTGAAAAATTCGGCTCTGAGCTGATTTTCCGGAGTAATTGAGCTCCGAGCCGATTTTTGAGTACAGGTCGCCGTCAGCCGCCGACGGGGGTGAGCCAGTTCGCCGGCATGCAGCGCTCGATCGCATCTGCGGTCTGCCTAAGCGCCGGTAGCAGCTCCTGCGTCGCACGGCGGCGCGCGTCCGCGTGAAACGGCATGCCGAGATTGAGCGCGGCGACCACTAGCCCGGCACGGTCGCGGAGCGGCACTGCGAGCGAACAGAGGCCGGTCTCGAGTTCCTGCTCGACCCACACGTAGCCGTCGCGGCGCACGGTCTCGACGATCCGACGCAGCCTCGACGGATCAACGACGGTGCGGCTCGTGTATCGCTGCGCCTTGAGACCTTCGAGCCACTCATCGAGACGCGCGGCCGGCAGACCCGCGAGCAGCACGCGACCCATCGAGGTGCAGTAAGCGGGGAGGCGCGCTCCGACCGCGAGCGACACGGTCATCACCTTGCGTACCGACACGCGCGCGACATACACGATGTCGCGACTATCCAGCACAGCCATCGAGCAGCTCTCGTTGACCTGGTGCGCAAGCTGTTCCATCCACGGCTGCGCGAGGTCGGTCAGATCGCGGGCGCCGAGAAATCCGTAGCCGAGCTCGAGCACGCGTGGCGTCAGACGGAATTCGCGGCCCGCGCTCTGGACGTACCCGAGGTGCTCGAGGGTAAGCACGAGACGGCGTGCGGCGGCGCGCGAGAGGCCCGATCGAGCGGCGATCTCCGCGAGCGTCGCGCTCGGGCGATCGCCGGCGACGCTGCGCAGCACGGCGAGGCCGCGCGCGAGCGATTGCACGTAGTCACGGCTGCGCTCGAAGCTGTTGACGGGTGCGCCGCTACGCCCTTCAGCGCGCTTCGCGGCAGGCGCCCCACGTTGAATAGAGTCCGGCATGCGGTGGTCCGAGGTTGACGGGGAGGGCAGGTCTACTTAGCATTGTGCGCAATTCGCCCCGATGTGCGCAATGCGCACAGCATTCGGAGACTGGATTCTTTTGGCTCTGACCGAACGCGACGTGGTCCTGCACAGCTGGTGCGTGCAGGCCGACTGGTCTGCGCCCACCGTCGTTGGTGGGCGCGGCGCAAAGCTTAAGCTCGCCGATGGCCGCGAGATCCTCGATCTCAGCAGCCTCGCCGAGTGCAGTAACCTGGGCCACCAGCATCCGCGACTGGTCGCGGCGATCCGGGAGCAGGCCGAGCGTCTTTGCTTCGTCACCAGCGCCTGGGGAGCCGAGCCGCGCGCCGCGCTCGCCCGCAGGCTGATTGAGCTTTCCGGATTCACGGGCGGCCGCGTCTTCTTCACGCAGGGTGGCGCGGATGCGAACGAGCACGCCACGAAAATCGTGCGCCAGGCACGCGGACGCCCTCGTGGCCTGGTCGTGACCCGCGACCGTTCGTATCACGGTGCCAGCTATCTCGCGATGGCCCTCTCCGGGGACAGTCGCACGCAGGTTTACGTCGAACCGGAAGCGCTGGGCATCCGCCATGTGCCGCCGCCCTATGCGTACCGCTGTCCCTTCGGCAGCACGACAGCCGAGGAATGCGGCACGCGCGCCGCGGCGGCCGTCGCCGACCGCATCGACCGTGAGGAAACCGGCGCGGTCGTCGCGGTGATGATGGAGCCGAACGCCGGCACCAACGGCATCGTCGCACCCGACAGCTACTGGCCCGCGCTTCGCGCCGTGACCGCGGCACGCGATGTCTGGCTGATCGCCGACGAGGTCATGAGCGCGTTCGGCCGCTGCGGTGAATGGTTCGCCTGGCAGCGACATGGCGAGGCGGGTCGGCCCGACCTGATGACGCTCGCGAAGGGGCTGACGGGCGCTGCGCTGCCGCTCGGGGCGATCGTTCTCTCGCGCGAAGTCGCGGGGACGCTCGAACACGTGAGCCTGCAGACGGGCCTCACGTACTGCGGGCATCCGCTGTCCTGCGCGGCCGGCGTCGCGGCCCTTGCCGCCTACGAGGACGATCGACTCATCGAGCGCTCCCGTCGCCTGGGTACGAAGCTGTTCGAGGAATTGCACAGGCTGCAATCGCGTCACCCTGTAATCGGCGACGTCCGCGGCGGTCACGGTCTGTTCGCGGTGCTCGAGCTCGTCGCCGACCGCTCGACGCGCGAACCGCTCGCGCCCTGGCCCACGCAACCGCGGGCGCTGACCGCGTTGCTCGCGGCGGCGATGGATGCCGGTGTTTCCATTGGCGCGCGCGGCAACCTGCTGATCATCGCGCCGCCGCTCGTCATCACCGAGCAGGAGCTGGCCGACGCCCTCACGGTGCTCGACCGGCTGCTCACGAAATTCTTCACCATCCAGGGAACGGAGCCGAAACCATGAATTTCCGCCTGACCTACGGCACGATGTTCAATCCGCCTGAAGCGATGCATGAACGCTTCGAGGCTGCTCTGGCGACGATGCAGAGCCGTATGGGGCAGGTGCATCCGCTTTTCATCGACGGGCGGGATCGCGAGGCGCTCGGCCTCGAGCAGCGGCGCAGCCCGATCACCTCGGAGCTGACGCTCGGTCGCTTTCCGCTGGCGGGCACGGGCGACGTCGACGCGGCGTTTGTCGCCGCCGAGGCGGCCTATCCGCGCTGGCGTGCGTTCTCGGCGAAAGACCGCGCGACCGCCCTGCGCCGCGTCGCGGACGTGATGGAGCAGCGGGTGTACGAAATCGCGGCGGCGCTCGTCCTCGAGGTCGGCAAGAACCGGATGGAAGCGCTCGGCGAAGCGCAGGAAACCGTCGACTTCTTCCGTTACTACGCCGAAGACTTCGAATCGCACCAGGGCTACGAGGTGGCGCTGCCCGACGACCCGCTGGACGGTGTGATCTCGCGTAACCGCAGCGTGTTGCGGCCATATGGTGTCTGGTCGATCATCGCGCCGTTCAATTTCCCGCTGGCGCTCGCCGGCGGACCCACGGCGGCCGCGCTCATCACTGGCAACACAGTGGTGCTCAAGTGCGCAAGTGACACGCCCTGGTCAGGCCGCTTGCTCGCCGACTGCATGCGGGACGCGGAGCTGCCGCCGGGCGTCTTCAACTACCTGGCAGGCGGTGGTTCCTCGGTCGGCGAGGCTATGGTGCGCGATCGCCGCACTGCGGGGGTGACGTTCACCGGCTCGGCGGCGGTGGGCCGTAGCATCCAACAGCAGTTGACCGCGGGTGCGATTCCGAAGCCCTGCATCGCGGAGATGGGAGGCAAGAACCCGTGCATCGTGACCGAGCACGCGGATCTCGACCGCGCGGCAACGGGCATCGTCCGCTCGGCCTTCGGCATGGGCGGACAGAAGTGCTCGGCGCTGTCGCGGCTGTACGTCGACCGGCGCGTGGCGGACGAGCTGCTCGAGCGTATCGAGAAACAGCTGGATGCGATCCAGATCGGCGACCCGCGGCTGCGCGCGAACTGGCTCGGCCCCGTAGTCAACGCCAATGCGTACCGCAACTACGCGCGCTA
>DATJKD010000066.1:0-21774 GCA_035491795.1 Steroidobacteraceae bacterium | reverse complement strand
GCGATGATCATCACCGCCTCCTTCATCTCGCGGTCCCGCCGCGGGGTGCCGTCCAGCTCTACGATGCCGCGGTACTCCTGCAGCCCACGCGGACCTGGCTCGTCGACCAGAAAGTGCGCGTAGTACTTGATGCTCATGTGGCCAGAAATTACCGATGCGGGTGACCGGGTTCCGTGACCCGTTCCACACTCCGCGGCGTGCACCGGCGGGTTGCTTGAGAACATGACGCGATACCGCAGACCACAGCCGCCCGGCTCGAAATACATAACGCCAGAAGGCGCCCGACGGCTCCGCGCGGAGCTCGACGACCTGTGGCGCGTGCAGCGGCCACAGGTCACCCGGGCGGTCTCGGAAGCCGCCGCGCAGGGCGACCGGTCGGAGAATGCCGAATACATCTACGGCAAGAAGCAGCTGCGGGAGATCGACCGGCGCGTGCGCTTCCTGCGCAAGCGGCTGGACGGCATCGTGGTGGTCGACCGACCGCCGGACGATCCGGACCGCATTTTCTTCGGCGCCTGGGTACAGCTCGTGGACGACGGGGGGGCCGAGCGCGAGCTGCGCATCGTCGGGCCTGACGAGATCGATCCGGTGCGCGGCTACGTGAGCATGGATTCGCCGCTCGCCCGCGCGCTCATGGGCCGCCGTCGCGATGACGAGGTCGGGATCGACACGCCGTCGGGCGCGCGTATGTGGACGGTGATCGGGATCCGCTACACCGCGGCGACAGGGTGAGCGACGGCGGCAGAGTTTACGCGTGCCCGGTCGGCTCGACCTTCGGCAGCTCGGTATCCGAGAAATCGGCCCACGGGACGCGGCTGCCCCAGTAGGCATGCGCCTGGGGCGCGAGTCCCTCGCTGGAATCGAGATGCGCGAGCGTCACGTGGATCTCGCCCGGCCATCGGCTCGACTCGAAGAACAACATCGTGCCGCAACGCCCACAGAAGCTGCGCGTTGCGAGCTCCGAAGATCGATAGCGGCGAAGCTCGGCTTCACCTGACAGCAGCTCGAATCGCTCGCTTGCCGAGCCCACCCAGGTAACGAACCCGGCGCCATGCGCACGCCGGCACATCGAGCAGTGGCAATGCGCGCACCACTTGGACGGCAGCCCGATGCGAAACCGGACCGCGCCGCACTGACAGCCGCCCTCCACCGCGTCGCGCACCACGGTTCGGCCTCAGAAGACGCGGACGTTCTTGAACTGCCAGGGATCGGTCTCGTCGAGATCCTCCGGGAACAGCCGCCCGCGCGCGACCAGCGGATGCCATTCGCCGTACTCGCCGACCACCGGGCCGAGATACGGCATGCAGATCTCGAGCACGCGCCGGAAGTCCATCTCGTCGGGCTCGACGACACCGTTGTTCGGGTTCTCGACCGCCCAGATGAGCCCGGCGAGCGCAGCGACCGTCACCTGCAGCGACGTGGCGCTGTTGTGCGGCGCGAGCCGCCGCGCCTCGTCGACCGGGAGCTGCGAGCCGTACCAGTAGGCGTTGCGCTTGTGACCGGCGAGCAGCACCCCCAGCTCATCCACGCCCTTGACGATTTCCTCCATCATCACACGCTTGCGCTCCTGCACCTCCCAGTTGCGCCCGGCAAGCTCGTGAACGGACAGCACGGCGGCATCGCAGGGGTGATACGCGTAATGCACGGTCGGACGGTATTCGACCTTGTCGCCCTTCTTGATCGTCAGGTAGTCGGAAATCGAGATCGACTCGCCGTGTGTGATCAGAAAGCCGTGGAACGGCCCCGCAAGCGGGGTCCAGGTGCGCACGCGGGTGGCCGCACCGGGTTGCATCAGGTAGATCGCGCTGCCGCGGCCGAAATCGTGTTTCTTGCCGTCGCGCGGCCAGTTCTTCTCGTGGGAGCCCCAGCCGAGCTCGGCGGGCTGCGCGCCTTCGCCGACGAAGCCATCGACCGACCATGTGTTGACGAATTCACCCAGCTCCTTCGGGCGGGTGCCGACCTGGGTGTCGCGCTCTGCGATGTGGATCACCTGGACGCCGAGCTTCTGCGCCAGCCGCCCCCACTCCTCGCGGGTCGCGGGCTCGGCGGCGTCCAGCCCGAGATCGCCAGCCAGGTTGAGCAGCGCCTGCTTGACGAAGTGGGACACCAGGCCCGGATTCGCACCATGTGTCAGCACCGCGGTCGGGGCGCGGGTCTTTCCCTCACGCAGCGCCAGCGCCTCCTCTCGCAATGCGTAGTTGGTTCGCTTGGCTGGAGAGATCGTCGGATCCGTGTAGCCACCCGGCCAGGGCTCGATACAGGTGTCGAGATACAGCGCCGCCTTGTCCCAGCAGAGCTTGATCAGCGCGATGCTCGAGACATCGACCGACAGGTTCAGGAGGAAGTCGCCGCGGCCGACCAGCGGGTCGAGCACGCGCTTGAAGTTCTCGCGCGTGAGCGGTTGCTTGACGAACTTGATGCCGTACTCGGCCGCCTCGGCCGAGCCGCGGTCGTCGGCCGTCACGATCGTGATGCGATCGGTCGCGATACCGACGTGACGCAGTATCAACGGCAGGACGCCCTGACCGATGCTGCCGAAACCGACCATGATCAGGCGGCCCGGGAAATTCACATGTACCGGGTAGTTGCTCATTGCGCCGACCAGCGAGTGCAGGAAACGAAAATGTAGTGTAACCGGAAACCTGCGCCGGTCGACCGCGCCAGGACGCGCGCAATCAACCGCGTGGCGCGCCCTCGCGCCAGTGCGGCGGATAGGTGCGGTCGTAGCCCGGCAGATTCTCGACCCTGCCGATCCAGCGCGCGAGCGCGGGGTAGGTCGTTTCCATCGGCAGGAATCTCGAGCGCAGCTCACCGGCCTCGCGTTTCTCCAGCGCGCGCCGCAGCAGCATGATGCCCGGGAACACCGCGAGATCGGCGGCCGAGAGTTCGGCGCCCACCAGCCAGTCCGATGTGCTGAGCCGACCCTCGATGGTTCGCGCCTCGCCGCCAACGATGTGCATAGCGCGCGTGATCTCCTCCGCGCGTTCCTCTATGTTGCCAAGAAAGGCCGCCTGGATGATCTGGTTGAGCGACGGCTCGGCGTATGCCTGGAACTCGCAGATGACGCGCATGATGGTGCCGGCGTCCTCGGCGGTCCGACCGAAGAGCGGCGGATCCGGATACTTTCGGTCGAGATACGCGAGACAGGCCAGCGATTCGAACACGACGAAGTCGCCGTCGCGGAGCACCGGGACCCGACCCCGCGGGTTCATGCGCAGCATCTGCGGCGATTTGTGCTCCTGCTTCGCGAACTGCAGCAACCGCGACTCATACGGCACGCGCTTGTACTCGAGCGCCAGCAGCACCCGCCACGAAAACGGGCTGCCGCTGCCCCAGAAGACTTCAAGTGCCACTCAGGCTCCACCCGGCCCGTCGCGCGGATCGCGCGGCGCCGCGATTGTACTGGCGGGCCGCCGTCGGCGGTACCATGCTGGGAGCCGGACACGAGGCTGGCCGCGATGAGCACCACAACGAGCCCGTTGATCTCAGCAGAAGCGCTCGCCGAGCGGCTGGGCGAACCCGCGCTGCGTCTGTTCGACTGCCGGTTCGATCTTGCGGATCCGGGCGCTGGCGCGCGCGACTTCGCGCTTGCGCATCTGCCGGGCGCAGTCCACCTCGACCTGAATCGCGATCTTTCCGCCGCGGTCACACCCGATACGGGACGGCACCCGCTCCCCTCCGCCGCCGACTTCGAGACGCGCCTTCGAGCCTGGGGCCTGGGTGCCGGCGGGATCGCAGTCGCCTACGACGCGGGCAACGGCATGTACGCGGCACGGCTCTGGTGGATGCTCCGTTGGCTTGGTCACGAACGCGCGCTGGTGCTGGATGGCGGATTCGCGCGCTGGCGGTCGCTCGGTCTCCCGGTGAACGCGGATACCGTGTCGTGCCCGCCCGGCGACTTCGTCGCTCATCCGCGCTCGGATCTCGCCGTCGATGCGGCAACCGTGCTCGCCGTCGCCACCGACGCGGGGTGTCGGGTGCTCGACGCGCGCGCGCCGGAGCGCTTCCGCGGCGCGGTCGAACCGCTTGATGCGGTGGCGGGACACGTGCCGGGCGCCGTCAACTACCCTCTGACCGAATCGCTGGCTGCGGATGGGCGGATGCGCGAACCGGAGGAGCTTCGCCGCAGCTTCGAGGCGACGCTCGGCGGCGTGCCGCCGTCGCATGTCGTTGCGATGTGTGGCTCCGGGGTGACCGCCTGTCACCTGCTGCTCGCGATGGAACAGGCCGGGCTCGCAGGCGCGCGTCTCTATCCCGGGTCCTGGAGCGAGTGGATACGCGATCCGCGACGGCCGATCGCGCGCGGATAGAAAGCCTTTTCCTGGCGCTTATTCCTGCTATCTTTCGCGCCAGTTTTTCCCCGCCCGGGCAGGTCAAGCACGAAGTGGACAGCACCGCTCGCAGGATCAGTCCCGCCACCGGCTGGAAGATCGAGGACTCGCTCGATCTGTACGGCGTCCAGGCCTGGGGCAACGGCTACTTCGGCATCAACGACGCGGGCCACGTCGTGGTGCGCCCCGACCAGTCCACGGATCGCGAGATCGATCTCTACGAGGTCGTCCGGGGACTCGAGGCTCGCGATCTCGCAGCGCCCGTCGTGCTGCGGTTCTCGGACATCCTGCGCCACCGCCTCAGGCGCTTGAACGACGCCTTCGCGACCGCCATTGCCGAGAACGACTACCGCAACCGCTATACGGCGGTGTTCCCGATCAAGGTGAATCAGCAGCGCCTTGTCGTGGAGGAGGTGTACGGCTACGGACGCGAGTTCGGTTTCGGCCTCGAGGTGGGCTCGAAGCCCGAGCTGCTCGCGGTGATGGCGATGACCGAGGCCGAGTCGGAGCGGATGATCATCTGCAACGGCTTCAAGGACGACAGCTATATCGAGGCGGTGATCCTCGCGACCAAGCTCGGCCGCACCATCATCCCGGTGGTCGAGAACTTCGGCGAGCTGCAGCTGATCCTCAAGCACGCGCGCAGCTACGACGTCCGGCCGCGGATCGGCGTGCGCGTCAAGCTCGCGACCGAGGGCGTGGGGCGATGGCGCGAATCCTCCGGTGAGAAGTCGAAGTTCGGGCTGTTTGTCACGGAGATCCTCGATCTCTTCCGCACGCTCAAGGAACACGGGATGGAGGACTGCCTGCAGCTCGTGCACTGCCATCCTGGCAGTCAGCTGCAGGACATCCGCCGGGTGAAGGACGCCGTCAACGAGCTGGCGCACGTCTATGCCGAGCTCAAGCTGATGGGCGCGGGGTTGCGCTACATCGACATCGGCGGCGGATTGGGCGTCGACTACGACGGCAGCCGCACGAACTATGCTTCGTCCATGAACTACACGCTCGCCGAGTACGCGAGCGATGTCGTCTATCGCATCGCCAACGTCTGCAACGCCCGCGGCATCGAGCATCCGGTGATCGTGAGCGAATCGGGTCGTGCGATCGCCGCGCACCACAGCCTGCTGGTCTTCAACACGCTCGGCTGCTCGCGGCTGGACCGGTTCCGCGTCGACGAGAAGGCCGAACAGGACTTCGCCGGCGGCGACCGCGTGCCGCAGCCGGTGCGCGACATCTTCGACGCCTACCGCTCGATCTCCGAGCGACGTCTCGTGGAGTGCTATCACGACGCACTGCAGGCGCGGGAGCAGGCGCTGCAGATGTTCAACCTCGGATATCTCGGGCTCGAGGCGCGCGGTCACGTCGAGCGGCTCTACTGGGCGACCTGCGCCAAGATCCGCGACTGCTGCCGCCGCCTGGAATCGGTGCCGGAGGAGCTCGAGGGACTCGAGACGGTCCTGAGCGACATCTATTTCTGCAACGTCTCCGTGTTCCAGTCGCTGCCCGACAGCTGGGCCATCGACCAGCTCTTTCCGATCATGCCGGTGCACCGGCTCGAGGAGCGACCGACGCGCAATGCCGTGCTCGCCGACATCACCTGCGATTCCGACGGCAAGATCGACCGCTTCGTGAGCCTGCGCGAGTCCAAGCGCACGCTCGAGCTGCACGAGCTCGTCGATGGCGAGCCATACTTCCTCGTAGTATTCCTCGTCGGGGCGTACCAGGAGACGCTCGGCGATCTGCACAACCTGTTCGGCGACACGCACGTCGTGCACATCAAGCTGCACGACGAGGGCGGCTGGTGGATCGAGGAGACGGTCAAGGGTGACACGGCAGCCGAAGTGCTCAAGTACATGAGCTACGACGTCGACCGGCTGTATCCGCAGTTCGCGCGCGATTGCGAGCGCGCGGTGCGCGAAGGCAGGCTGTCGCTCGAGGAAAGCCAGGCGTTGCGCCGGTTCTACGAGCTCGAGCTTGCTGGCTACACCTACCTCGAGCCGGACTGAGTGCATGCGCGGCCCGACCCGCGAGCATTCCGCGCGCTTCGCGCGGTGGTACACATGGACATGAACCTGAGGGCACTTCTCGTGATCTTCGGCACCGTGTTTCTCGCGGAGCTCGGCGACAAGACTCAGCTGGCGACGATGCTGTTTGCCGCCAACCGCGCCAACAGCGCGTGGCTCGTGTTCGCCGCCGCCTCCCTCGCGCTGGTCGCAGCCTGCGCACTGGCCGTACTCGTCGGGAATGTGCTCGCGCAGCACGTGAACACACGGCACCTGACGGTCGCCGCCGGGCTTGGGTTCGTCGTGATTGGACTCTGGACGCTCTGGGGTGCTCTGCGCGGCTGAGAAACACGGGCGCGGCCGTTTTTTTGCGGCGCATCAACGATTTAGTTGCACGCTGGAAAGGGCCTCAGTAGTCTTGTCGCAAACCAACGAGACCTATTCATAGGCCGCCGCACAAGGCGGCACAGTCACCGGAAAGCGCCCCATCCTCGTCCCAGCAAGAAACGCCTAGGTGGGCTCCTCCTAATATTCGTCCGGTGCGGCTCGTGCTCAGCGATCCTTTTTTCCGCGGATTCGGTCCGTCGATGCCCAGCGTCGCCGGGGCGGACCCGTCTTGTTCCCGTTCCAGTCCGAGTGAGTGACCCCGTCGATGACGACTCTCTACGTTGGCAATCTGCCTTTCAGCGCAACCGAAGCTGAGATTCGCAGCCTGTTCGAGCAGCACGGCAAAGTGGACTCCGTGAAGATCATCAACGATCGCGAAACCGGCAAGCCGCGCGGTTTCGCCTTCGTCGACATGACTTCGACCGAGGCCCAGTCCGCCATCCAGCAGCTGAACGGCTTCCAGATGAACGGCCGCCCGCTACGGGTCAACGAGGCGCGCGAGCGTGCGCCCCGCGGTCCCGGCGCCGGCGGAGGTGGCGGTCGCTGGTAAGCCCGGCGGGCCCTAACCTCTAGGGTCCGGACCGGTCGCCTGGAGCCCCGCAGCCTGTGGGCGGGCGCGGCTCGCGTGTCAGTTTTGGCGGCATAGCCAGGAGCCCTTCCCCGCCGATAAACCCTTGACAAGCAGGGACTTGTGATAGACTGCGCGCCGATCGTTGCCCGTCCGTGTCTTGAAAGGCGCCCGTCCGGTGCCTGTCTTGTTAAGCCGAATTGTCTGCGATCAGGTGACAGGAGTCATCGCACGAGCGTTGGCCTCGGTGAGGCAAACGCCCTCTTAGACGACCTCGGCTACGAATCCTCCTGTTGTGTGATGGTGCCCCGCGTGCATTCCTGGAGTGGGATCGCCGGGGCGTGAGTAACTTTCTGAGGATGTTTGAATGACTAAGATCTATGTGGGCAACCTGCCTTTTTCTGCTGACGAAACCTCGGTACGCGAGCTCTTCGCCCAGCACGGCACGGTTGAGTCCGTTGCCCTCCCGACCGATCGCGAGACCGGCCGTCCGCGTGGCTTCGGCTTCGTCGAGATGCCGCAGGCCGATGCGCAACGCGCGATGCAGGCGCTGAACGGCTTCTCGATGGGCGGTCGTCCGCTGCGTGTGAACGAGGCGCAGGATCGCCCGCGCACCGGCGGTGGTGGCGGTCGTCCGGGCGGCGGCGGTGGCCGTCCGGGTGGCGGCTACGGCGGCGGCGGCGGCGGCGGCCAGCGTCGCTGGTAAGTCGACGACTGACTACTGACTAAGGGCCCGGGAGGCGACTCCCGGGCCTTTTTCTTTTTCTCACCACATCGCCTTGAGGCGCGCACCGACGTCGATCGGCGGCCCGCGCGCGGCCTGAGCCCGAGGCTCCTCACCTTCGGTGGGCCAGCTTCGTCGTTCGAACCGGGAGAGCACCGCTTCGCTCATGAAACGGCTGCGAGCCGAGGTGACGTAGCGATCGCCCATGGGTGACTGCTGCGTGATGTAGAACCGCACCGGCGCCAGCAGATGCAGGTCGCGCTTTGCGCGCGTCATCGCCACGTAGAGCAGCCGGCGTTCCTCGTCGATCGCCTCGGCCCGCCCGGTTGCAAATTCGGAAGGAAAGCTGCCATCGGTGACGTTGAGCACGTACACGGACTCCCACTCCTGCCCCTTTGCCGAGTGCACCGTGGACAGCACCAGATAGTCCTCGTCGAGCAACGGCTCTCCGGAGAGATCCCCCGTGGCCTGCGGCGGATCGAGTGTCAGCTCGGTGACGAACGCTTCGCGCGTCGCGTACTGCGCCGCGATCCGCTCGAGCTGCTCGAGATCGGTGCGACGGACGGCCGCCTGCTCGTAGAGCCGATCGAGCTGAGGTTCGTACCACGCCCTGACCTGTGTGATCTGTCCGGCCCAGGGCGGCCCGGCGCCGCCGATCGCGACCAGCAGCGCGCTCAGGGACGACCATGCCTCCCTGGCGGCGACCGGTACCGGCAGCTCCCGGAGCGCGGAGAAGCAGAACCCCGCGGACTCGAAGGCATCGCAGACGCGTGCCGAGTGCGCCGGGCCCATGCCCGGCAGAAGCTGCAGCACGCGAAACGCCGCAATCCGGTTGCGCGGATTGTCGGCGAGACGCAGCACCGCAAGCAGGTCCTTGACGTGCGCCGCCTCGAGAAACTTGAGACCGCCGTACTTCACAAACGGGATGTTGCGGCGCATGAGCTCGAGCTCGAGCAGGTCGCTGTGATCAGCCGCGCGAAAGAGCACCGCCTGCCGGCGCAGGTCCACGCCACGCTCGCGTGCGGCGAGCACCTGCTCGATCACGTAACCCGCCTGCGCCTGGTCGTCCTGCACTACGACGTAGGCTGGTCGCGGACCGCTGTCGCGCGAGCTTCGCAGGTTCTTGGGGTACAGCGAACCCGCCTCCACCATCAGCGCGTTGGCCGCATCGAGCACGGACTGCGTCGAGCGGTAGTTCCGTTCGAGCGTCACCACGCGCGCCTGCGGATCGAATCCACGCGGGAACTCGCGGATATTCTCGACCGTCGCGGCACGGAACGAGTAGATCGCCTGCGCGTCGTCCCCCACGACCGTGACGCCCGCGCCGTCGGGCCGCAGCGCCGCGAGAATTCCCGCCTGGAGGCGGTTCGTGTCCTGGTACTCGTCGACCAGCACGTGATCGAAGCGTGCGCCGATTCCCGCGGCGATGTCGCGCTCGGCCATCAGCAGCTGCCAGTAGAGCAGCAGGTCGTCGTAGTCGAGGAGCTGCTGGGCAAGCTTGGCGTCGACGTACTCGCGACACAGCGTCGTGAGCGCCTCCTCCCACTCGAGGCACCAGGGGAACAGTAGCTCCAGCGTACGGCGCAGCGGCCACTGCGCGTTCACACGATGAGAGTAGATCGCGAGACAGGTGTCCTTGCGTGGGAATCGTTTCTCGGTCTTCGCCAGGCCGAGCCGCTGTCGAACGATGTCCATCAGGTCGGCCGCATCGGTGCGATCGAGGACGTTGAAGCCAGGGTTGAGCCCGAGCCGCTCTGCGTGCAGGCGGATCAGCCGATTGCCGATCGCGTGAAACGTCCCGGACCAGGGCAGGCGGAGCGCCGCCGGTACGGCCGACGGTGCCCGGGCGCGCACCGCCGACGCGATAGCCCGTTGCGCCCGGCGCGTCATCTCGAGCGCCGCGCGGCGGGTAAAGGTCAGGAGCAGCACACGCTCCGCAGGAACACCGGCGAGGAGCAGATAGGCCACGCGGTGCGCGAGGGTGCTCGTCTTGCCCGTGCCGGCGCCTGCGATCACGAGCAGCGGACCCGCCGCCACGCCGCCCTCGGGTTTCGTCTCGCCGTGCCCGACAGCCTCGCGCTGGGCGGCGTTGAGCGAGTCGAAATCGTGGGAGGCGAGCATCGCGCCGAACTATAGGACTCGCCTGTATGGATATCCAGTGCCGGCGCACATCCGGCAGCGCGTGTCGGACCGTGCCCCGGTCGACCGCGTGGACGCGCGGCCGTGAGCTAGCTCATTCGGTCACGATCCCGGCGTTTTGCAGCGTCTGAAGATCCGGCACCCAGATGTCCTTGGGTGGCACCGCGTTGCTCGCGAGGAGGAATTGCGGATCGACACCGCGGTACAGCATGTACGCGTTGAACTCGCGGTTGCCGTCGCCGATGCCCGTCGCCGCCGATCCGGCGTGGAAACCGAGGGCGCCACCGGCTGCGAGAGTACGGCGCACACCCCCGACGAAGGCAAGCGTGCACGCGCTCGAGCACTGCGCAGCGACGCGCGTCGCGAGCTCCCGGCGCTCGATCTGCTCGGCGATTCGGACGGCTTCACCGACCCATCCGCCCGGGCTCTGCAGCTCGACGGTTTCAGCGTCGGGCGCCGACTCGAGCACACGAGTGAAGTCGCGCGCGATCCCGGACTGGAACTCGCCATCGAGACGGATGGTGCGCGTCGCTGCGTCGTAGGCAATCTCCCAGGTAGAGCCCGGCAGCGAGCGTACCGCCCCTTTCGCGTATGCGCCGGTCTGCGGCGCATCGATGAGCACGGTCCACAGCCAAAGTGGCCCGAGCAGCAGGAATACAGTCGCCCGCATGTCCCGCACCAGCCATAGCCGCCAGCCGCGCTGTGCCGGCACGGCGCGCAGCGCCCGCAGCAGGGCGATGCCTGCGCCGGTGAGTGCCACGGTCACCAGCGGGATGGTCGCGGCCGCCAGCGTCTCGATGATGAGCGGCGCATCCGGATCGCCGTCGACCCGCACGCGCAGTGCGATCGCCGCGGCCGCCAGGCCGGAGACCGGCAGAAATACGCGGAGCGCGGTGCCCCGCGCACCCAGACCACCGCGCCGGAGGTGTTCGAAGTCATGCTGGAGCCGAGCCGGTGCCCGCGTGCGTTCGACCTGGCGACGCATCCGGATGGCGCAGGCCTCGAGCAGCAGCAGCGGCGGCATCACCGCCTCGAACAGGTGAATCGCATTCGCCAGCGGCCGCTCGGCCCAGCGCGCCGGCACGAACACGGTCTCGAGACCGGCGAGCATGAAGTAGGGCAGCACGACGATGCACGCCGCGGATGCGGCACGCGGCCCGAAAGTGCGGCGCAGCGGAACGGCCAGCAATACCGCGGTCACGAGTCCGACCAGCGTGTCCCTCATCGGGAAGGAAAGCAGCGCAAGCGGGCTGTCCGAATCGAGAAGCTCCCACGCGCTCGCGGCGCTCGCCAGACCGTTGACCGAGCGGAAGAAGAGCCATGCAAAGACCGGCAAGGCCATGAGGCGCATCAAGGTCGATGTCGTGTGGTTTGCAGCGGGACGCGGCGCTGGCCAGCGCGTGATCCACACAAGGAGCAGAACGAGCCACCATGCGCCGGATACCAGACGCGCGGGCACCGCAACGTCCACCAGGACGAAGCCCAGAAATGCAGCGGTCGTTAGACCTGCGGTCCGTGTCAGCGTGCCCGACTCCACGGCAACAAGATTCCACGGCTGCGCCGGTCGGACCGTGCAGGGGGTCACACAACTGGGAAGGGGCGCGAGCGGTATGCCCGGTCCGCCGACTCCATGCGGACCTGCGGCTCGTCCGCCTCCGCTCAGCGGACCAGCTTGAGCAGGCGCGCCTTGGTGTCGTTGTACGGCGGGTAGCGGATCGGCACGTCGAACCGGAGGCTGCGCGTCATCACCGGCTTCATGTGGCTGAACGTCTCGAAACCGTACCAGCCGCTGTATCGGCCCATGCCGCTCGCACCCACGCCGCCGAACGGCAGCTCGGGCGATACCATGAAGATCACCGCGTCGTTGACACACACGGTGCCCGCGGACAGCGAATCGCGAACCGCATCGGCGAGCGCCTCGTCGCGCGTGAAGACATACAGTGCGAGCGGTTTGGGGCGCGCAGCCACCAGGCGCAGCGCCGCACCCATGTCATCGACGGCAATGACCGGCAGGACCGGGCCGAAGATCTCTTCCTGCATCAGCGCGCTGTCTGGAGACGGGTCGAGCACGATGGTCGGCTCGACGTAGCGCTGCGCGACGTCCACCCGTCCGCCGTAGTGGATCCGCTGGCCGGCCAGGAGCCGCTCGAATCGCGCGGCGTGGCGCTCGGTCGCGATCCGCCCGTAATCCGGGCTCGCGGCCGCGTCCTCGCCGTAGAACTCGCGGATGCGCCGCACCAGCGCCGCGAGCAGCGGCGCGGCCGCCCTGCGCTCGACCAGTACGTGATCGGGGGCCACGCAGGTCTGACCTGCGTTCAGGAACTTGCCCCACACGATACGCGCAGCCGCAACGTCCAGATTGGCATCGCCAGCGACGAGGCACGGACTCTTGCCGCCGAGTTCGAGTGTGACCGGAGTCAGGTGCTTCGCGGCAGCGGCCATGACGATCCGCGCCACGCGCTCGTTGCCCGTATAGAGGATGTGATCGAAGCGCTGCGCGAGCAGATCGGTGGTCTCGGCGACCCCGCCCTCGACGACCGCGATGGCCTCCGGGTCCATGTATTGGGGAAGAATGCGCGCAAGGGCAACCGAGGTGTGGCGCGATATCTCGGACGGTTTGACGATCGCGGCGTTGCCCGCGGCGAGCGCGCCGACCAGCGGCGCGAGCACCATGGACAGCGGGTAGTTCCAGGGAGCGATGATCAGCACGACGCCCTTCGGCTCCGGAACGATCCTGCTGCGACCAGGCTGTGCCATCATCGGCGTGCGGACACGACTGCCGCGCATCCAGCGCCCGAGATGGCGGCGCGCGAATTTCGCTTCCTCGATGACGAAGCTCGTCTCGGACAGAAACGACTCGTAGCGACTCTTGTTGAGATCGAGGCGCAAGGCTTCGGCGAAATCCGCTTCGCGCTCCTCGAGCATCCGCTCGATTGCGACAAGCTGGGCACGGCGCCATGCGAGCGGTCGGGTGCGGCCCGCTTCGAAGGACGCTCTAAGACGGCGCAGCGTGTGATCAGTCACGCACGCACGTTAGCACAGCAGGCCACACATTGCTGCGCTGCAGCAACCAGCGCATACAGGGGAAACACACATGCCGCATGAAGTCCGCGAAGTATTCAGGGGCCGCGTCATCCGGCTCACT
This sequence comes from Steroidobacteraceae bacterium, assembly GCA_035491795.1. Lineage (GTDB taxonomy): Bacteria > Pseudomonadota > Gammaproteobacteria > Steroidobacterales > Steroidobacteraceae > DATJKD01. The sequence continues at coordinate 8,477 of DATJKD010000066.1, read as the reverse complement.
GTCGAGCAGGTACCGCTCCCCAACGGCACGGTCGCGTCGCTCGAGATCGCGCATCACCCCGGCGGCGCGGCGATCGTCGCCATCGACAACCAGAACCGCGTCTGCCTGCTCCGGCAGTACCGTCACGCCGCTGGCGGCTGGGTGGATGAGTTGCCGGCCGGAAAGCTCGACGCCGGCGAAGCGCCACTCGTGTGCGCAAAGCGCGAACTCGAGGAGGAAGCCGGCATGCGAGCCATGCATTGGACGCCGCTCGGCTCCTTTCTCACCTCGCCCGGTGTACTCACCGAGGCGATACACCTGTTCCTCGCCCGCGGCCTCGTGTCCGTCGTGAGCCGCCCGGAAGCGCACGAGGTGCTTGAGCCGCGCTGGCTTCCGTTCGATGAAGCGCTTGCCCTGGCGTCATCGGGGCGCCTCGCGGACGGCAAGAGCATCGTCGGGCTGGTCTGGGCGGGACACGCCCTCCGAGCTTCGGCGGACCCGGGACCCACCGACGAGACATAGCGTGACGCGACTCTCACTTTCCGCGGGCCGCGACTCGGTAACATCGGCCTGAAGTAGAGAGCCAGCGGAGTGCTGGAACATGGCAGAGAAACGCCGCATTCAGGACGCGGGAAGAGCAGTGGACTTGCGGACCGGCCGCAACCAGAGACAGGCACAGTCTGTCGATGCGGATCCGGCGACCGGCACCGAGGCCGGCCAGGAGGACGCGACTCCCGGTCAGCTTGTGCACGACGACCGCGGCAACATCAGTTGGGAATGGTCCGACGACGCGGACCTCCAGGCGGACGATACCCTGGGCAAAACCGCGCGGTTGAGCGCGCTCGCGCCCAGGGACCTCATGATCGAGGATGAGAGCAACGATCTCACCGCGCTGAACAACGACCCGCTTCCCTCCAGGAAGAAGCCGCTACCGGGTTACAACCCGTACGACAGGAACGAGCCCACCAAGCAGTCACGGAAGAAGAAGCGCGACTTGCGCGAGTTCAGCAAGTGGATCGCGCTCAAGAAGCGCATGCAAGATAAGCCCGGGGAGGGCTAGCCGCTGCTCAGGACCACTGCGCCGCGTGGCGCAGCTTTGACTGGCTCCCCAGGCGATAGAAACGCCGCAGCTCGGCCAGCAGTGCCTCGGGCCGGGCCCGCCGAGCACGCAGAAAGCGCTCTTCCAGCCGGCGGCAGAAACGAGCCGCGTAGCGATGTGCTTCCTCATAACGGGCGCGTTCCGCCTCGGCGAGTTGCGGCAGGAAGCGCACGCCTTCGAACAGGCGATGAAAGAGCTCGGCGGGGAAGCGGCCCTCGCGCTGCGCAAGCAGCAGCGAAAGCGCGCTCGCGTACTTGTCCACCTCAGCCTGCAACTCGAGCTCGAGCAGCGAGATCTCGCGAGTGCTGTCGGCGTTCCATACGACGTAATGAAAATGGCTCACTCCCTCGAGCGCGGTGCAGTAGTCGGCGAGGTTGCGTTCGTCGAGCGCGTGCAGCGGACAACGGGTCGCAAGGCGGTGCAGCACCTCCGCATCCACGTACAGGCTGAGCTCGAGTCCGTCGGCTCCTTCCGCCAGCAAGAGCTGCTCGTCGGTGGACGGCGGCTGCGCGCGTCCGGACAGCTCCGCGGCTCGCAGAGCGTCGGTCACCAGGAAATCGTGCACGTCGTGCGCGGCAGGCGCGTCATAGATCCGCACGAGCAATCCCTGCAGGCCGCGGAGCAAGGCCGCCGCAGGGGTAGCGCTCAATTTGGAGCGCGCTCGATCGCGACTGGGGCCGGTATCACGCCGAGCCGCAGCAGGATCTCGCGGGCGCGCGGACTGCCCGTCCTGAGCCAGATCTCGTACTGCCGCAGGACGTCTCGATCGCTGTGACGGTGCGACATCTCGCTGACTTCGTTCAACGCATCGACCAGCCGCTGGAACTTTGCGGCGAGCTCGGCGAACACGGCACCGAGCGCGCGCGCGCGCGCTCCGTGCCCGCAGCTGTCGGCCAGCGTTCCGTAGGCCCGGCCGCCCATCGCGATGTGATAGTCGATGTCGACCAGCTTGCGCGCAAAACTCTGCGCGAAGAAACCGGCGACGAACAATGAGACGTCGCCCAGCCGTTGCAGCGCCCGACTCCGACGCTCCGCTGAGGTCGTTGCGGCAGCTTCGGCCAGCATTACCGCCAGCGGTCGCAGCCGAACGCCCTCGGGTGTCTGCTCGAAGAGCGCCTCGGAGCGGGAGAACATGGTCAGCAGGTTGACCACGTAGTGCTCGGTGTGCGTGTCGACACCGACCTGCTGGCGGATCAGCGCGTCGTGTACCGAATCGCGGAAGAACTCGCGCAGCCCGCGCACGTCGAGGGTGGCCTGCTCGTCCGGCGCGGCCACCGTCGTCTCCAACTGTCGCTCTGCATCCAGCGACTTCATGATGCGAACATAGCCAAGCCAGACAGCGCGAACAAGTGGACGTCTGCGACGTACTGCACGAAAACGTGTCGGAAACACCCGCCAAACGACGTCGGAGAGGGTGAACCCTCCACGCAGACGCGCGCTCCTTCGGCGGTCATTTCCCTTCTTACGATAGACCGGTCAGCACCGCGTCGAGTTCACCCAGCGAGCGGATGTGCAGCTCCGGCGCGGCGGTGGACGCGGGCCACGGTGTGCCCTGGCGGTTGAGCCACACCGCGCGCAGACCGGCGCCGCGTGCACCCTCTATGTCCGCTTCCGGATCATCGCCCACGTGCACCACGTACGCGGCATCGAGACCCGCGTCGTCGAGCAGCCGGCAGAAGATGCGCGGGTCGGGCTTGAGACACCCGGCTTCCCTCGCGCAAAGACTCCGCTCGAAGAACCGCGACAGCCCGATCGCGGCCAGGTCCGCGTTGCCGTTGCTGAGCGCGAACAGCCGGCAGCGTGTGTGCAGCGTCGTGAGGGCCGGCAGCACGTCGTCGTAGAGTACGACTTCGTTGCGCGCGCGGAAGAAGACATCGAAGGCCTGCCGCGCCATGTCTTCCGGGTAACCTGCCTCGCTCGCCAGCCGGCGCAGCAGCTCGAGCCGCAGCCAGGTGAAATCGTGCTGCATGGTCGGATGCTCGATCATGAGCCGCGTGCGCAGCGCACGCATCGTGGCCAGCGTGTGTCGCTCGAGGACACGCGGATAGGATTGCGCGAGGAACTCGGCCAGCCTCTCCTCGGCACGCAGGATCACCGGCTCCACATCCCAGAGCGTGTTGTCGAGGTCGAAGATCAGCGCGTCTATCCGCAATGGGCGCTCCGGTTGTACCGATCGTGGCATAGTCGCATCGCCGTCGCACGCCGTGCCGGCAGCCGACTGGAGCGTCGCAGATGTTCCGCCCGTCCGACTTTGGCGCCCGTTACACCCGTCGCACGGCCGCGGCCGAGCTGATGCTCGATCTCGCCGACGCGATGGCGGCGTCTGCGCCGGTGTACATGCTGGGCGGCGGCAATCCCGCGCGCATCCCCGAGGTGGAGGCCGTCTACATGCGGCGGCTGACCGAGATCGCCGCGGACCCCGCGCAGTTTGGCCGCTTTGCAGGTCAATATTCCGACCCTGCCGGCGACCCGGGATTCCGGGACGCCGTCGCAACCGCACTCCACGACGAGTTCGGCTGGCGAATCGAGCGATGCAATGTCGCATTGACCGCGGGCAGCCAGCTCGGGTTCTTCTTTCTCTTCAACTGGCTTTCGGGACCGCAGCGCGACGGCTCGCACCGGCGCTTGCTGCTGCCGCTCGCGCCGGAGTACATCGGCTACGCCGATCTCGGTGTGGCGGAAGGCATGCTGTGCTCGCGACCCGCGCGCATCGAGCGCGAGTCCGACGGCTTCTTCAAGTACCGGCTCGATACTGCGAATCTCACCGTGCCAGAGGACGTGGCCGCGATCTGTGTGTCGCGGCCCACCAACCCCTCCGGCAACGTGCTTGCGATCGCGGAGCTCGAGCAGCTCGACACCGTCGCGCGCGACCGCGGCGTGCCCCTCGTGATCGATGCGGCCTACGGACTGCCGTTCCCGGGCCTGCAGTTCGAGGACGGTGCGGCCTTCTGGAACGACAACGTGATCCTGTGCCTGAGCCTGTCAAAGCTCGGGCTGCCAGGCGCGCGCACCGGGATCGTCGTCGCGCAGCAATCCGTGATCGAGGCGATCACGGCATTCAACGCGACCGCCGCGCTCGCGCCGGCCGGTACCGCGGCGACGATGGTCGAGCCGCTGCTCCGCAGCGGCGAGCTCGCGCGACTCTGTCGCGAGGTGGTGCGGCCACACTACGCCGCCCGCTGTCGGCAGGCGATCGACTGGCTGCGCGCTGCATGCACCGATCTGCCCCTCGTAATCCATCGACCGGAAGGCGCGTTTTTCCTCTGGCTGTGGTTCCCCGGGCTGCCGGTGACGAGTGCCGAGCTGTATCGCCGCCTCAAGGCGCGCGGCGTGTACGTGATCTCGGGCCACCACTTCTTCCCCGGGCTCGAGGCGGACTGGTCGCACCGCAACGAATGCATCCGTATTAACTATTCCCAGGCACCGGACAGCGTCGCCCGGGGCATTGAAATCCTTGCAGAAGAGGTGCGCCGCGCCTACGCGTAAGGTGCAACCGTCCGACACGCTCTGCGACCGCCGCGCCGTTCGGCGTCGCGATCGACCTTGCTAGACTTGAGTCGTCACGGAGGAGACGACCATGCGCCGATATGTTGGGCTCCTGGCCGCGTTGCTCGCGCTCGGCGGCTGCGCGTCCAACCCGGTGACCGGCAAGCGTGAACTGAACCTCGTCTCCGAGGCGCAGGAAATCCAGATCGGCCAGCAGCAGTACGCGCCCTCGCGGCAGTCGCAGGGCGGAGACTACGTTACCGATCCGGGTGTCACGAGTTACGTCCAGCGGGTAGGCAATCGCCTGGCCGCCGTCGCGGACCGGAAGCTCCCATACGAGTTCGTCGTCATCAACAGCGGCGATCTGAACGCCTGGGCGCTGCCCGGCGGCAAGCTCGCGATCAACCGCGGACTGCTGGTCGAGCTCAAGAACGAAGCGGAGCTCGCCGCCGTGCTCGGCCACGAGATCGTCCATGCGGCGGCGCGCCACGGCGCGCAGCAGATGGAGCAGGGACAGCTGCTGCAGGTCGGCGCCGCGATCGCGTCGATCGGCGCCGCCGCGTACGGCGGCTCAGGGCTGGGCGAGATGGTGGGCCAGGGGAGCATGCTGGGCGCGCAGCTCGTATCGGCGAAGTTCGGCCGCGACGACGAGCTGGAGGCCGACCGCTACGGGATGAAGTATATGAAGGCGGCGGGCTATGACCTGCAGGCCGCGGTGGCGCTCCAGGAGCTGTTCGTCCGCAAGTCGCAAGGCAACGATCCGGACAAGCTGAGCAGTCTGTTTGCGAGCCACCCGCCATCGCCCGAGCGCGTAGCGGCGAACAAGAGCACGATGGCCGAGATAGGCGGGCCGGGTGGCGATCTCGGTGCCGATCGCTACCGCGCCGGCATCGCGAACCTGCTTAAGGACGCGCCCGCCTATGCGAAGTACGACCAGGCCGTGGCCGCCGCCAACAAGGGCGATATCGCCGGCGCGAAGCGTCTCGCCGGCGAGGCGGCGAAGATGGCGCCGCGCGAGGCCCGCTTCCCCGGGCTGCTCGGCGAGCTCGAGCTGCACGAGAAGGATGCGAAGGGTGCACTGCCGTATCTGGAGAAGGCGCGCTCGCTGGATCCCAACTACTTCAAGCCGATCGCGCTTGCGGGCATCGCTCAGTACGACTTAGGGAACCGGGGTGCCGCCGAGCCGCTCCTGAACCAGGCCATGCAGCTCCTGCCGAACGGCCCGAGCGCGTACTACCTCGGCCGCATCGCTGAGGATAATGGCAACACCGCGAAGGCGGTCGAGTACTACAAGATGGTGGCCGGCTCGAAGTCGAAGCTCGGGCAGGAAGCGCAGGCGCGGCTCGCGCGGCTCGACCTCGCGCAGAACCCCGAGACCTATCTTGCGATCCAGCCGCAGCTCGATCAGAGCGGCCATGTCTGGCTCACCGTGGGTAATCGCACGAATGTGCCGGTGCGCAACGTCAGTCTGCAGGTCGCGGTGGTCAACCAGGCTGGGCAGGTGCACTCCGGCCCGGTGCGCGTGACGACCGGTGGCGATGTGATCCCCCCGCAGCAGTCGGTGCGTCTGCAGACCGCACTCGGGCCGTTCAACACGCGCGAAGTGTTGAACTACGTGAAGTGGAGGGTCGAGAGCGCGCAGCCGGCGCAATAAGTCTCGACAGCCTAGCGTCCTCGACGTCCGCGGGCGCCCGGCTACTCGTGCGCGGCGTCCGATCGCAGCGCGTCGGGCAACTGTTCGTCGAGCGACTGACGATAGCGGATGCAGCCGCGCAGGAACTGCGGCCAGCTCGGAACGATGGGGAGCGGATCGGTCCGCTCCGGCAGCAGACCCCACAACGCCGGATGATGCCAGCACAAGTCTTGGCCGGACGTGTCGCGGTGCTCCCGTATGCCGCTGCGAAGCCTGCGGGCCTCCGCGATCAGCTCGGCGCGGGACATTGCTTCGAGGTCGTCGTCCATGGGTGAGCCCTCAGTCGCTGCGAGCGATTATCGCAGCCGCCAGCCGCTCCGCGGAACCCGCTGCCTGCGCAAGGAAGAGCGACGGCTCGGTGAGCTCGAGCTCCAGCACGACCGGGGCACCGTGGTCGCCTCGGATCAGGTCGACCCGCGCATAGAGCGGCACCCCGAACGGGATCGCGCGCAGCGTTGCAACCGCGACCCCTCGCTCAGCCTCGCCGATCTCACGTGGCGTGATCCTCTCGGGCGCGAAGAGACCCGACACCAGCCTCGCGCCCCTCTTGAGCAGCGGTCCCTTGCGCACCGAGTGGCTGAGCACCCCATCGAAGAAGATCACGGCGGTCTCGCCGTGCGCGTCCACGCGGTCGAGGTAGGGCTGCAGCATCGTCTGCCTGCCCGTCTCCAGCAATCGCGCGAGGTGCGCGAGCGCCGCTGTACCATCGACGCGCGCGTACCGCGCCGCATCGCGGGATGCTGCGCCGATTACGGGCTTGACGACGAAGTCCGTGAATCCGTCCGCGTGGCCAAATGTCAGTGAGCCAGCGCCCCCGTCGAGGAAACGCATGAGCTCCATCGAAGCGTCAGCTCCGGGCGACACGAACCGTGTCGGCACCACGGGTACCCCGGCCTGCGAGAGCTCGAGGAGATACCGCTTATCGGTGTTCCAGCGCACAGTCTCGACCGGGTTCGCGAGGCGCGTCAGACATGCGCAGCGATCGGCCCACTCGAGAAACTCGCCGATCCGCTCGGCGTAGTCCCAGGTGGAGCGCAGCACGGCGATGTCGAAGCTCGCCCAGTCGACGCTTGCGTCGTCCCAGCACGGCAAGTCGACATCGACACCCTGTGCTGCGAGCGCATCGCGTAGCGGCGGCAGATCCTGGTCGAGCGCGAGCGCCTCCCTGGCGGTCACGAGCGCGACGCGCGGGGTGTCGCCCGCCCTCATGCCGTGGCTCCGGCGCGTCGCCGCGAACGCCGGGTGGGTGCGTCATCGATGTCCGGGAGGCGCGCACGCTCCCGCAGGAATTCGCCCAGGATCCGCGCTGTGTGCGAGCGGGTACCATTTGCGGCGAGCTGCTCGGGTGAGCCCTGTGCCACCACCCGCCCGCCGGCCGCGCCGCCTTCGGGCCCGAGGTCGACGATCCAGTCGGCCTCCGCGATGACGTCGAGGTTGTGCTCGATCACCACCACGGTGTTGCCCGCCTCGACGAGCCGGTGGAGGACTCGGATCAGGCGCTCGACGTCGGCCATGTGCAACCCGACCGTCGGCTCGTCGAGCACATAGAGCACCCCACCCGCCGACCGCAGACGCGCAAGCTCGGTGACGAGCTTGATGCGCTGCGCCTCGCCGCCCGACAGAGTCGGGCTCTGCTGACCCAGTGTCAGGTAGCCGAGACCCACGTCCTGCAGGAGCGTGAGCGCTCGATGGATGCGCGGATGGGCTGCGAAGAAGGGTTCCGCCTCGTCGACGCTCATCGCCAGCACATCGCCGATGCTGCGCCCGCGGTACTGGATGGCCAGCGTCTCGGTATCGAAGCGCCGACCGCCGCAGGTATCGCAGAGCACCTTGACGTCGGGGAGGAAACTCATCGCGATTGTGCGCAGCCCCTGGCCTTCGCAGGCTTCGCAGCGCCCGCCAGCGGTGTTGAACGAAAAACGTCCGGCACCGTAACCGCGTACGCGCGCCTCGGTCGTGCCGGCGTAGAGACGCCGGATGTCGTCCCAGAACCCGACGTAGGTCGCGGGACACGATCGAGGCGTCTTGCCGATCGGCGCCTGGTCGACTTCAAGCACGCGGCGGACCTGCTCGATGCCCTCGATGCCAGCGCAACCGAGCCACGGCGCGGCGCGCCTGCGGCCGCGCGTTTCGGCAGTCCGCACGCGCAGGTTTGCGTACAGCACGTCTCGCGCGAAGGTCGACTTGCCGGAACCCGAGACGCCGGTCACGACCGTGAGG
>DATJKD010000065.1:0-10666 GCA_035491795.1 Steroidobacteraceae bacterium | reverse complement strand
ACCCGAAACCAGGTGATCGCTTTCATATTGACCGCGGTGGTCTGCTTCGCGTTCCTGCTCGCCGGGTTTCCGCTGGTGCAATCGCTCGTCGCAGGCTGGGCACCGCAGACGCTGATCGACGCAGTGGCCTCGCTCTCCTTCCTGACCCATTTCTCGGCGATCTCGAAGGGTGTGATCGACCTGCGCGATCTCGTCTTCTTCGCCTCGTTGATTGCGGCGTGGCTCGCGGCCACGGTGATCGTACTCGACATGAAGAAGGCGGACTGAGGCCCTGTTGATGACCACACGTGCAAGGAAAACATGGGGCGCCGGCGCGCTCGTGGCGCTTGCGGCGGCGTTCCTGGCTCTCACGGTCGTCGCGACCTTCGCGCTGCGCGGCGCGCGCCTCGACCTGACACAGAGCCACCTGTACACGATCGCACCCGGCACCGAGCGCATCGTGAGCTCGCTTGCCGAGCCGGTAAACCTGTATTTCTTTTTCTCCGAGGAAGCAAGCCGATCCACCCCTGCTCTGCGCGCCTACGCGCAGCGGGTGCGTGAGCTCCTCGAGGAAATGGCCGGGCGCTCGGACGGCAAGCTCCAGCTGACGGTGATCGATCCCCAGCCCTTTTCCGAGGACGAGGACCGCGCGGCCGATTTCGGTCTCGCGGCGGTGCCGGTCGGCGCCGATCGGGAGCCGCTGTACTTCGGTCTTGCAGGGACCAACTCGACCGACGGCCGCGAAACGATCGGCTTCTTCCAGCCGGACAAGGAGGAGTTCCTCGAATACGACGTCGCGAGCCTGGTCTATCGGCTCGCCAACCCGAAAAAGCCCGTGGTCGGGCTGCTTTCGACCTTGCCGGTCGACACCTCATTCGACCCGATGACCGGCGGGATGCGCGAGGGCTGGGCCGCCATCCAGCAGACGCGCGAGATGTACGACGTGCGCGAGGTCGCCCGCGACGTGAAGGCGATCGACGCCGACATCAGCGTGCTGCTGGTTGTGCATCCGAAGGAGCTGCCGCCGGCGACGCTGTACGCGATCGACCAGTTCGTGATGCGCGGCGGCAAGTTGATGGCGTTTGTCGATCCAGTCGCCGAATCAGACCGGCCCTCGGACCCGATGGGCGGCATGGGTGGGATGGGCGGCAATCGCGGGTCGGACCTCGCGCCGCTGTTGGCGGCCTGGGGCGTCGACTATGACCCGCAACAGGTGATCGGCGACTGGGCGCACGCGCTCACGGTGTCGATGCGCGCAGGCGAAGCGCCTGCGCCTCACATCGCCGTGCTCGCACTCGGGGCCGATGCCATGGCGCAGGACGACGTGATCACGCGTGGTCTGCAGTCGGTCAATGTCATGACCGCCGGCATGCTTGCGCCTCGCGAAGGCAGCGGGCTCGAGTTCGAGCCGCTGCTCCTCAGCAGCCCGCAATCCGCGCCGATCCCGGCGAGCCGCCTGAGCGCACTGGCGGATCCCGGCAGCCTGCTCGAGGGGTTCAAGCCCACCAGCAAGACCTACGCGATCGCTGCGCGGGTGCACGGCCGGCTCAAGTCCGCCTTTCCGGGCGGGCCTCCCGCGCCCGACGGCGCCGCAACCGGGACCGGACTCAAGGAAAGCAAGAACGAGGCTGACCTCGTGGTCGTCGCCGACACCGACATTCTCTCGGACATGCTCTGGGTCCGCCGACAGGACGTATTCGGCCAGCCCTTCGCCGTGGCATGGGCAAATAATGGGGACCTGCTTGCGAATGCGCTCGACAACCTCGCCGGCAGCGAGGACCTGATCAACGTCCGCGGCCGGCAGAGCTTTTTCCGACCGTTCACCCGCGTCGACGAGCTGCGGCGGCGCGCGGACGAACGCCTGCGCGAGAAGGAGCAGGAGCTCGACCACGAGCTCAGGGACACCGAGCAGCAGCTCACCAAGCTCGAAGCCGCGCGCGGCGACGCCGGCGCGGGGCTGGTGCTGACCCCGCAGCAGCAGGCGGAGCTCGAGCGTTTTCAGGCCGAGCGGCTCCGCATCCGCCGCGAACTGCGCGAGGTGCGCCGCGGCCTCGACGTCGAAATAGACCGGCTTGGCACCGTGCTCAAGGCGGTAAACATCGCGCTGGTCCCGACGCTTCTCGCGATTGGCGCGATCCTCCTTACATGGCTGCGCCGTCGACGGCTCGCGGCCGGACGAGCCGTCGATCGTGCGAGCGGCACCCCGACGGGGAAGCCGGCATGACTCATCGCGGTCGCTGGACTCTGGCCCTGCTCACCGCGGTGCTGATCGGTGCGGCGATCTATGTATCTACCACTCGACGCACCAATCGACCCGCCGGCGTCGGCGAGCTGCTGTACCCGGCGCTCGAGGCGTCACTCGACGAGGTCACATCGATTCGAATCCGAGGTCCCGGCGAGAAGACTGCGGTCACCCTCGAACGCGCCGAGAGCGGCTGGCGGGTTGCGGAGCGAGCCGGTTATCCGGCCGATGCGAGCCGAGTCCGGACCTTGCTGCTCGGCCTCGCGCAGGCACGCACGCTCGAAGAGAAGACCACGCTCCCGGCGAACTATCCCTCGTTGGGTGTCGAGGACCTGGCCACGCCCGACGCCACCGGAGCGGGCGTCGAGCTCGGCGGGCCCGTCAAACCCGTGTCGTTGATCGTGGGCAAGTCGCCGGGTGCGCGCTCGACCTATGTCCGCCGCAAGGGCGAGGCTGCGAGCTGGCAGATCGGCACTGCGCTCACCGTCGAGCGTGACCCGGCTAAGTGGCTCGCAACCGAGCTTCTCGACATCGGCGCCGACCGGATCCAGTCCGCGGAGTTCACGACGGACGGCAAGCACCGATGGACGGCGGAGAAAGCGAGCCGCGCGGATCAGAGCTTCAGGATTGCCGGCAAGTCAGCGAGCGGTTCGGCATCCAACCCGGGTTCGAGCACCGACCAGGTCGCCACCGGGCTCGCCGGGCTGCGTCTGGTGGACGTCCGCCCCGCGAAGGATGCGAACAAGGACAAGCCGGCGGCGACCGCGACGTACCGGACCTTCGACGGCCTGGTACTCGCGATTGAGGGCTACGCCGAAGGCGACAAGCGTTTTGTGCGCGTAAGGCCATCGGTGGATGAATCGGCGGCGCGGCGGTTCTTCGCGGCCGCCGCGGCGCCGGCCGATAAGGCTGGCGCTTCTGACGCGGCTCCGTCAAAGCCGCCCGCTCACGAGGCGTCCGGTGAGAAATCCACCCCGGCCGCTGGTCCCGAAAGCGTGGTCGCGCAGACGCGCGAGGAATCCACGAAGCTAGAGACGCGTCTTTCCGGCTGGTCGTTCGAGATTCCTGACTGGAGCTACGATGCCGTCTTCCCCGGGAAATCCGTCTCCCGGTGAGTTGTCATCCGGCTCTGAGCGGATTGCTCAGCCGTTGACAGCGAGCTTCATGATCCGCTGAGGCGAGGAGATGCCGTAGCCCTGCGCGTAGTCGACGCCGAGGTTTCTCAGCATGTTGATGATCTCGGTGTTCTCCGCGAACTCCGCGATTGTCTGCTTGCCGGTGAGGTGCCCGATCTCGTTGATCGAACGCACCATCTCGCGGTCGATCGGGTCGTGCAGGATTTCCTTTACGAAGCTGCCGTCGATCTTGAGGAAGTCGACCGGGAAGTGCTTGAGGTAGCCGAACGAGGACAGCCCGGTGCCGAAATCGTCGAGCGCGAAGCGGCAGCCAAGCTCCTTCAACGCCTGGATGAAGCGGTTCGCCTGCGAGAAGCTGTGGATCGCGGCGGTCTCGGTGATCTCGAAGCAGATCTTGCTGGCGTCGATCCCGCTGCGATGGAACTGGTCGATGACGAACGGCAGGAACTTGTCATCGCCCAGGCTCTGGCCGGACAGGTTGATCGAGCACATCGCGAGCCGCTCACGCTCGTCCGCCTCTGACACCAGCCAGCGCAGCGCATTCTCGATGACCCAGCGGTCGATCGCCGGCGTGAGGCCGTAGCGCTCGGCCGCGTTGATGAAGTTGTCGGGCGAGACGATCTTGCCGTTCTCGTCCTTCATCCGCAGCAGCAGCTCGAAATGCGTCCCGGGATCGGGGCGCTGCAGCGGCTGGATGGTCATGCGGAACAGCTCGAAACGCGACTCCTCGAGCGCGTTGTTGATGCGCGCCGCCCACTGCATCTCGCGGCGGCGGCGCATCAGGTCGATGTCGTTCTCCTGGAAGCTGTAAACGCGGTTGCGTCCCGCCTCCTTCGCCGCCTGGCAGGCGCTGTCGGCGGCCGACAGCAGCGCCGCCACGTCCTCGGTCTCGCCGGTCAGCGGCACGACGCCGATGCTGCAGCCGAGGCGGAAGGTACGCTCCTCCCAGACGAACTTGTAGTTGCGGATCGTGTCGCAGAGCTGCTCGGCCATGCGCATGGCCTCGTCGAGCGAACAGCTCTCGAACAGCACCGCATACTCATCGCCACCCAACCGGGCGAGCGTGTCCCGCCAGCGGATCTTCGTCTTGAGCAGCGTCCCGACCTGCCCAAGGAGCGCGTCACCCGCGCTGTGGCCGCAGGAATCGTTGATGATCTTGAACTGGTCGACGTCGATGTGGCACAGCGCGTAAGAGGTCTCGCGCGCCCGGGCGCTGCGCAGCGACCGCTCGAGCCTGGCCTCGAACTCACGCCGGTTCACGAGCCCGGTGAGGATATCGTGGCTCGCGTGGTAGGAGAGCTTGCGGTTCAACTCGCGGCTCTCGCTCACGTCGTGGAAGACCAGCACGCCGCCCGAGCAGGCGCCCGACCCGTCGCGGATCGGCGAGGCAGTGCTCTCGACGTACATCTCGTGGCCGTCGCGCTTGATCAGCAGCGTCGGCCGCACCGACTTGATCGCGCGGCTGCGCCGGATCGCGACCGAGAGCGGATTCTCGAGCGGCTCGCAGGTCTCCTCGTGAAAGCCGCGGAAAATGTCGTCGATGTGGCGGCTCTGCGCGTCGTTCAGAAGCCACCCTGTCAGTTCCTCGGCCACCGGGTTCAGGTATTCGACGTTGAGATGCGCGTCCGTGGTGATCACGCCGTCGCCGATCGACTGCAGCGTGATCTGCGCGCTTTCCTTCTCGCGGAAGAGCGCGTCCTCGTACAGCTTGCGCTCGGTGATGTCGAATTCGACGCCGACCAGCCGCTTGAGCCGGCCGCTCGAGTCTGCGCGCGCCTTGGCTCGGCTCACTACCCAGCGCCACTCGCCGTTGCAGTGCCGCATCCGGTGCACGCTCTCGAACATCGTCGTCTTACCGGCGATGTGCTCGCGGATCATGGTCTGCACGCGGCCCATGTCGTCCGGATGGACAAGCCTGCGCCAGTCCGGCGAGATCTCCGGGGTGTCGTCGAAGCCGAGCATGTTCCGCCAGCGCGGCGAGAAATACACCGTGTTGTTGTCGACGTCGAAGTCCCACAGCCCGTCGTTCGCCGTGTCGAGCGACAAAGCGTTCCGCTCTTCGAGGCGGCTCAGATGCCGCTCGACGCGCAGCCGCTCGAGCCCGGTCGCAAAGCTGGTGCCGATGAGCTTCAGCAGCAGGTGCAGGTTGGCGTCCCAGCTCGCCCGTGGCTGCGTCGAGCAGAAAGCCATGAAGCCGTGCACGCGATCGCGAAGCGAGAGCCCGCACAGGAGCACCGATCGCATGTTGAGCTCGGCGAAGCGTGCAGCGTCCACAACCTGCTCGCGCCGCGGCGTGAGCGTGTCGCGGATCTCGGCGATGCGCATGTGACCGAGCCCGCTGGCCAGCCACGGGATGCGGTCCAGCGAGTCGCCCTTCATCACCTGCGGGTCGAACGGCGTGAACATCGCGGTCGAGCTCGCGACGCGCTCGATGACCGTGCGCTCGTTGTTGAAGAGCACGATGCAGATCGCGTCGAGCTCGGCGGCCTCGCGCAGGGCATCGAGATTGCGCTTGATGCAGCTGTCGCCGCCTTCGCTGGTGAGGCCCTGGAAATCGACCGCGATCTTCGTCGCCAGCACGTCGAGGCCGACGCCTGGTCGGCCGGCACCGAAGACACGCTGAGTGGCAAGGAAGTCGGTGCCTTCCGTATCGTTTCCGCCCTCAGGGAGGGAAGTGGCCATTGCTACCGGGCAATCCCCTGTGTCGCCGTTCGCTCAGTTTCGCATCCAGTGGCGCCCCCTATCGGAACTGATCCACAGAATCCGCACCGTTTTTGTGCAATTGCTTGCGCAGCATTCTGACACAGGCGATCAGGAATGCAAGCTAACTGTCTGTATTTAAAGCACCCTTTGGTGGCACATATCCTCTGGCCGAAGCGGCGTCGCCCCGGACGACGCAGGCCGGGTCGGGCCTGCCACGGATCAGGAACCAGTGCTCGCGATGCCAGTAACCGAGTGGCTCGGGACGGAGCCTTGCGAAGCACAACTCGCGGGCATGGTTATCGACGACGACCGCTCGATGCGGATCCTCCGCGAGCCACACCGCTGCGTCAGCAGCTTCGCGCTCCCGATCGAGCATGCGCCCGCTGCCAAAGTAGACGATCGGACGTCGCAGCTGCAGGGCAAACTGCTCGCGCAGATCCACGAAGCCGAGCTCCGCGATGCCGCCCGCGAGCTGCTCGACGTTGCGTGCGAAGGCCCGTCCCGAGCGGGCCGCATCCATCCGCGGATAGATCACGAAGCCGGTGACGAGCAATACCGAGGCCAGCGCTCCCAGCCACGCCAGCCACCCATCGCGCACGCGGAACACCGCGAGCATTGCGACACAACACAGGGCCAGAAGCGCCAATGCCGCGAGCGGGTCGGCGATGTTGCCCGCGAGGCGTTCCTCCACGTCCTTCCCACCGAACGCGACATACGAGGCGACGGCTGCAGACAGCCCGGCGACGACAGTCGCCAGCGTGAACGCCAGCCTTCTTGGTCCCCGCCCGCGCAGCAGCTCGGGCAGCCATGGCGCCGCGGCCATTGCGAGCGCCGGCACTGCCGGCAGGACGTACAGGCCTCGCTTGCCGGAGCTCGCGCTGAAGAACGCGATGACGATCAGCACCCAGGCGAGCAGCACCGCCGACAATGTGTCGCGACCGCGGAGCGCGCGCCGCCAGCGGGGCCATAACCATGGCACGAGCGCAATCAATGGAAGCCAGAGTAAGGGGATTACGTTCGTGAGGTAATACCAGGCGGGTTCCCGGTGATGCCAGGGATCAGCGTAACGCGTAACAGTCTGGTGAAACAGGAGCTCGTTGCGATAGGCGAGCAGTTCACCGCCCGCCGAAGTCGCAAGCCACATCGGCACGAACCAGATCGCAATCGCCGCGAGCATCGCGATCGGACCCAGGATCGCGAGCCCCGGCGTGATGCGCGTGGCCAGCGGCCAGCCCCGGGCAGCGAGTACGCCCACGGGAAGCAGCGCGAGCAGGGGCAGGAAGCCGACTCCCTTCGTGATCACTCCGAGGCCCGCCGCTGCCCAGCCGGCGACGAACCAGCCGGGCGCGGGCGCGACGAGCAGATGGCGCAGCAGTCCATACAGGCTCAGCGTCGTCAGGAAACACAAGGTCGCGTCGATCTGCGCCTGTCGCGCTTGCCAGGTGAACTGGAACGTGAGCAGCAGCATCAGCGCACCCGCCAACGCCACTTCGCGACCGCGCGCGCGTCGCAACAGATCGTAGACCAGCAACACGGTCCCGATGCCGGCGATCAGCGACGGCAGCAGAAAGCCCACCCGCAGCGAGCCGGTCAGCGCCATCGACGCCGCCATCAGCCAGAAATACATGGGCGGCTTCTGCGAATAGAGATCGGCGGCGACACGCGGCACCAGCCAGTCGCCGGTTGCGAGCATGTCGCGCGCGATCAATGCGAAACGCGGCTCATCCGCGGGCCAGGGGTCACGCAGCCCGAGCCCCGCGCCGATCAGCAGACAGCCAAGCCCGATCAGCCACCAGAGATCGACCCGCACCGCGCGCGTATCGTTTCGACCGGGGCGCAGCAGTCGATCGAGCAGCGTGGGAACGGCGGCGTCGCCCGGCATCTATTGATCCTCGCTGACCGGAACCCGGGGCGACGCACGGCGCAGCAGCCACACCATGCCAACGAGGTCGACGATTCCTACCCACAGACGATTGTGCAGACCGTACTTCGATCGACCCCGCGTGCGCTCGCGATGATTCACCGGGATCGACACTACCTCGTAGCCCTCGCGCCGGAACAGCGCCGGCATGAAGCGGTGCATGTGGTTGAAGCGCGGCATATCGAGAAACACCGAGCGGTCGAACACCTTGATCCCGCAACCGGTGTCGGGCGTGCCGTCCCTGAGCAGCCGGCCGCGCACGCCGTTCGCGATTCGCGACGACACGCGACGCAGCCAGGTGTCGCGGCGAGCCGTGCGATTTCCCATCACGAGCCGCAGGCGGTCCGATGGCGCGGCGCGCAGCGTCGCGATCAGCCGTGGGAGGTCGGCCGGATCGTTCTGACCATCGCCGTCGAGGGTCGCGATCAGCGGGGCACGCGCGGCGCGCACGCCGGTGGCCACCGCGGCGCTCTGTCCGGAGCGCACACCGTGGCGCAGTAGCCGTAGTTGCGGCAACCCGGTCTCCCGGGCCCGAAGCGCGACGGCGGCCGTACCATCCGTACTTCCGTCGTCGACGAAGACGATCTCGTGCGCGTATCGTCCGCCGAGCGCGGCGGCAATCTCGCGTGCCAGGGGCTCGACGTTGTCCTCTTCGTTGCAGACTGGGATGACGACCGACACCTCAGGCGTCGGGCAGGTAGCGTTCGCGTTCTCGTCGGACAGAGCCTGCGGCATGGCGCGAGTCTACCGTGGGCGCTTTCCCAGCGCGGCATAGCCCGACGTCTTGAGCGCAAGCAGCGTCGCGCCGAGCTTCTTCTGCAGCCCCGCGAGTGCATCTGGGTCGAATCCTCGCGGCACGATGACGGGATCGCCGATCGATATCTGCACCCGGCTGAACGGCACTGGAAGCTCGAAGCGATCCCAGGTCGAGAACCGCAGCGTGCGCGATGCGGATACCGCGATCGGCAGGATGGGCTTGCCGGTGAGTTGTGCGAGCACGACGGCGCCCTGCTTGAATTCATGCACCGGACCGCGGGGACCGTCGGGCGTGATTGCCGGCGAGACGTGCCGCTTTACGATCGCCTCGTAGAAGTCGCGCAGCGCCCGCGCACCGGTGTGGGTCGACGAACCGCGGATCACGTGGCCGCCGATCCTGCGGGCGAGCATCGCCGGTGCTGTACCATCGACCGATGGGGTGATCAGGAAGCCGGGTGTGAGACCATGCGGCTCGAGCAGGCGCAGTGCCTGGATGCCGAAGACGATGTGCTGATGCCAGTAGACGGGGATCACCGAACGGTGCACACGCAGCGTCTCGCGCGCGACGTCCAGGCCTGCCACTGGCATCAGGCGGCAGGTGTTCCAGAAGAAGCGCAGCAATCCCCATCCCACGAATACCGCGATCCGATACACGAGCATCCGCCCGCGGGTCAGCTTGCGCTGGCCCCGGGTGAGCCGGCGGTACAGCGTGTTGCGTAGCTCCCGCTCCTCGGGTGCTGTCTCTTCCTCGCTCACGGAGCGACGCCTGCGAGCCGCTGAATCTCGATCGTGTCCGGTCGGGAGCTCGCAGCCAGGCAGGCGACGATGCCGGATCCCAGGTCGAGCGGCACCAGGTGATACTTGGCGTCGTCCAGCCGCGAAAGCCTGAGCTCCACGTCGACTTCGACGGCGCGCATGCGCCTGAGGCCTGCACCTGCCGCCTTCAGCGTCGCCTCGACGGCCGTCCAGCGCCGAAGCCGCGCTGGTGCTTCCTCGCCCGCATAGTCTTCGTGGTCGAGACCGATATCGCACTCGCAGCTCGCCGCGCAGGCAACGTGCTCCGAGGTGTGCGAGATGCTGAAGAACGGCCCGCCTGCGACGCGCGGCTTGGCATCCTCGGGAAAGCGCAGTTTGCCGGCCTCGACGTCGCCAAAGCCCAGACGTCCCGCCGCCTCGAACAGCAGAACCGTCCCGCCGAGACTCGCGCGGCGCGACTTCGGGTCGCGCGATTCGAGCTCGAGCCGGCGAGCGTACGGCAGTCGCTGCAGCAGCCCGCGCTCCCATTCGGGCGTGCCATGACCTGGCGACGGAGCATGTAGTACGATCACTCGGCTCATCGAGCGGCAATTCTCCACTCGATGTCGCAACACCGCCAGCCCATACGCGACGCACGAAGCGCTGTCAGGACGGATGATCAGATACCGGACACTTCCCGAGATGCTGGAGCATCGCAGCCGCGGCGACGGCGCGATCGGTTATCTCGAAGGCGAAGGCGCTGAGAAATCGCTGCGTCTGTCTGAGCTGCGGCGGCGCGCGCTAGGCATCCTCCATCACCTGCAGCGCGCGGGCGCACAGCCGGGTGACCGGCTGATACTTCATGTCCCGACCAACGAGCAGTTTCTCGATGCCTACTGGGCCTGCCTGCACGGCGGCATCATCCCGGTGCCCGTCGCCATCGGCATCAGCGACGAGCACAAGCACAAGCTCCTCCGGATCGCGCGGCAGCTGGACGACCCGCTCCTCTACACGACGCGGAAGCTCCGCGAGCGTCTGGCCGCCTTTGCCGCGGGGATCGGCGAGTCGACCGTGTGGTCGGCCCTCGAGCGGCGCACGTTCCTGATCGACGAACTCGACGACGTGTCGCGGGAGGGCGCACCTGCGCGCGTGCGGCCCGAGGACAATGCGTTCATACAGTTCTCGTCGGGCTCG
>DATJKD010000064.1:0-2527 GCA_035491795.1 Steroidobacteraceae bacterium | reverse complement strand
CATTGCCACGTCCGCGCGCACCTTGCGCTGGGTCACGAGCGAATGCAGCGCCGTGTACAGCGCGACACCCGCGCTCGGTCCGTCCTTCGGGATCGCGCCCGCGGGCACATGCACGTGGATGTCGCTCTTCTCGAAGAGCGTGGGTTCGATGCCGAACGCTTCCGACTGCGCCTTGACCAGGCTCAGGGCCGCCTGCGCGCTCTCCTTCATCACATCGCCCAGCTGGCCGGTCAGAATCAGCTTGCCGTTGCCGGGGATGCGGGTTGCCTCGATGAACAGGATATCGCCGCCCACCGGCGTCCAGGCCAGGCCCGTCGCCACGCCCGGAACGCTCACCCGCATTGCGATCTCGTTTTCGAACCGCGGCGCGCCGAGGATCTCCACCACTCCTTCCTCGTCGATCTTGACGGAGGTCGCCTTGTCTTCGGCGATCCGCACGGCGACGTTGCGCAACACCGAGCCGATCTGCCGCTCGAGCGTGCGAACGCCAGCCTCGCGCGTGTAGTCGCGTGCGATCTTGAGCAGCGCCTCGCGGCTGATCTCGGCCTGCTCCGCCTTGAGTCCGTTCGCCTCGAGCTGCCGGCGCACCAGGTAGCGGCGGGCGATCTCCACCTTCTCCTCCTCGGTATAGCCCGTGAGCTCGATGATCTCCATGCGGTCGCGCAGCGGCCCGGGGATCGTATCGAGCACGTTCGCGGTCGTGATGAAGAGCACCTTTGAGAGGTCGAACGGCACACCGAGGTAGTTGTCACGGAAGGCCGAGTTCTGCTCGGGGTCGAGGACCTCGAGGAGCGCCGAGGCCGGATCACCCTGGATGCCCATGCCCAGCTTGTCGATCTCGTCGAGCATCAGCACCGGGTTGCGGGTGCCGGCCTTGCGGATCGCCTGCATGATGTTGCCGGGCAGCGCGCCAATATAGGTGCGGCGGTGGCCGCGGATCTCGGCCTCGTCGTGCGTGCCGCCCAGGCTCACGCGCTGGAACTTGATCCCGAGCGCGCGCGCGATGCTCTGGCCGAGCGAGGTCTTCCCGACGCCGGGCGGCCCGACGAAACAGAGGATCGGACTGCGGCCCTGCGGGTTGAGCTTGCGCACCGCCAGGTACTCGACGATGCGCCGCTTCACCTTCTCGAGACCGTAGTGATCGGCGTCGAGGATGCCGCGCGCCCGCCCGATGTCAATGTCCTCGGCGTCGAGCTTCGACCACGGCACGGCGATCAGCGTGTCGAGGTATGTGCGCGCCATCGAGTACTCGCCGCTCGCCTCGTTCATGCGCTCGAGACGCTTCAACTCCTTGCGGGCATGCTCCTCGATATCAGGCGGCATCCCGGCCTTGGTGATCGCCTCGGACAGCTCAGCGGCCTCATCGGCGCCCTGACCGTCCTCGCCCAGTTCCTTGCGGATCTGACGCATCTGCTCGCGCAGCAGGATCTCCTTCTGGCGATCGTCGAGCGCTTCCTTGGTCTGCTCCTCGATCTGCCGCGAGAGCTTGAGCACCTCGACGCGCCGGGTGAGCAGGTTCGAGACGCGCTCGAGACGGTCCTTGAGCTCGGTCGTTTCCAGGAGCTCCTGTTTGTCGGCAACCTTGATGTCGAGGAAGCTCGCAATCATGTCGGTGAGCATCGACGGCGACTCGATCGCCTGGACGCTGTTGGCGAGCTCCGCAGGCGCCTGCGGCAGCAGCGATATCGCCTCCACGGCCTTCTGTTTCAGGTACAGCGCCCGCGCCTCGACATCGGGGTTGGTGGCGCCGGTATCGGGCAGGAACTCGACCCGCGCCACGAGGAACGGGAATCCGCCCACCTGATCGAGCACCCGGAAGCGACGCTCGCCCTGGCATACGAGGTGATGCGTGCCGTCGGGGGCGGTGAGGTAACGCACGATGGAGGCGATGGTCCCCACGCGATGCAGGTCGTCGAAGCCCGGCTCCTCGGTGTCGGGCTTCTTCTGCAGCAGGAAGCCCACCTTGGCTTCTGTCCGTACGGCCTCCTGGGCCCCGGCCACCGTCTTCTCGCGCTTGATCGCGACCGGCATGACCACGCCCGGGAAGAGCACCATATTGCGCACCGGTAGGATGATCAGCATGTCCGGCGGCAACGTGGGTGTCTGGCGCGCCTCGGCCGACGCATCGGGAACGGGGGTGGGTTTGTCGTTGGTACTCATATGCGCGCCTTCGGCGAACTCAGCGCCGGGTCAGCAACAACCGGAGGCAACCGTGCGCGAGGTCCTGCACGGTCATCGCCCAGGAACCGGGTGGCAGTGCGAGCCGCCGCTCGAACAGCCCGTATGGGATCTCGAGCCGGCGGATCGTTGCGCCGTGCCGGCGATGCGGGAGCCGACGCTCCGCCTGCACGAGCAACTGCTCGCCGTCGAGCTCGACCTGCAGCCGCTCCGGCGACACGCCCGGCAACGCCATCTCGATCAGCAATTCGCCGTCGCCCTCGTAGATATCGACCGGCGGTTCCCATCGGGGTTGCCCCGCCTGCGCGGCAAGTTGAAAGCACTGGCGCTGCAACCGGTCGGCCTCCTC
>DATJKD010000063.1:0-3548 GCA_035491795.1 Steroidobacteraceae bacterium | reverse complement strand
GGATCGAATACGTAGCGCAGCTCTAGTGGGTTGCCCGCGACGTCCAGCCGATCCGGGAAATCCGAGGGCGCAAAGGCCGGGATCGGCCGTGCCAGCAGCCGATCACGCGGAATGTCGAGCAGATAGGGGTCCCGGCTCTCCTGTCCCTGCCACCAGCGGCGAAAGCCGCGCAGGTCGCTCAGCTGCGGCGGGATTCGCTCGAGGTAGAACTCCGCGATCGCCGCCTCGCCGACCAGCAGGTCGCGCCGGCGGAGCCGGGCCTCGAGGCTCTCGATCGCGGCAATCGTCGCAGCATTGCGTTTGCGGAAGACGCCGGGTGGTCCTCCTCGGTCGCGCACCAGCGCCTCCTCGACGAAGATACGCCGCGCGGTCGCGGGGTCGATCCGGGCAAAGTCGACCATTCGTCCGGAGTGCAGCACGCGCCCATACAGCGAGACCGTCTCGCGGGCGAGCACCATGCCGCGCTCGACGGACCATTCCGCGTCGCCGTAGTTGCGCCGGACCAGATGCGCCGCCGCGGCCTCGATCCACGACGGCTGGATCTGCGCCACCATCCGCGCGTAAACGCGATGTGTCTCCATCAGGCTTGCGGCCATGATCCAGTGCGGACCGCGACGCGCGAGCGGCGTCCCCGGTGCAATGACGAAGCGGGTGTCCCGCGCGCCGAGATAGGTGCGATCCTCATCGCGCACGCCGATACCGCCCAGAAACCCGGCGAGCAATGCGCGATGGAGAATCGACTGCGACGCCGCCGCCGATGTCATGCGCCGTCCCGAGCGGGCGATCGCGGTCAGTTGCGCGTGCAGGTCCTGCCATTCCCTGACGCGCGACCAGGACAGGAAATTGTCCCGGCACCAGCGGCGGAGCGCGCGCGAACCTGCGGCCGATTGCTCGCCGAGCGCGCGCCATAGATTCAGCACCATGACGAAGTCAGACCGCGGATCCGCGAACGACGCGTGACGCTCGTCCGCGGCCTCGAGCCGGCCGGCGGGTCGCTCGCGCGGGTCCTGGATGCTCAGAAAGGCGGTGATTACCAGGCACTCCAGCAGGCAGCCGAGTCGCGCCGCCTCGATGATGACCCGAGCGAGCCGCGGGTCGACCGGCAGCCGCGCCATCCGCTGGCCGAGGCGCGTGATGCGCCGCTCGCCATCGACCGCCGACAGCTCCGCGAGGAGACGATAGCCGTCGTTGAGCAGACGCCCGTCCGGCGCATCGATGAACGGGAACTCTTCGGGTGCGCCGAGCCGGAGCGCCGCCATCTGCAGAATCAGGCTCGCGAGATTAGTGCGATGAATCTCCGGCTCGGTGTACTCGGGCCGCTCAGCGAAGTCGGTCTCGGAATACAGCCGGATGCAGATACCCTCGCCTTCGCGGCCACAGCGTCCCTTGCGCTGATCGGCGCTGGCGCGCGAGATCGCCTCGATCGGCAGCCGCTGCAGCTTGGCCCGCGGACTGTAGCGGCTCATGCGCGCCAGACCGGAGTCGATGACGAAACGCACTCCCGGAATGGTGAGCGAGGTCTCCGCGACGTTGGTCGCCAGGATGATTCGTTGCGCCGCATGCGGCGCGAAGATCCGCTCCTGCTCGCCCGTCGACAGTCGCGAATAGAGCGGCAGCAGCTCGCGTACCGTCGGCGACTCGCGCCGGAGCAGCTCGAGCGCCTCCTGTATCTGCCGCTCGCCCGGCAGGAAGACAAGCGAGTCACCCATGAGCCCGCGCGCATCGAGTGCGAGCTCCGCAGCGGCGCGCACCACGGCACCCGCGAGCGGCGACGGTGAATCGTCGTCGGGATCGATAGGCCGGTAGCGGACTTCGACGGGGTGACTGCGCCCCTCGACCTCGATGACTGGTGCGCCACCGAAGTACTCGGCAAAGCGCCGCGTCTCGATCGTTGCGGAGGTGACCACGACCCGGAGCTCGGGGCGCCGGGACACCAGCCGTCGGCAGATTCCAAGCAGAAAATCGAGATTTAGGTTGCGCTCGTGCGCTTCGTCGAGAATGAGCGTGTCGTAACGAGCGAGCCAGGGATCGCGCTCGAGCTCTCGGAGCAGCACACCGTCGGTCATCAGCTTGATCAGCGTTCTCGGGCTGGTGCGATCGACGAACCGGACCTGGTAGCCGACCAGGTCGCCGAGCGGTGAGTTGAGCTCGGTCGCGAGGCGGCTGGCGAGCGCATGGGCGGCGATCCGGCGCGGCTGTGTGTGACCGATCATGCCGTCGACGCCGCGGCCGATCTCGAGGCAGATCCGCGGAATCTGCGTGCTCTTGCCGCTGCCCGTGGCGCCGCTCACGATGACGACCGGAGCGCTGACGATCGCCGCGGCGATCTCTGCACGCCGCGCATGCAGCGGCAGGCTCTCGTCGTAGCGTAACGGCGGCACCGAGGCGCGACGCGCCTCGAGCCTCAGCCGTGCTGCCGCTTCGCTCGTTCCCACAAGCGCTCGAGCTCCACCGGTGTGACCTCGGCGGCGCTGCGCCCCTCGGCCGCAAGCTGCTGCTCGACGCCACCGAACCGCTCCTCGAATTTCCGGTTGGCGGACCGCAGGCAGGTCTCGGGATCGAGCTCAAGATGGCGCGCGAGCTGTGCCGCAGTAAAGAGCAGGTCCCCGAGCTCTTCGCCCGCCTGCGACCTGTCAGTCGAGGCAAGCGCGGCGTCGAGCTCGGCGAGCTCTTCGCGCAGCTTGTCGAGCACACCCGCAGCGCCGGTCCAGTCGAAGCCCACGCGTGCGGCCCGCTGGCCGAGCTTGGCAGCCCGCGTGAGCGCGGGCAGGCCGACGGCGACACCGTCGAGCACACCGTTCCCGCCGCGCGCCGCGCGTTCGCGTGCCTTCTGCGCCTCCCAGGCCGTCGATACCTGCGCGGCGCTGTCCGCGCGCGCCTCGCCGAACACGTGCGGGTGACGGCGCTCGAGCTTGTCGCAGATCGAATCGACGACGTCGTCGAATGCGAAGACCCCCGCCTCCTCGGCAATCCGGGCCTGACATACCACCTGGAACAACAGGTCGCCGAGCTCGTCCTGCACGTGCGCGGGATCGCCCTTGCGGATCGCATCCTCGAGCTCGTAGGCCTCCTCGATGGTGTGGGGCGCGATGCTCTCCCAGGTCTGCTCGCGGTCCCAGGGGCAGCCGCGCTCCGGATCGCGCAGACGTCGCATGATCTCGAGCAGCCGTCCGATGGCCACGGCTCAGGGGTCCGACAGCAGTTCGCCGAATGAGACGAGCATCCCGGCGGTCGCACCCCAGATGCGGTGACCCTGCCAGGGAATATCCCAGCTCGTAAACGACTGGCCGCCGATGCGCCGCGTCGTCGGTACATGGTTTGCCCGGTCGAGCAGGAACTCGAGCGGCGCCTCGAAGGTGTCGTCGACCTCCGTCCGGTCGAGCCGCAGCTCGAAGCCGGGCGTCACGTAGGCGACCACCGGGGTCACGACAAAGCCCGAGATGACCAGGTGATCGTGCAGGTAGCCAACGCGACGGATCCGGTCGCTGGCCAGGCCGATCTCCTCCTGCGCTTCGCGCACGGCCGCCTCCCATGCCCCGGCATCGCCC
>DATJKD010000062.1:0-23800 GCA_035491795.1 Steroidobacteraceae bacterium | reverse complement strand
AAAATAGTCCGGGTTCGCTGTATCGGTCGGTTGCACGCTGAATCCGGGGAAAATCGCAGGCCGCAGAGCTTAACGGGTCTGCGAGCGGGCGCAACCGCAGTTTGTGCGCTGCAAGAGAGCGTGACAAGATCGGATCACGCCCTTTTGACCGCGGGCCCCCGGATTTGCTCACCCTTCGGCCATGAGAATCGCCAAGCCGTTGCTGCTCGTCCTGACGCCGATCGGCGTCGTGGTGGGCCTGATCCATGGCTACCGCGTCGCCGGTGGGCTGGTGGTGCTAATGGCGGGCATGCTGATGATCGTCGGCGTCGCCGCGTTTACCGTCGTGATGGCTATCCGGAGGGAGCGGCGGGACGCGGCCGCGCATCCGGGTGGCAAAGACACATCGTCGAGCCCTCCGACCGGCTCCGGCTAGGGGCCCGTCCGTACCCACCACAATCCGGCGTCAGAACGTCACGGTGACGACGATGGTGTCCGAATAGGCGCCCATGCCAACCACCTGCTGGGCAGGCACGCGGCCGTACACGGGGAATTGGGCACTCCGTGTCCCATTTCCCACACCCGGACCGACTGTAAAGCTGGCAGTCGCGATCCCCGTGCCAGACAGGCCATTGCCCCAGATGGAGGTGCGGGCGGCGTCGAGAAACAGGTTGTAATTGAGGCGCCCCGGACCGAGGGCCATCTGCCGCGGGGAGTAGCTCCCGCTCACGCCTGGGCTGAGGGATGCCTGGATATTCACGCCCGTCGCACCCCCGGGTGGCACATACGTGCAGGTGAAGGTAACGTCACCGGTCGAGTCATTCGGTGTCGCCAGTGAAATGTCATAGGCGCCGAAGCTGACTCCGGTCGCGGCCACCGAGCAACTTGTGCCACCCAAGGCCGCTCCCGCCTCGAAAAACAGGACGACCGCGATCGCGGCAGTCGAGCAGGTCCGCATCTGGGAGCGCCCGGTCACGTCGGAGCCGTCCTGCCCTGGAGTATCTCTGCCGCTCGCCGCGGAGCACGGTCAAGATTGCTGGTTCCACGAGTCGGGTGTAGCGTGGTCGTCAAGAACAGACCGGGCGCCAAACCGCAGGCACCGGACCAACAATAACGATGGGCGGGGTTCGACCGAAAGGAGAACTGCTGCCTCACCTGGGGAGGGAGCTCATGAGCAGAAATCGACAACCTGTCGCGACTTGCTCGATTGTGATGATCCTGGCGACAACACCGGTCTTCGCCAGCATGCGCAACGCCAGCTTCGGTGTGTCGGCTCAAGTCGTGGCTCGCACGTGGATCGAACCGGTCTATGAACCAACAACCGTCGAGCTGACGTCCACCGACCTGCTCCAGGGTTATAAGACTCTGGACGTTCACTACCGTGTGCACACGATCGGGACGTCCCGGTATCTGCTCAATATCGTGCCACTCGCCGGACTCGCGGATTACGTCCACATCGACGGACTCGGTGCACCGGTTACGCTTGGTGAGTCGGATATCACGGTCCTGCAGCAGGCACCCGCGAACGTCAATGAGTTGCGACTGAGCTTGAGGCTCAAACTGCGACCGGGGCTGCCGGCAGGCAGCTATTCGATGCCCGTCAGGCTGTCGGTTTCCGCGTCCTGAGCCCCTGCAGAGTTCACGGGTTCGTTGCAAGGCACCGCACCTCGCCGAGGTCCGGCATCGGGTCGCCGTCGTCGGGTCGCTGGAAGGAGAAACGACAGCGGTGCCCCGGCCAGCTTGCGGAAGCTTCGTTGTAGCCCGCAGCGTCGGTCAGGAAAATCAATCCATGGAGTGCGACGGTGGCCTCCCCACCCGGTGCATGAACTCGCGCGCCTGCCGGCACGGGCTCACCGCTTTCCTGCAAAAGCCGCATCGTTGCCGCGGTCGCGCGGGTGATTGGGAATCGCACGACCGCACCGCTGCGGTAGGCGGGCGTGAGAGAAGCGGTCGGACTCGAAAGTGAGGCATCGAGCGGCAACTCGGCCGGGTCCAGGCTCACCTGGTTGGTGTCGTAGGGGCGAAGGCGATCGAGCAGCACACGGCCCTTGCGGTCGGTGCGACCGATCGGCTGGTTCTCGACGTACACGGTCAGATCGGGGTAGTCGGCCACCTGGACCACGGCAAAGCTCTGGTCCAGCCAGCGCGTGGGCAGCACGCCGGCCGACGTGAGCGTAAGTCCACCGAGCGCCGTCGCGCGCCAGCCGTCGGTGTCGCTGCGGCGCGAGTACTCGAGACCCGCCTGGCCAGCGCGACCCTGGTAGGACAGGCTGGCTTGCGCGTCCTCTGTGCTGGAGACGCTCAGGTAGTAACCCGTGCCCGAGCCGGCCGGCAGGTTCTGTTGCAGCGTAGCCGTCGCTTCTACGCTCTCACCGGCGGCAGTGTCCGGTCGATAGGCCACGCTTGACCCGACGCTGCGACGACTGCCCAAGGGCATCGTCCAACCCAGGTACACATCGGTCTGTGGTAGCTGGCCGCCCGTGTGATTCGCAAACAGGCTGACGAAGCCGTAGGCGCCCAGGGTCACCGAGTAGCTCGCGCCCAGCGTTTCGACCGGATTCGAGTCCCAGAAGCTCTGGTGTCCATAGGCGAATTGAACTGTGCCGAAGCGCTCGAGGTCGATGCCGACGCCGGCAAAGGTGCGCTGCTTCGGACGCGGCTCGAACTCGGAGAGGCCGATCTGCACGAACTTCGCGGAGGCGAGTTGCGTGCGCCCGAACACGTGCACCCGGTGACCACTGCGTTCGGCGCCGATGCCGGCGAGCCAACCTGAATCGTCCTGGTCGCTTCCGAATGCTGTGGTCGCGGTAAGGACACCCACGGCACCGAGCTGCCAGGCGGCGTCGACGCCTACCGCATTCGCGTTGCCGGTCTGTGTCTCGGCATGCACCTCGGCGGTGAACGAGTCCGTTATTCCATGTCGAAACGTCGCAGCGGCAAAAGGGTCGCCATAGGCAAAGCTCTCGATCGCATAGTCATTGCGAATCGCGCCTGCCTCGAACGAGAATTCGTTCAGGCCAGCGCGAAGCAGGCTGGGCCCCGAGTAGTAGGGTTGAGAGAGGACCTGCTGCCGGCCAAGCGCGTCGGTGACGACTACCTGGAGTTCGCCGGCTCCGGTGATCGCCGGGAGATTCTCGATGGCGAATGGCCCGGGTGGGACCGCCTCGCTTGCAACCCGTCGGCTGTTGATGAACACGTCCACCGTCGACGGTACGACCGCTTCGCCCCGAGCCGCGAGGAGCGGCGTGGTGACGAGCGTGGGTTGGGTAGCGAAATTCGTGCCGAATTGCAGCCCGCCGAAGCGCACGGCACGGCCCCATGCTCCCGAGGAGCTGATACCGTCGCCAACCCTGACGGTGGCCAGCCGCGCCGGCATGTCGTAGGTAAAGGTCGTGTCGAGACGCGTCGAGCCCTGCCGCTCCACTGCTTCACGCGCAACCATCGAATTCGTGACTACGCCCAGCCTGCTGAAGAAGCCGAGTTCAAGCAACGCGCCGCTCTCGTTAAAGCCGGCGACCTGTTGAGTCGAAAGGTTGTAATTGAGGAATGCGCCGGGCGAGACCGTGGCGGGCCTGAGAGGAGCGTCGGAAAGAGCAGTGACCGTCGGCAGGAAAGCGTCGGCGGGCAGGGTCACATCCACACTTTGCGTGGCGCCGTTGAAACGCAGGTCCGCGCCCATCGCTGCATCGATGCGGAAGTAGGCCGCCCCGTCGACCACGATGGTTGCCAACTGCGGCGGCTTCAGTCTCAGGTCGTCGAAGTCCTCGGCACGCACGAGCAGCGCGCCGCTCGTATCGCGTCGCACGAAGAGGGTCGATCCTGGTTCCTGCCCGTTGATGCGCAGCTCGATGATTTCCTCGCCGCCTGCGGGAGAAACATCGGTGGCCGCCGCCCATGGAGCCGCGAACATTGGCAGCAAGGCGATGAGCTGCCGGGCGCGCATCGACTACTCACCTGTCGTGTCAAGTTCGAGCTTGGATTCGCCGTCGTCGGTCGTCACCGTGAGCCGCACCTGCCGCCAGTCGGCGGTCGACCCATGGCTTCCCGTAGCCGGCCGGAGCGTCCAGCTCTGCGTCTGGCCGGGCAGGATGTATGCGGCTACCGGCTGTGAAAGCGCCGCGCCGTCGTCCAGGGCCGGTGCGACCGAGAAGCCATGGATACGGGCGTGCACATCGCCTGAGTTCTGCGCGGTGATGATCAACCCGTCCCCGGACGCGGTCGCAGACCAGGCCAGCGCTGGGCCGGTGGCTTCGACGTTCGCTACGAAGATCGGGATGCTGAGGCGCAGGGCGACCTGCAAGCCGGAAAAATCGGGGTTTGCGGGTTGAGGCACCTCCTGCAGAATCAGCCGGTAACTCAACTCCTGCGCAGGGTTGGAGGGCGCTCCGCGTAGCGCCACTCGGACCAGTTGCGAGCCGTTCTTCGGTACTGTGAACACCGCTGGCGATACGAGCAGATCACGCGTCGGCGTGAGCCGATCCTCACCCGTGTGCTGTTCCCACAGCAGCACCTCGGCCTGGACCAGGACTTCTCGGTCGTTGTTGCGCACGGTAAGCGCTGCTGTCCGCGCCGCGGCTGAAAGGTCAAGGCGAACCGGCGAGATCGAAAAGTTGCCGGCAAGCGCCGGCATCGGCGACAGTCCTGCGACTGCCGCCGATGCCAGGAGCGCGAAGATCAGGCTGCGCAGTGACCTCACGTCAATACGTGACTGTTACGTTGATCGTCGATGCGTAGCTGCCGGACTGGGCGTTCGGATTGTTGGCAGCGAGCAGGCTGCCATACACCGTATGGTTCTTGGGAGTCCCCATCCCTGATCCGATGTCCGCGATTATGTCTGTCGATCCGGAGTCGTCGCCCCAGACCACGTTACGCGCAGTCGTCGTGAAGAGGTTGTACACAAGCGTCCCGGTGCCGCCGTTGCTCATCGTGCGCGCGGCGTAGGTGCCGCCGCCGGTGCCTACGTCCAGCGCGATACCGTACCCCGTCAAGGCGGTGCAGTTCACGGTGATCGTGGACGTCGGCGTTGTGATGTCGACTCCGGTGTAGGCGCCGAAAGCCATGGGCGTCGCAGCGACCGTGCAGTTCGGCGCCACGGTTGCGGTGACGGGGAAAGTCGTCGTGGCAGTGGCCGCGTACGCCCCGCCGGTCAGGGCGAGCAGCACGCCCGCCGAGACGCCGGAAAGGATCTTTGAAGTTCGCATATTGGTCCTTGTGGTGGTGGTGTCGAGTGAGATACACACCCGCGGGATTCTCCCGAGGTACAGGTCGCCCCGGTTGTGACGCCGTTCGCGCTCTTTATGTCTATTTACGGATTCGGCGCGGCGGTGGGGTGCGGACCGTGAACGGTGCACGGCTGGACCAGCGCAAACCCAATTTTCGCCGACGCACGCGGGCGTCAGGAAAGATGGTACTGAACTATTTTCCTACGGCGCTGGCGGCGCCAGCACGAACGCCGCGTTGCCGTAGTGGACGTAGTCGGCCCAGTCACTCGAGCCCTTGGCCTGCACTGCGCGGCGGGCATCGCGGATCGCGTCGCCGAGCGGTCGCCCGGCGAGGAGTGCAGGGTAGAGACTGGTCGAGAACGCCAGCGCCGCATCGTCGCCCACCGGCCAATGCGTACCCAGGAAGTTGGCCACACCGCCGACCAGGAACGCCTCGGCGAGGCTCGTCGACGGCCGCCGCGTCGCCTGCCGCGGCGGCGTACGACGCGCGGCCGTGCGGCGCCGCACGCGCGCCGCTTCGCAGGCGTTGAAGAACACCAGCGCCGGCAGGTCGCCGATACCGTCGAGATCAACACCACGCAGGACCTCGTCGCCGGCGCAGAGCAGTCCGCTCTCGCCTGGGCGGTTCGGGTCGAAATAACCGTGGCCCGCGAAATGCAGTACGTCGAACCGGCCCGAGCGCAGCAGTCCGCGCAACCGGTCGCGAGTGGCCTCGGCACCGGCGAGCGACTCGACCTCGGCACGGTGCTCGGCGAGGAGCGGCAGCAGCGCAGCACCTTCCGCGGCGGCGCCCGGGAGGTCCTCGGTGGGATCTACGACCAGCAGCACGCGCAGCCGCTCACCGGGAATGCGCGCCTCCCGCCAGCGCGCAACCGTCAGGTTCTCGCTCGCATACCTGCGGCTCATGCCCTGCTCGAGCGCCGGCCAGCCCGAATTGATGCGCATCGCCTCCCAGGGCACCCGCGATGCTTCGCGATCGTGGACCACGACGAGGGCGTGCGCCGCCATGCCAGCGAGCCCCTCGCGCACACTGGCTGCGAGCAGCGTGCGCGCCAGCCGCTCACCCGATCGCGTGAGCTCGCGCGGCGCGAGTCCGGACCGCTCGATTCGGGTGATCTGCTCGCCGAGCGCGGCTTTCTCGACGGCAACAGATCCGGAGAGCACCGCGGCTTTCGAGCCCGCGGTCAGGAGCGACGCGCGGCAGAGAAGCGTGCGGTGCCCGTCTTCGGCCAGGTTGACCAGCAGGTACACGGGGTCGGGCGGCGCCCGGGAGACCCGGCTCGGCGCGGTCCGGCGCG
This sequence comes from Steroidobacteraceae bacterium, assembly GCA_035491795.1. Classification (GTDB taxonomy): domain Bacteria; phylum Pseudomonadota; class Gammaproteobacteria; order Steroidobacterales; family Steroidobacteraceae; genus DATJKD01. Next base: position 17,301 of record DATJKD010000062.1, on the reverse strand, counting down.
GCGGTCGCGAGTCCTCCTCGTCGACGACCAGCTCGAAGTCATCCGCGCCCAGTTGCGGTGCCAGGCGGGTCATCGCCGCACGCAGGCTCGCGAACTTGCGCGCGTCGAGCTCGCAGATGGTGATTCTGCGGACGACGCGCGCCGGGTCCGCGCGGCGCAGCCCTGCGAGGTAGCCGCGCAACTGGCCGTCGAGCGCGGCGGCCACGCTGCTGCCCGACCCGGCGCCGATCAGCACGGTCGCGAAGTCCTCGACGCGCGAACGCGCGAACGCGCGGACCACGTTCTCCGCGGCGTAAGCCAGCGCATCGTGGCCGAACTCGTCGAAATCGCCGAGCCCGGCGAACACCGCGAACTCGGCGAGCAGCGCCGAGCGCGGCGTCGGCAGCACGTAGACCTGGCCCAGGCTGCCGTCGAACATGCGGCGGAACGCGAGCTCGCGGATCGCGCCGCCGAGCCTCGTGTCGAGCGCGGCCGCGGGACCGGTCGGATCGACGTTGCGGTAGACACCCAGCACGAGCGCGCGCGCGTTGGCATCGACGATGCTGCCGCGCACGATGCGGATCTCGAGCCGGCGGCGTCCGGGCGGTCGCGCCGTGCTGCGGCGCTCGCCTGTGCCAGCGCGCGTGGCGTCTGGCACGCCGCCGCGGAACTCGGGCGACACCACCGGCTCGAGCAGCCGGCGGCGGGCGTCCGCGGAGAGATCCTGCCAGCGCACCTTCTGCGGTGCGACGCGGCGCAGCACCGCTTCGCTGACGCGCCGCGAGCCCGCCTGCCGTACGCGGCGAACGCTCGCCGGAAGTCGCCGCGTCTCGCCGGTGCGCAGCAGGTCGACGACGGCGGAAATGACGCGGCCGTTGTTCGGCAACCCGCCATGCTTTTCCGCAACGTACCAGGAGCGCGACCCGGCGAGCTCGGCCATCGCGAGGGGCACCGTGCCGTCACCCTCGTCGGTCAGCACGAACTCGAACTGCGCGCCGGTGCGCTTCAAGCCCGTGACGGTCTCCTGGCGGATGCCGATGACGTGCAGGCAGCGCGCGTCGCCGCCGGGCCAGCGCGCGCGTGCCTGCTGGGCGGCCGCGAGCAGCTTCGCGTCCGGTCGGAGCGCATCGGCCGGCCACTGCGTGGCATCGAACAGATTGGGTGCGCCGCCCTGCGCCGGTGGCAGCAGCTCGTGCAGCGATGGCAGCGTGCGGAAGACGATGCGCGCGAGGTCCTCGGCGCTGTGCCGGATATCGAGAGCGGCGAGCTTCCGGACCGTGGGATAGACGCCACGCATCGCGAGCACCGGCGCATACGAGCCGCCGTTCGGCGCGCCGATCTGCACGATGCGGCGGATGCGGCGGCCGTCGCCGGCGAGCGCCGCGCGAGCGACCAGCCCGCCCATGCTGTGCCCGACCAGCATCACGTCGCGCCGCGCGTCGGCGGCGATCCGCGCGTTCAACTGGGCGGCGAGCGCCTCGATGCCGAGCCGCCAGTCGTAGGCGTGAGGGCGCGCATCGAAGCCGGCGACGGTGAGCGAGAGCTTCAGCTTGAAGGTGTTGAGCCACATCATGCCGAGCGGCCGCAGCCGCGCGCCACGCGGCAGCGCCAGGCGGGTGAGGTGCCCCGCCGCCACCTCGACGATGTCGAGCCAGAGGACGTCGTCGAGCAGGCGCCCGCGAGTGCCGATCCGCGAACCCATGAGACCCGGCAGAACGTAGACGGTCGGGCCGCCGCGGCGGCGCACAGCCCGTGCCTGGCGCGCGAGCTGGCTCAGCTCCCGGTAAGCGTCCTCCCCGAGCAGTTCGACTAACTCGGCCCGGCGTTCGCCGGTCGCCAGCAGGCGCTCGACCTCCTCGTCGTGCAGCCGGTGGACCGGCAGCCGCGAGCGCTCAGTACTGCGCGCCTGAGCCATCCCGGTGGGTCATCGATTTTTGTCCTCCCTCAGTGCCGCACGCACCGTTTCGGCGATCGCCTCGATCGCCCCGCTGCGCGTGGTGGACTTGCGCCACACCGCGCCGATCGTACGCGAGGGCGGGGGCGCATCGAAGGGCCGGATCTCGAGCCCACGCGTTGCCCCGATCGGGGCCGCGATCGCGAGCTCCGGCAGCAGCGTCACGCCGTGACCGGCCGCAACCATCTGCCGCAGGGTCTCGAGACTGGTGGCGCGGTAATCCTGCGCTTCGTGCACGTCGACGTGGCTGCAAACCTCGAGCGCCTGGTCGCGCAGGCAATGGCCGTCCTCGAGCAGCAGCAGGGTCTCGTCCCGAAGGTCGTCGATCCCGACATGCTTGCGTGCGGCCAGCCGATGCGAGTCCGGCACCGCGAGGGCAAACGGCTCCTCATAGAGCACTGTCGCCTCCAGGCCGTCCATCGGTACCACCGGCAACGCAAGCACACCCACGTCGAGCTCACCCGCCCGCAGTCGCTCGAGGAGCGGGCCGGTCTGGTACTCGTAGAGAAGAAGCTTGAGTTTCGGCAGGTCGCGCTGCAGCGCCGGCGCGACGCGCGGCAGGAGATACGGGCCGACGGTTGGGATGAGGGCGACTCTCAGTTGGCCGGCCAAGGGGTCACGGGCGCCCTGCGCCACTTCGACGATGGCGTCGGATTCCTGGAGCACCCGGCGCGCTCGCTCCACGACTTCCTTGCCCGCGGGCGTAAGCGCGACCCGCCTGGGCTGGCGCTCCACCAGCGACACGCCGAGATATCGCTCGAGCTTGCGTATCTGGGCGGAGAGGGTCGGCTGGCTGACAAAGCAGCGCGCCGCCGCCCGGCCGAAATGCCGCTCGTCCGCGAGTGCCACCAGGTACCTGAGATCTCGAAGGTTCACGAGCCAAGGATATCAAGGCTCATAGATAGCGTCTATCGAAGTCATAAGAACCATGCATTGGATTAATCTCTATTGGATCAGGACAATGCACCCATCGAGCCACCCATCAGGAGATCTAAATGCTTGGCATTGGCCAGAAATTCCCCGCCTACGCCCTCACCGGCGTCGTCTCGAACGATCTCGACCACGGCTTCAAGCCGTTCAACCAGAACTCGGACCCCGGCAAGTGGCAGGTGTTCTTCTTCTGGCCTAAGGATTTCACCTTCGTCTGCCCGACCGAGATCGCGGCCTTCGGCAAGCTCGAGAAGCAGTTCCGCGACCGCGACGCGCAGCTCTACGGAGTCAGCATCGACTCGGAGTTCGTGCACCTCGCCTGGCGCAAGAGCCACGAGGACCTCAAGAACCTGCCGTTCCCGATGCTCTCGGACATCAAGCGTGAGCTGTCCGTGGCACTCGGCGTTCTCGATCGCGAAGCCGGTGTCGCCCAACGCGCGACGTACATCGTCGACCCGCAGGGCGTGATCCGCTTCGTCTACGTGACGGATCTGTCGGTCGGCCGCAGCCCGGAGGAAGTGCTCCGTGTCCTGGATGCGCTCCAGACCGACGAGCTCTGCCCGTGCAACTGGAAGAAGGGCGAAGACACGCTGAAGGCCGCCTGATCACCACGCCGCAAGACCAAATCCGCGTGTCGCGGCGGGGCCGGTTCCTCCCCCGATTCCGCCCCGTCGCGCCGCGCGGTCCTCACACAGACCCTAAGGAGACGACATGTCCCTGGAGCAGATACGTGATTCGATGCCGGACTACGCGCGCGACATCCGCTTGAACCTGGGCTCGGTACTCACGCCGCAGGGTGCCCCGGGGCTCACCGAAAAGCAGATCGCGTTGATCGCGGTGGCCACGGCGATTGCGGCCCGCAACGTCGCGTTTGCCCGCGCGGTAGAAGACTGGTCACGCGACCGGCTCGATGAGACGAGCATTGCCGGTGCACGTGCCGCCGCGGCCATCATGGGCATGAACAACGTCTACTACCGCTTTCTTCACCTGGTCGAAGACGAGGAGTACGGGACCATGCCCGCGCGGCTGCGGATGAACGTCATCGGCAGCCCCGGCATCGACCGTCTCGACTTCGAGCTGCTTTCGCTTGCGGTGTCCGCGGTCAACGGCTGCGGACTCTGCATCACCTCGCACGAGCGCAAGCTCCGCGAGGAAGGCGCGAGTCGCGAAGCCGTGCAGAGCGCGGTACGGATCGCGGCGGTGATCCATGCCGCGGCCGGGGTGGATGAGTACGAGCGATCGGCTAGACACGGGGAGCTCGAAGAGGCCGCCTGACCCGGGTACGCAATCTGAGGCGTCTGCTTGCGGCCAGCCCGGGCTTGCAGGAAACGTGGAGGCGGGCAGCCCTATACTTCAAAGTATGACTGCCCGTCCGCCGCGGCTTTCGGCCGGTGTCGTCGTGGTACGCGAAACCCCCGACGGTTGGCGGTTTCTCCTGCTACGCGCCTTCAACCATTGGGACTTTCCGAAGGGCATCGTCGAGCGGGGCGAGGAGGCGCGCGCGGCCGCGTTGCGTGAGGTCCGCGAGGAGTCGCTGATCGATGACCTGAGCTTCTCCTGGGGGCACGCTTCGACACTCACGGGGCCGTATAGCCGCGGCAAGGTCGCCGAGTATTTCGTGGCGCGCACGGAGACCGAGGCGGTCACTCTGCCAATGAACGACGAGCTCGGACGCCCCGAGCACAGCGAGTACCGCTGGGTGGACTACGAGGAGGCGCTGCGCATAGTTTCGCCACGCGTGCGCCCCGTGGTGCAGTGGGCGGCGCAGGTGATGAATCTGCCCGTGGCCTGAGCCCGAAAGCGCAAAGCGGGCGGCATCGTCCGTGAACTGTTTGATCCGGTTCGGGTCAACCTTGTTGACCGCCGACCTCCGGCCAGCATATGGTCCCTTCAGACCAAAACAATCAGGTTGTTACCCTAATCTTGTCGAATCTCCCGCTTGTACCGCCGTCGGCGGACTCCGTTCCACCGACTGAGCATTCCGCCCTCGTCGCGTTGCATTTTGTCCTCCAGTGTCGGGGTTCCGCAGTGGACTTCGAGCAACTGGAAGCCTCCGCAAGGATTGGCGGCTCCTTCGGGATCCCCGAAATGCTCTCGGCCGCCGAGGCCCATGGCTATTACGCCTGGCAGCACAACTGCGCCTGGGAGGACCTCGTTGCGGTGCCATTCCCGGCGCTGGCGGAGCTGCGCGAGGGGCGTTTCATGGTGCTCGGCGCCTTTGCCCAGGACCGCGTACTGCTGCAGGACCCGGCCAGAACCGCGCACGCCGCGGTGCTCGGCCGCGATGAGTTTCTCGCGCGCTGGAGCGGGCGGCTCGTTCTCGTGACAACCTTCGGAAGCGTACCGCGATGCCCCTGACTTCGCGTGGCGTCAGGGAGAGTCGGCGACGATGCCCCGGGCCGCCTCGCGCAGCAGGGCGTGCGCCTGCTCGTCGCTTTCCAGGTATTGCGCGAGCAGCAGGATGAGGCGCGCATTCAGCAGCCGGCTCTGCTCGGGCGAAAGTCCTTCGTGGGCGTCGACCAGCGCCTGATAGAAGCGATCAGGATCGGTGATCCGTCGCCCCGGCGGAAGCTCGGCCGGCGTCACGATTCGTCTCCTCGCCCCACGCAGTGCATGACGGCCTTGCGTATCCGGTCCGGGTCGTAATCGCGCCATACGGCGGCCAGGTGTTGATCCGGCCGAAACAGCAGGCAGGCATCGGGCGCAACCTGCAGATCGGCGGCCAGCTTGCCCGTTGCATCCACGATCACGCGGCCGGGGCGGTCGGCCGACCCAGGCGGCAGCACATGCAGGATCTCGACAGGCACAGGGAGTGTCGACAGAGCGGTCGCAGACCTGCCGCCGCTGCCAAAGCAAAGCAGGGTAAAACCGCCGCCCAGCTCGGAAAGCAGCCACCCTGCGGTGCCATCGCGCATCCGTATCGGTGCGTCGCCGGCCGGCGAGCCCGGGGCCAGCGCGGTGCCCGGCGCATCGCCGCCGGGCGGCCGTAGCGGTGACGAGCCGAGTGCCGCGGGCAGCGACAGCCGCCCGCTGTTGACATAGGCGCGCGCGAATTGGTGGTCGCGCGCCAGACTCAGCACCGCGTTGCGGAACGCGCGACTCGAGTCCCCTTTGGGCGTGATGAAGTCGGTGCTGCGGGTCGAATGCAGCAGATTCTCCCGGGCCGCTGTCACGCGCTCGGAGTCGTAGCTCGCGAGCAGCGAACGCGGCGCCACGCCCTGCTGCACCAGCGCCAGTTTCCAGCAGAGGTTGTCGACGTCCTGCACACCGCCGTTGGCGCCGCGCGCACCAAACGGCGACACCAGATGCGCCGCATCGCCTGCAAAGACGACCCGGTCGTGAACGAAACGATCCAGCATCCGGCACTGGAAGGTATAGATGCTGGACCACTCCAGCTCGAACTGCGCACCCTCGCCGAGCATGCGGCGCACGCGCTCACCGATGCGTGCCGGATCGAGCTCGACCGCCCGATCGATGTCCCAGCCGAGCTGGAAGTCCAGCCGCCACACATCGTCCGGCTGCTTGTGCAGCAGCGCCGACTGCCCGCGCGCGAACGGCGGATCGAACCAGAACCAGCGCTCCGAGGGGCGCTCGGCCCTCATCCGGATATCGGCAATCAGAAAATGATCCTGGAACTCCTCACCCGCAAAATCGAGGCCGAGCATGCCGCGGATCGAGCTGCGACAGCCGTCGGCGGCGATGAGGTGGTCCGCGGTCAGCCTGTAGTTCCCCTCCGGAGTCTCGACGCCGATCTCGACGTGATCGTCACGCATCTCGACCGAGTGAACGCGTGACTTCCAGCGCAGCTCTACCTGTGGCGTCGTCTCGACCAGATCCACGAGCCATTCCTCTACGTAGTACTGCTGCAGATTGATGAACGCGGGGAAACATTGGCTGCGGTCGGGCAGCAGGTCGAAGCTGAACAGCGGCTCGCGATCGTCGCCATAGAAGACCTTGCCGGTGTTCCAGGTGACACCCTTGCGCACGAGCGGCGCCGCACCACCCAGCCGATCGAAGATCTCGAGCGTGCGCTTCGACCAGCAGATCGCGCGGGAGCCGACACTCACCTTGTCGTCGTCGTCGAGGATCACCGTCCGAATCCCCCGCAGCCCCAGGTCCCGCGCCGCTGACAGCCCGACCGGACCCGCGCCCGCGATCACGACGGGGCAGTGAGCGGGTGGCCCCGCGAGCTCGGGAGGCGACCGAAACGGATAGCGCTTGCGAGGCTCCGCCATGGCGAGATCATGCCAGTCCCGCGCGCCGGTCGGGGCCGCGTGCGCCCGGGGTATAGTCGCGGGGTCTGCGGCAGAGGAGCTCGAGCATCATGAGCAAGGCGTTCGCATCCCAGGCCGACCTCGCGGAGAAGCGCATCACGTTCGCGGACCTGGCCGGCGGCGCCTACGCGTATACCGCGGAAGGCGACCCCAACTCGGGTGTCGTCGTCGGCGACGACGGTGTCATGGTGCTCGACACACAGGCGACCCCGGTCATGGCCCAGGACGTGATCGAGCGTATCCGCGGCGTCACCGACCAGCCGATCCGCTACGTAGTGCTGACGCACTACCACGCGGTCCGTGTCCTCGGCGCCTCGGCGTACGGTGCGCCGCACGTCGTTTCGAGCCAGGACACCCGCGAGCTGATCCAGGAGCGTGGTGCACAGGACTTCAAGTCTGAGGTCGAGCGTTTCCCCAGGCTGTTCCAGTCGGTGGAATCGATCCCCGGCCTCACCTGGCCCGACATCACGTTCCGCGACGAGATGCGCGTCTGGCTTGGCAGGACGGAAATCCGGCTGCTCCAGCTCGGGCGCGGCCACACCAAGGGCGACACCGTGGCCTGGCTGCCGGAGAGCGAGGTCCTGTTCAGCGGCGACCTGGTCGAGTTCGGCGCGGCGCCTTATACCGGCGATGCCTACCTCGAGGACTGGCCGGCCACACTCACCCGGCTCGCAGCGCTGAAGCCGCGCGCGCTGGTGCCGGGGCGCGGCGACGCGCTCGTCGGAAAGGATCGCTGCCAGCTCGCCATCGAGCAGACACGCGAGTTCGTGAGCGAGCTGCTGGCCAGCGTGCGATCCGGGCGCGCCGCCGGGCGCAGCCTCAAGCAGATCTACAGCGACACCTGCGAGCGCCTGCGCCCCGCGTTCGGGTCATTCGCGATCTTCGACCATTGCATGCCGTTCGACGTCTCGCGGGCCTATGACGAAGCCGGCGGTATCCGTGATCCACGCATCTGGACGGCGGAGCGCGACCGGGAGATGTGGAAGTCGCTCGAAGGCTGACCACGATTTCGGGAAGGACCGGGGGAGCTATGGAACAGGCGGACAGCACGACGCCGTTCATACGCAATGCGTGGTACGTCATCGCAGAAGCAGCTGAGGTGAGCCGCGCACCGATGGCGCGCACGGTGCTCGGCACGAGTGTCATGCTGTTTCGAGCGCAGGGCGGCCCGGTCGTCGCGCTCGCCAACCGTTGCTGTCACCGGTCGTTTCCGCTGGTGCACGGTACGGTCGACGGCGACACGATCGTCTGCGGCTACCATGGATTGCGCTATGACACGACCGGCCAGTGCATCGAGATCCCGATGCAGAAGTCGGTGCCTGCGTCGTTGCGGGTCCGAGCGTTTCACACGGCCGAGAAGGGCCCGTTTGTGTGGATATGGATGGGCGAGCGCCCGCCGGCCGAGGGCGACGCTGCGCCACACCAGGAATGGCTCGACCATCCGGACTGGGCGGTTCGGGTCGGATACCTGCACGTGAAGGGCAGCTACGTACACCTGCACGAGAACCTGCTCGACCTGTCGCACCTGAGCTTCCTGCACGCGAAGACCTTCGGCACGCCGGAATACGCGCGAGCACCGGTCGAGATGAACTGCGAAGGAGAGAACCTGGAGGTCTGGCGCCACGTCCACTGCGAGCTTCCCGCGATCTATGCCCGGCCGCTCGGTTGGACCGGCGCCCGTGCGATCCGCAGCTCCGGCTCGAGATACGTCTCGCCGGGCTTGCATGTGAACACCGGGATCTTCCGCAACCTCGATCTGCCGGAGGAGGCCCAGTCGCCACAACCGATGGTCAGGGTCGCACAGCTGGTCACGCCCGAGAGCGCGGTCACGACGCATTACTGGACCGCCCAGGCGCGCAACTTCGTGACCAGCGACGCGGAGATGGGCGAATTCATGATCAAGGCGCAGGTCGAAGCCTTCAGGGAGGACGCGTTTGCCCTGCAGCAGATCACCGAGATGCAGGCGCTGTCCGCCGCTGATGGTCTGCATGAGATCAGCATTCCGACCGACAAGGCCGGCGTCCTGATGCGCCGGCGGCTGAAGAAGCTGGCCGATCTCGAACAGACCATGCAGGGCACGGACAATTGAGACCGCCCTACCGCGCCGACCACGTCGGCAGCCTTCTGCGCCCGGTGGAGCTTGCGCGCGCCCGCCGCCAATGGCGGGCGGGTGACCTCGCCCGCGAGCGCCTGCGGGAACTCGAGGATCGCTTGATCCGCGACGCTGTCGCACATCAGGAAGCGCTCGGCCTGCGGTCGGTCACCGACGGCGAGTTCCGCCGCGACTGGTGGCATCTCGATTTCCTGACGCAGCTCGACGGCGTCGCGATTGACGCGAATCCGGGGCTGAAGTTCGGCGGGCCTGCGGACCAGCCACCGATCGCCACGGTGGTCGGCAAGGTGAGATGCTCGAAGCCGATCATGGTCGGGGACTTCGAGTTCCTGGCGTCGGTGGCGAGGGCGACGCCGAAGATGACCATCCCGTCACCCTCGATGTTGCATCTGCGCGGTGGGCGCAACGCAATCGCGACCGAGGTCTACCCGGATCTCGACGAGTTCTGGACCGATGTCGCGGCCGCCTATCGCGTCGCCATTGCGCAGCTGGCCCGGGCCGGCTGCGCCTATCTGCAACTCGACGACGTCGCCTTTGCCTACCTTTGCGACCCCAGGATGCGCGACACCTGTCGCCGCAACGGCGACGATCCGGATGACCTGCCACGCCGCTACGCCGCCGCGGTCGACGCCGCGCTCGCCGACCGGCCGCCCGGCATGACCGTGACGATGCATACCTGTCGCGGCAACTTCAAGAGCGCCTGGGTGGCAGAGGGCGGTTACGAGGTCGTTGCGGAAGCCATGTTCTCGACGAGCGTCGACGGCTTCTTCATGGAATTCGACTCGGAGCGTGCCGGCGGCTTCGAGCCGCTGCGTCTGTTGCCCGGGGGCAAGACCGTCGTGCTCGGCCTGGTCACGACGAAGTACGGCGAGCTCGAAGATGCGGACCTGCTTCGGCGGCGGATCGACGCCGCCGCCCGCTACGTGCCGCTCGAGCGCCTGTGCCTGTCGCCCCAGTGCGGCTTCTCGAGCACGCACCACGGCAACGCCCTGTCGGAGGACGAGCAGTGGCGGAAACTCGAGCTCGTGGTCGAGGTCGCGCGGTCCGTCTGGGGGCAGGAATGAGCGCGCCTGCGGCGCGCGATGTTGCGCAGCGACTCAACGCCGGCGGTGAGACCCCGCGCCCTCCGTCGTCTCCAGCCGGTCGAAATCACGCAGGATCTTCATCAGGGACGTGAGCCTCGAACGCCCGAGCTGCCGCTCGATCTGTCCGTAGCGTTTTTCTGCCTCGACGCTGACGGTCTCGAATCGTCGCAACCCGGCCGGGGACAGCGAGAGATGCAGGCGGCGTTGATCAGACCGCGAGCGTGTCCGTCGCACCAGCGCGGCGCGTTCGAGCCGCGTGAGGATGCCTGTCAGGCTCGCCGGCTGGATCCAGGCCACCCGCGACAGGTCGCGGAACTCGAGCTCGCCGTATTCCTGCAGCACGCGGATGACACGCCACTGCTGCTCGGTGAGCCCGTGCGCATTGAGCAGCGGCCGGAAGTAGCTCATCGTGAGCTCGCGGGCGCGCAGCAGCGCCATTGGCAGGGACTGGTCGAACTTCCGCACGGCCGGCCCTGCGCGTCAACCCGCCGGCGCGGCGGGATTCCCGGCGACGCCCGCCTTGAAGCGCTCGGCGAGTGCGGTGGTCGCCCGCGCCAGTAGCGTCGTATCGACGCCGACCGCGACAAAGCCGCAGCCCGCGGCGAGGTATCCGCGCGCGAGCGCTTCGTCGCTCGAGAGGATGCCGGCCGCCTTCCCGGCGGCGGTGATCGCCGCAATGGCACGATCGAGCGCCTCGCGAACCACGGGATGCGCGGGCTCACCTCTATACCCCAGCGATGCGGCCAGGTCGGCCGGCCCGAGGAAGACACCGTCGACGCCCTCGACGCGAGTGATCTCGTCCAGGTGGGATAGCGCGGCCGCGGATTCCGCCTGGACGATGACGCAGATCTCGGCGTCCGCGCGCTGCAGATAGTCGGCGCGCCTGTTCCAGCGCGAAGCACGGGCAAGCGCGCTGCCCACACCGCGAACGCCGTCCGGCGGGTAGCGCGTCGCGCGGACCACCGCGCGCGCCTGCTCGGCGCTTTCGACGAGCGGCACCACCAGCGTCTGCGCCCCGATGTCGAGCAGCTGTTTCAGGTGTGCGGGGTCACCGTGCGCGGCACGGACCACGGCGTGCACCGGATACGACGCGACGGCCTGTAACTGCGAAAGCAGCGTACGGATGGTGTTTGGGCCGTGCTCGGCGTCGAGCGCCAGCCAGTCGAAACCCGCGCCCGCACAGATCTCCGCGCAATAGGGATCGGCGAGCCCGAGCCACAGCCCGATCTGGACCCGGCGCGCGGCGAGCGACTGCTTAAAACCGTTGACGGGTGTGTTCATGGCCACCTTCAGGCAAAGCGGAGCAAGATGGAGCCGAGCGGGCCGAAGTCGGCGCGGAAGTCGTCGCCGGAGCGGGCGGGAATGGGGCGGATGAATGAGCCCGCGAGGACGACATGGCCGCGCTCGAGCGCCCGCCCGTACGTCGCGAGCTTGTTCGCGAGCCAGGCGACGCCGTTTGCCGGGTGATCGAGCACCGCCGCGGACACGCCCGATTCCTCGATCACGCCGTTGCGGTAGCAGAGCGCGGCAATCCAGCGCAGATCCACCTCCGACGGAGCGATCCTGTGGCCACCGACCACGACGCCTGCGTTCGCCGCGTTGTCCGAGATCGTGTCGGTCACGCGCCTGGGCGCTCCGGTCGCGGGGTCGATCTGCTGGATGCGCGCATCGATGATCTCGATCGCGGGCGTTATGTACTCGGTAGCTGCAAGCACGTTGGTAAGAGTGCAGCGCGGGCCCTGGAGCCTCCGCCGCAACACGAAGGCAAGCTCGACCTCGACGCGCGGGACGATGAAATGTCCGGCAGGCAGCGTGCTGCCGGGCTCGAAGAACATGTCGTCGAGCAGGTCTCCGAAGTCGGGCTCGTCGATCTGCGAGGACATCTGCATCGCGCGCGAGGTCAGACCCACCTTGTGGCCGCGCAGCGGGTTGCCGCGGGCGATCTTCATCGACACCCATTCGTGCTGCACGGCGTAGGCGTCCTCGATCGTCATCGCCGGGTGCTCGATGGAGAGCTGCCGGATCTGCAACCGATGCCGCTCTGCGTCGTCGATCCGCACCGCGCACTCGCGCGCCTGCTCGTCCGAAAGCACGCGCGTCGTCGTCACCATCACCCCTGCTCCCGGCGGAAGCGCGCGTGGACGTTGTTGTGCTTCCAGGTGCCCGCCTCGTCGAACTCGTAGAGCTCCAGCGACAACGCGAGATAGCGACGGGCGTAAAGCTCCGCAAAATGCGTCTTCATCATCTCGAAGAGCGCGTCTCCGGTCCGCTGCCGGATCTCGCGCGCGCGCCCGGCGCCGAGCTTGAACGTCGCGTGCACGAACGCGTAGTCCTCGGCGCCGTCCGCCATGCGCCAGTGGGTAAGCTCGATAGCCCGGGAGCGTATGCCGCCGATCGGATACACCTGCTGCGCGATCAAGGCCTCGTTCGCCTTGCGGAGCAGCCCCGGGATGTCGGCCTCGGCAGCAATGTTGTGCGTGTACTCGACGATGAAATGCGCCATGTGCGTAGCTCCGCAGCGGCCCGGTCAGGGCAGCGGGAAAATCGCGTTCAGCTGCCCGGTCCCGGAGCTCGGGAAGTAGTCGGTCAGGATCTCGACCTCCTTGTCGTAACGGTCCCAGCCCAGCATGCCCAGCAGCATGACGGTGTCGTGCATGCCGCCCTCGCCGTGGCAGAGCTGCGCGTACTCGGGCAGCATCGCCGTAAAGGTCCGGAAATCACCCCGGCGCCAGAGATCCACGACGCACAGATCGACCTGGCGGTAGAACTCACGGCTGATCTGGAAGATCGATTCCTCGGGCGAGCCGTCGTCGTTGAACCGGTGTGACAGCGAGCCGCTCGCGAACACCGCCACGGTAGCGTCCGACTGCGCGATCGCCTCGCCCAGCGCGGCACCGAACCGCCGGCTCGCGTCGAGGTCGTGCCATGCGCACCAGGCGGCTACCGAGACGACGCGGAAGTGCCGGTCGGCGTTCATGTAACGCATCGGAACGAGCGTCCCGTACTCGAGCTCGAGGCTCGCCATCTCGTGCGCACGGGTCCGGATGCCCTGCGCGTTGGCGGCGCTCGCGACAAGGCGACCGAGCGCCGGGTTGCCCGGGTAGTCGTAGGCCATGTCGCGGATGAAGTGCGGCAGCTCGTTGCTCGTGTAGACGCCCTTGAATCGCTCGCCGCAGTTGACGTGATAGCCGGCGTTCACCAGCCAGTGCGAGTCGAGCACGACGATCGAGTCCACACCGAGCGCCCGGCATCGGCGCGAGATCTCGCGATGCCCCTCGATAGCCGCCTCGCGGCAGCCCTTGTGCGGACCGTCGAGCTCCGAGAGGTACATCGAAGGCACGTGAGTGATCTTGGCAGCGAACGCTAATCGTCCCATGCAAGCCTCCCGGGTCAGGCCGTGGCCCCGGCCACTTCTTCGGTGATGAACCCGACCAGCCGGCCGACGCCCTCAATCTCGGTCACGACCTCGTCGCCTGGGTTGACGTTGACCACGCCCTCGGGCGTCCCGGTCAGGATCACGTCTCCCGCGTCCAGTGTCATGAAGGAGCTCAGGTACTCGATCAACCGATCCACGCTCAGGATCATGTCACGCGTGTTGCCGCGCTGGGTCACCTGGCCATTCACGGTCGTGCGCAGCTCGAGGTTCGCCGGGTCGCCGATGTCGTCGGCGTCGATCAGCCAGGGGCCAAGCAGCGTCGCGCCATCGCGGTTCTTTACACGAAGGTTCGGGCGGTAGTAGTTCTCGAGATAGTCGCGCACGGCATAATCGTTGGCGACCGTGTAGCCCGCGACGTGCGCGAGCGCCGCGTTCGCCGGCACGTTCCGGGCCGTCCGCCCGATCACCACGGCGAGCTCGCACTCGTAGTGCATGAAGTTGACGCCCGCCGGACGGGGTGTGCGCGAGCGGTGGCCTGCGACCGAGTTCGGCCCCTTTAGGAACACCAGCGGTTCCTGCTGCGGTACGAATTCGAGCTCGCGGGCGTGCGCGGCGTAGTTGAGTCCGACGGCGAAGATCGTCCGTGGCTCGACCGGCGGCAGCCACACGACTTCGTCGTCGGCGACGGACCGGCCGTCGTCGAGCCGCAGGCCGGAGCCGTCGGCGGTGGCCATGTGTCGATCGCCGCGGAACATCACGCGCGCCCGCTTCATCGGCGTGTTTCCGCGACCAGCCCGTCCTCTGGAACGAGCCGATTGACGAGCCGCCCGATCCCGTCGATCTCGACCGCCATCTCGTCGCCGGCGCGCGCCAGTGGCGGGTTCTCGGGCACACCGACCGCGAGCAGGTCCCCGGCGCGCAGCGTCATGAACTCCGTGACCTCGGCGATCAGGCTCGCCACGTCGCGGTGCAGGTGCGCGGTCGTGTTCTGCATGCGGAGCTCGCCGTTGACGAAGGCACGGATGCCGAGCGCCTCCGGTGCGGGCAACGCGTCGCGCGGGATGACCCAGGGCCCGACCGGACAGAAGCCGTCGCGGCACTTGGCGCGGAGCGGAGGCCGGAAAAGTCCGGCGCCGGGGAGGGTTACGTCGTTGACGATGGTGTAGCCCGCGATCACCTCGGCAGCGCGTTCGCGCGACATCCGCGTCGCGTCCCGTCCGATGATCACGCCCAGCGTCGCACCGATTTCGACTTCCTCGGCGTCGGCGGGCAGCGGCACCGGGTACCGGTGGGGCAGCCAGGTGTTGCGCGGCTTTATATAGAGCACCGGCGCGCGCGGCGGGGCGTTGTGCGGCGGACCATGGAATGCAGGCTCGAGCAGCTCGCGCACCCCGCGAAAGTTGAGCGCGGCACCGTAGACGCAGCCGATCGCAGGAATGTCCCAGTCGAGCTCGGAGGCGTCGACGCGCCGGCCATCAATGATTACCGCGTTCTCTGCCGGATCGATGCGGGCCTCGAACGGTTGCGGGCGGTCGCGCAACGCGAGCAGGGCGGAGACGGTGCGCGACGTCGCCATGGCATCCTCGAAAAAACGTTTACATGTTAACATCCGGGCGCCCCCGGGCAACCACCCGCGGGCCACCGTGCCGCGACGCCCGGCCGTCGCGTCGGCGACGACGTGGAGCATCGCGACGATGAGCACCGCAACCGGCCCCGATTCCGCGCTGCAGGCGAACCTCGCCCGCCTCGACCCGCTGCTCGATCGGCTGCGTGCCGACGGGATTGGACATCTTATCGACGGCGTGAGCGCTCCCGCCTCGGATGGCGCGGAGTTCGCGGACCACACGCCGGTCGACGGATCGATGATCTGCCAGGTGGCACGTGGAAGCGCGGCCGACGTGGATCGCGCCGCGCGGGCGGCGCAGAAAGCTTTCGCCGACTGGCGCGACTTCCCGGCGACGCGGCGCCGCGACCTGCTGCACGCGATCGCCGATGGTGTCGAGCGCCGCGCGGACGATATCGCCGTGCTCGAGAGCTGGGACAGCGGGCAGCCGATCCGCTTCATGTCGAAGGCGGCGCTCCGCGGCGCGGAGAATTTCCGCTTCTATGCCGATCGCGCCGAATCGGCCCGCGACGGGCTCGCGCTGCCGACCGATACTCATCTGAACTACACGGCACGGACGCCGATCGGCCCGGTCGGCGTGATCACGCCTTGGAACACGCCCTTCATGCTGTCGACCTGGAAAATTGCACCGGCGCTCGCGGCGGGCTGTACCGTGGTGCACAAGCCTGCCGAGTGGAGCCCGGTCACGGCGCAGCTGCTCGCCGGGATTGCCCTCGAGGCGGGTCTTCCCCCGGGGGTGCTCAACGTCGTGCACGGGTTCGGCGAGGAGGCGGGTCGGGCGCTGACGGAACACGAGTCGATACGGGCGATCGCGTTCGTCGGCGAATCGGCCACGGGTGCGGCGATCATGCGCCAGGGATCGGCGACGCTGAAGCGCGTGCACTTCGAGCTCGGCGGCAAGAATCCGGTGATCGTCTTCGAGGACGCGGATCTGGAGCGCGCGCTCGATGCGGTGATCTTCATGATCTACAGCCTGAACGGCGAGCGGTGCACGTCGTCGAGCCGCTTGCTCGTCCAGGCCTCGATCGCCGAGGAGTTCATCGAGAAGCTGACGGCGCGGGTCCGCCGGCTGCGGGTCGGACATCCGCTCGATCCGCGGACCGAGGTCGGGCCGCTGATCCACGAGCGGCATCGCGAGAAGGTGCTGTCGTATTTCGAGATCGCGCGCGGCGAGGGTGCACACATCGCCGCAGGCGGCGCCGCCGCGGACGGACCGGGCGGTGGTCACTACGTCGCCCCGACGCTCCTCACGCATGCCCGTTCCGGGATGCGCGTCGCCCAGGAGGAAATCTTCGGCCCCGTGCTGACTTCGATCCCGTTTGCCGACGAGCAGGACGCCGTGTCGATCGCGAACGACGTGCGCTACGGGCTCGCGGCGTATCTGTGGACCCGCGACATCGGTCGCGCGCTTCGGGTATCCGACCGGCTGGAGACCGGGATGATCTGGGTGAACTCAGAGAACGTTCGCCACCTGCCGACGCCGTTCGGCGGCGCGAAGGCGAGCGGCATCGGTCGCGACGGCGGCGACTACTCGTTCGACTTCTACATGGAAACCAAGAACGTCGCGCTCGCGACGGGCGCGCACGCCATTCCGCGCCTCGGCGGCGTCTGAGCCGCTGCCCCCCGAAGAGCAGCCTACTGTCGCAAGTGACGGAGTGGCTGGGGCAGTGGCAAGAAGTACACGGACAGTATCGAACGCGGCGGCGGCGCGTCCGGCAGGCCGTAATGGCGCACTTCGCGCGCGGGCGCGTACGTGCCGAACAGGCGATCCCACAGGACCAGGATGCCGCCGAAATTGACTGCATCGTTCGACGACTCCACGTCGTGATGCATACGGTGATTGGCCGGGGTGTTGAACACTCGGTCGAGGACTCCTAGCGAACCGATCATCTCGGTGTGAACCCACGCCTGGTAATGAATGCTGAGGATCTGCAGGCCGACCACGAGCAGCGGCGGCATGCCGAGC
>DATJKD010000061.1:0-26762 GCA_035491795.1 Steroidobacteraceae bacterium | reverse complement strand
GCGTAATGCGCCTGCTCCGCCTGCGCCCGCCAGCCGAGCACCGATGCGTTGTTGATCACGACGCCGCTGCCACGCTCGTACATGTGCGGCAGCACGGCACGGCACATCCGGAACACGCTGGTCAGCGTGACGTCGAGCACGCGCGACCACTGCTCGTCGGTCATCATCACGACCGACGCCGACCCGCCCAGCCCCGCGTTGTTGACCAGCACGTCGATGTGCCCGAGCCGCTCGAGCGCGGCGTCGACGAGCTCGCGCACGTCCTTCTCCTGCGTCACGTCGCACACACGCGACGGTGTCGAGGTGCCGGTGGCCTCGCTGATCTTCGCCGCCGCCTCGGCGAGCCGTTTCGGATGCATGTCGCTGATCAGGACGCGTGCGCCTTCCTCGGCAAAGCGCTTCGCGGCCGCGAAACCGATCCCGGTGCCGGCGGCAGCCGTGAACAGCACCCGCTTGCCCAGCAGCAGGCCGCGCGGCTTTGGATAATCGGGTGGCGGTATGCTCATGCCTGCTCCTCAGCGACTCTCAGCGACCTCGGGGTTCCTTCGGCAGGCCGAGCGCGCGCTCGGCGATCAGGTTGCGCTGGATCTGGTTGGTGCCGCCGTAGATGGTATCCGCACGCGTGTACAGGTACAGGTTGGTCAACTCGTTGAAGCGGGGCTCGTCCGTCGCCGCGATCTCCCCCGGCGGCCCCTGGATGTCCATCGCGAGCTCGCCCAGGGCGCGGTGCCAGCTCGCCCAGAAAATCTTGTAGGTATACGCCGCACGGCCGAGTCGCCCGGAGCCCGAGTCCGTGAGCATCCGGAGCGCGCTCACGCGCATGATCTTGAGCCCGATGTGCGCCTCGGCGAGACGCTGGCGGATGAGCGCATCGCGCGCCGTGCCGTTCTCGAGGGCGACCGCGCACATCCGGTCGAGCTCGCCGCGGAAGGCCATCTGCTGGGCGAGCGTCGAGACGCCACGCTCGAAGTTGAGCAGCGCCATCGCGACCTTCCAGCCCTCGCCCGGCGCACCCAGGATGCAGTCGGCGTCGGTGCGCGCGCCGTCGAAGAAGAGCTCGTTGAACTCCGTATCGCCCGTCATCTGGCGAATCGGCCGGATCGACACGCCCGGCTGCCTCACCGGCACGAGCAGGAAGGAAAGGCCGTCGCGGCCGCGACTGCCCTCGGCCGTGCGGCACAGCACGAAGGCCCAGTCCGCAAACTGCGCGAGAGAGGTCCAGGTTTTCTGCCCGTCGATCACCCAGCCCTCCCCGGAGGAGCCGCGCTCGAGCCGTGCGCGGGTGCGGATGTTCGAGAGGTCGGATCCGGCGTTGGGCTCGGAGTAGCCCTGGCACCAGTACTCCTCGCCCGCCGCGATCGGCGGCAGGAAACGCGACTTCTGCGCCTCGGTGCCAAAGGCGAGGATGGTCGGGCCGATGAGCTCGACGCCCAGGTGACCGAGGCGCGCGGGGGCGCCGGCGCGCGCGTACTCCTCTGCAAAGATCACCTGCTCGGCGAGCGTCGCTGCGCGTCCGCCGTATTCGCGCGGCCAGCCCGGCACACTCCAGCGCGCGCGGCCGAGCGCCTGCTCCCAGGCGCGCCGTTCCTCCGGCCGCGCAGTCAGACCGGTGACACCGCGCAGACCCGAGAACGGCCCCGCAAGCTCTGTCGTCAGCCACTCGGCGGCTTCCTTGCGGAACCGCTCCTGCTCCGGTGTGAAACCGAGTCTCAAGCGGACTGCCCCGTCGTCACTGGGAGTAGACGCGCGGCAATCCGCTCGCGATGCCACGCGGGCGACCCCAGCAGGGTCGACGACGCCCGCGCGCGCTTGAAGTAGAGATGCGCGACGTGCTCCCAGGTAAAGCCCACGCCACCCAGGAGCTGGATCATGTCGGCGGCGCAACCGGTGAACGTCTCACTGCACCACGATCCCGCGACGGCCGCCGCCTCCTCGAATTCCTCCGGCAGCTCGTCGACCGCGCAGGCTGCATAGTACGCCGCGGACCGAGCCGCCTCGATCGCGACCATCATGTCCGCGAGACGGTGCTTGACCGCCTGGAAGCTGCCGATCGGACGGTCGAACTGGATGCGGGTCTTCGCGTGCTCGGTCGCGATCTCGAGTGCCGCTTCCGCGCCACCCAGCTGCTCCGCCGCGAGCGCGGCCTGGGCACGAGCAAGCGCCGTCGCAAGCGCGGGTCCCGCCTCGCCGGGCTCGCCGAGAATCGCTCCGGGGGCGAGCGCCAGCGATTTGAATCGCACGCGCGACATGGGCCGGGTCTGGTCGAGCATCGTGAGCCGATCGATCGAGACGCTTGCGTCATCGGGCCGCACCACGACCAGGCTCACGCCGTCCGTACTGCGGCTGCCCGCGGCTCGCGCCGCGACGACGAGCACATCGGCTACATCGGCGTGAATCACGAATCCCGCCGTACCCCCGAGACGCCAGCCGCGCTTCGAGCGCGTGAGCCGTGGTCCGATTCCGTCGAGACTAGGTGCGCCATGCTCATTGGCAATCGCGAGCGTTGCGCGTGTCCGGCCAGCCGCGATGCCGGGCAGCAGCGCCTCGCGCTGCGCGGCCGTTGCGGCGAGCGCAATCGCGGGCGCCGCGAGCGCAACGGTCGCAAAGAAGGGCGACGGCAGCAGCACACGGCCCATCTGCTCGCAGAGAATCGCGAGCTCGACGCTCCCGAGACCCGATCCGCCGACATCTGCCGGCAACGCGATTCCGCACCAGCCCAGCTCCTCGCCGATCGCGTGCCAGCTCGCCTCGTCGTAGCCGGGCGGTGACTCGATCGCCGCGCGCAGCCGCGACGTCGCGCCGTGCTCCGCGCAGAACGCGCGTGCGGCGTCGTGGATCAGCGTCTGTTCTTCGGTGAACGCGAAGTGCACGTATCCGGCCTCAGGAGCCCCACACCTTCTTCTGCGGCCGCCGCGCAGTCAGCAGCCCCGCGACCGCCGGTCCCACCTCCGCCGGCAACCAGCGTGATCCCTTGTCGACGGCGGGCCCTTCGTTCCAGCCGTCGCAGAGCGTGATGCGCCCTCCTTCGAGCTCGAAGACGCAGCCGGTCACGCCGCGGGAATCGCGACTCCCCAGCCAGACGACGGCCGGGGCGATGTTCTCGGGATCCTGCACGTCGAATCCGGCCGTGGGCTTCTTCATCCTCTCCGCGAAGGCCTGCTCGGTCATCCGCGTGCGCGCCGCGGGTGCGAGCGCATTCGCCGTCACGCCGTAGCGACCAAGCTCGGCGGCCTGCACCAGCGTCAGGCTTGCTATCCCGCCCTTCGCGGCGGAATACGCACTCTGCGAGAAACTCCCCTGCAGCCCGGCGCCCGAACTCGTGTTGATGATGCGCGCGTCGACCGGGCGGCCAGCCTTCTGCTCGCCGCGCCAGAACTGCACCGCGTGGCTCGCCGGGCAGAAGTGCCCGCGGAGATGGACGCGGATCACGGAATCCCATTCCTCCACGCTCGAGCTGACGAACATCCGGTCGCGGACGAAGCCCGCGTTGTTCACCAGGACATCGAGCCCGCCGAAGGCGTCGATGGCCGTCTTCACCAGGCGCCCGGCGCCCTCCCAGTCGGTGACGTCGTCGCCATTCGCTACGGCCTGCCCGCCCGCCGAGCGGATCTCGTCGACCACGGCCTGCGCGACCGCAGTGTCGCGCCCTTCACCCGCGAGTGTGGTGCCGAGATCGTTGACGACGACCTTCGCGCCCTCCCGCGCAAACGCGAGCGCATAGGCACGCCCCAGCCCGCGGCCCGCGCCGGTGATGATGACGACCCTTCCCTCGCAGATTCCCGACATCCTTCCTCCGCCTGAGCCGAATTTCTACACGCGTTCGATGATGGTCACGTTGGCTTGACCGCCGCCCTCGCACATGGTCTGCAACCCGTAGCGGCCGCGACGCCGCTCGAGCTCGTTCAGCAGCGACGTCATGAGGCGCGCGCCGGTGGCGCCGAGCGGATGTCCGAGCGCGATCGCGCCACCATTGACGTTGACGCGCGCCGGATCCGCACCCAGCGACTTCTGCCAGGCGATTACCACCGAGGCGAATGCCTCGTTGATCTCGACGAGGTCGATGTCGGCGAGGCTGAGGCCCGTCCTGGCGAGCGCATGCTCGGTGGCCGGGATGGGCGCCGTCAGCATCAAGACCGGGTCCGCGCCGCGCACCGACAGGTGATGGATGCGCGCGCGCGGTGTGAGCTTGTACCGCCGCACGGCAGCTTCGCTCGCGATCAGCAGTGCGGCGGCGCAGTCGGCGATCTGGCTCGACACCGCAGCGGTCACGCGACCGCCCGGTGTCAGCGGCTCGAGCGTCGCCATTTTCTCGAGCGAGGTGCCGCGGCGCGGCGTCTCGTCGCGACGCAGCTCGCCCACCGGGACGATCTCGCGGTCGAAACGGCCCGAATCGATCGCCTCGATCGCCCGCCGGTTGCTCTCGAGCGCGAACTCCTCCATCTCGCGTCGGCTGATGTCCCATTTTTCCGCGATCATTTCCGCGGAGCGGAACTGCGAGACCTCCTGGTCGCCGTAACGCGCACGCCAGCCGGGCGAGCCGCGGAACGGGTCGTCGAAACCGTAGGCGCGTCCCGCGAGCATCGCCGCCGAGATCGGTATCTGGTTCATCGCCTGCACGCCGCCTGCGACGACCAGGTCCTGCGTCCCGCTCATGACGCCCTGCGCCGCGAAATGCACCGCCTGCTGCGACGAGCCGCACTGCCGGTCGACTGTCGTCCCGGGCACGTGCTCGGGCAGACCCGCCACCAGCCAGCAGGTGCGCGCGATGTCGCCCGCGAGCGGACCGATCGCGTCGACCGCGCCAAAGACCACGTCCTCGACCGCCGCGGGGTCGACGCGGCTGCGCTCAATGAGCGCCCTGAGCGCGAAGCCGCCAAGGTCGGCCGGGTGAACGGCGGCGAGCCCGCCCTTCTTCTTGCCGACCGGTGTCCGTACCGCCTCGACGATGTACGCCTCCGCCATCTCAACCCTCCGTTGCCGCAAACGTGTGCGCCGGACCGAGCGGCTGCGCACCCGACCAGAGCGCCGCCTGGACCCGGCGCGCGTGGAAGTTGCCGTCGCCCCAGGCGCCCGCGAGCGCCCACGCGCGCTTCATGTAGAAGTGCAGATCGACCTCCCATGAGTAACCCATCGCGCCGTGCGCCTGCATGGCGATCCGCGCGCAGGCGTCCGCCGCCGCGACCGCTGCGAGCTTGGCGTGCGACACCGCCACCGGCATCTTCTCACCCGATTCCCCGAGCGACGCGGCGGCGGCGTAGACGACCGGGCGCGCGAACTCGACCTTGACCTGCGCACTCGCGAACTGGTGCTTGAGCCCCTGGTAGGCGCCGATCGCGTGGCCGAATTGCTTGCGATCGCTCGCATACGCCACAGCGATCTCGAGCATCCGTTCGGCGACGCCAAGACACTGGGCCGCGGCGTACAGCGCGCCGCGATCGACCGCGCGCGAACAGGCATCCCGCACTGCGGCACCCGTGGCGATCCGAGTAGCCGGTCCGGGCGAGTAGTCGACGCGGTGCAATCGCCGCAGGCGATCATTCGCCGGCTGCTCGACGAGCCGCACCTCGGATGGCGGCACGAGGTGCAGTTCGCCGCCGGCGACGACCACCAGCCAGTTGGCCTCGCCGGCTCCGGCAACGAATGGCTCCTGCGGCAATGCAACCGCCACGCGCCCGGTTCCAGCTGCGGCTGCCTCAAGCACCGGTTGCACACGCGGCTCGCCGGCAAACTCGGCGAGGAGCGGGACGCCGACCGCCGCATGCTCGACCAGCGCGTCCGGGACCGCCGCACGACCGAGCTCCTCGGCGATCAGTACAAAATCGATGTTGGAGAGTCCTACCCCGCCAGCCGACTCCGGCGCGAGCAGTCCCGGCAACCCGAGCTCGCAGTAACGCTCCCAGCGCGCGGCGCCGCTGGCGTCGCGACCCTCCGCCAGGGCGCGCAGTACCGCGGGCGAGCAGATATCGGCCAGCAGCTCGCGCGTCGAGGCCGCCATCATCCGTTGCTCGTCGCTGAAGGTGAAATCCACGCCCGCCCCTCAGGCCCGCGGCAGCTTCATCAGCCGCTCCGCGATGATGTTGCGCTGGATCTCGTTCGTGCCGGCATAGATCGGGCCTGCGAGCGAGAACATGTAGCCCTCGAGCCAGGCTCCGACGTCCCCGGCGTCCGCCGCCTGCGGCAGCAGCTGCGCGCGGCAGCCGAGGATGCGCATCGCGCAGTCGTGCATCGCGAGATCGAGCTCCGACCAGAAGATCTTGTTGAGGCTCGCCTCTACACCGATCGTGCCGCCGGCGATCAGGCGCGAGGCGGTCATGTAGGTGTTTAGCGCGTACGCCTGTGCGTCCATCCACGCCTGCGCGACCTGTCCGGCGATCACCGGGTCGAGCTCCGCGGCATGCTGACGGTAGAGCTCGACGAGGCGCTCCGCCGTCGCCTGGAAGCGGGCGGGGCTGCGCAGCATCAGTCCGCGCTCGAAGCCGGCGGTCGCCATCGCGATCTGCCAGCCCGCGCCCTCGGCGCCGAGCCGGTTTGCAACCGGGACGCGCGCACCCTCGAAGAAGATCTCGGCGAAACCCGTCTCGCCGTGGATCTGCGGGATGCCGCGTACGCGCACACCGGGCAGGTCGAGTGGAAACAGGATGAACGAGATGCCGCGATGCCGCTCCGACGCCGGGTCGGTGCGGAACATGCCAAAGCCCCAATCCGCGTAGGCCGCGCGCGAGGACCAGATCTTGTGACCGCGCAGCACATACTCGTCGCCGTCGCGCAGAGCAGTGGCGCGCAGTGCCGCGAGATCCGAGCCCGCCTGCGGCTCGGACCAGGCCTGCGCCCACATCTCCTCACCCGCCGCCATCCGTGGCAGGAAGCGCGCCTTTTGCTCGGGCGTGCCGAACTCCATCAGCGTTGGCCCGAGCAGGAAGATGCCGTTCTGGTTGGCGCGAGCGGGCGCCTGCGCCCGGTAGTACTCCTCCTCGAAGACCAGCCACTCGATCAGGTCGCAGCCGCGCCCACCGTATTCCTCGGGCCAGGTCACCATCCCCCAGCGACCGCGCGCGAGCGTGCGTTCCCACTCGCGATGCGCCGCGAAGCCGCGCGCCGACTCGAGCGTCTCGAGCGGCTCGCGCGGCACGTTGGCCGCCATCCAGGCGCGCACCTCGGCGCGGAAGGCGCGCTGCGCGTCGGTGTAATGGAGCGCGATCGCCATCCGGCCGCCCGCGTCAGAACTTCGCCTTGTCGCCGGTCGCCACGAAGGCGTCGCGCGCCGTCTGCGAATCGGCGTTCATGTACATCTCGAGCGTGAAGCCCTGCTCGTAGCGGTACATGCGGTCGACGTCCGTGGCCTCGATACCGTTCAACGCCTGCTTCGCGAGCACGAGCGCCTTGCGGCTCTTGCCGGCGATCACCGCGGCGAAGGATCGAGCCTCCTCGAGGAGCCGATCACGCGGCACGACCTTCTCAACCGCGCCCAGGCGGTACGCTTCGGCTACGGCCAGGTTGCCGCCCGTGAAGAAGAGCGCGCGGACCTTGTGCAGCGGCAACATCCGCATCATGTGCGCCGCGCCGCCCATTGCGCCGCGATCGATCTCCGGCAGCGAGAAGTACGCATCGTCCGCCGCGATGATCACATCGCTCGCTCCCGAGAGACCGATGCCGCCGCCGATGACGAATCCGTGAACCGCGGTGATCACCGGAACCTCGGCGGCACGCACGGCGCGGAAGCTCAGGTAGTTGCCGCGGTTCAGCGCCACGATGCGCTCGGGATGCTTCTGCATCTCCTTGATGTCGACCCCGGCGCAGAACCCGCGGCCCTCGCCGCGGATCAGCAGACAGCGGTGCGCGGGGTCGCAACCCATCCGCTCGATTGCGGCCGCGAGCTCGTTCCAGCCCGCGCTATCGAGCGCGTTGACGGGCGGATGATCGAGGACGATCTCGCCGACAGCGTCGCGTGTTTCGGTTCGTATTGGCACGACTCATCTCCCCGTGTTGGGCTCACTCCCGCGGGAGCAGCGCGCAGGCCGTCTCGAGACGAGCCTCCGCCTCGCGCACGATGCGCTCGATGAGCTCCGCGCAGCTCGGCAGGTCGCCGAGCCGGCCCGCGACCTGTCCGCTCGCCATGATGCCCTCCGCGGGGTGTCCCTGTACGACGGCCCGCTGCAGCAGCACGGGAGAGTTGGCGGCGAGCAGCGCCTGGCCCAGGCTCATCTCGCCCGAGCGTGCCATGGCGCGCGCGGACCTGAGCATCTCGCTTAAGGAAGCGCCGGTGAGGCGCTTGAGCTCGAAAGCGTTGCGCAGCGCGGTCACGAGCACGCCGGCGCCGCTCGAGCGCTCGATCCGCGCCGCGAGCTCATTGCGGAGCATCCGGTGCGGAATGCCATCGAGCCTGGTCGTCACGAACACGTCGTCGAGCCCGGCCTTGACGTAGCGCGCTTTGGTCGCATCGGGCACCGGGGATTCGCGCGTCATCAAAAAGCGCGTGCCCATGGCGACCCCGGCGGCGCCACAGGCGAGCGCGGCGGCGAGCCCGCGCCCGTCGGCGAAGCCACCCGCGGCGAATACCGGTATCTTTACGGCGTCGAGCACCTGCGGCAGGAGCACGGTGGTCGCGACCGAGCCCGTGTGCCCGCCGCCCTCGCCGCCCTGCACGATCAGCATGTCGGCGCCCAGGTCGGCGGATTTCTGAGCGTGCCGCAACGCGCCGACCGAAGCGATGCAGATGAGCCCGGCGGCGCGGAACCTGGCGATCATCGCCGCGTCCGGTCCGCGCCCGAAGCTCACCACGCGCACACGTTTCTCGAGGATCGTGTCGACGATCTGCGCCGCACCGGGCTGGAACATGTGGAAATTGACGCCGAACGGGCGGTCGGTGAGCGCGCGCACGCGATCGATCGCGGGTGCGACCTCGGGCGCCGCGAGTGTCGCGCAGGCAAGAATGCCAAAGGCCCCTGCGTTGCAGGACGCGGCGACGAGTTCGGGTGTCGCAACGTAGCCCATTGCGGTCTGCACGATCGGATAACGCGCGCCCAGGGCCTCGCAGGCCGCCGTGCGCAGGGCGAGCGTGCTCACGACCGCCCCGCGCGGTCGCCCGGCGGATTGCCCTTGAATACGGTCGCGCGCAGGTCGTGCGGGTCGAGCATGCGACGGATGAGGTCGAGCTCGACCGCGGTCGGCGCCACGGTCGCGGGGATCGTCCTGGGACGCGCAAGGGGAAACCCGGTGTTCTCCTGCACCTGCTCGAACGCGATGCCGGGGTGGAGCGAGGCGACGCGGATCTGGTGGTCGGGACCTTCGAAGTCGAGCACGGCAAGATCAGTGACGATGATGCGCAGGTCGAGACCGGCGGGCTTGCGGCCGCCGGGCCAACGCGCCGCGTTGTAGCCCACGCCACCGACCATATCGACCTCCGCCGCGACGAACACACGCGTGCTGTGGTTCGGCACGAACATGCTGTTTGCGTGGTTGATGGTGTTGCCCGGGAAGCCGCGCACGCCGAGAAACGCCGACTTCGGGCGCGCGTACTCACCGACGAAGCTGATGTTGCTCTGCCCGTAGCGATCGATCTGCACGGGGCCGACCATCGCATGGCGGCGGCCGCCCCACAGCAGGTCGAAGGTGCGCGCGTACGGCATCCATCCCTCGAAAACTGGTTCGGAGCCATTTTTCCGGGGGCCGACCGGGACGGGCTCCGAAACCAGCATGCACTCGGAATCGGTCATCAGGAGCGCGGGATTCAAGGTCAGCTTCGCGAGCGATGCAGCAAGCCGCGGCAGCAGTCCGATCCCGCTCGCGAGCACCTCGCCGTCGTTGCGCCACGCCTGGGCAGCGGCAACGATGCATAGCTCCGCGAGCGTGTAGTCCTGCACGATTCGCTCCCGTCCTTTAGAACACCGGCGCAGGGATGGCATCGAGCCGCGCCGCGCCGCCGACCGCGGCGAGGTAGGCCGCGTGATCGGCCAGGTCGACGTACTTGGCGCGGTAGCCGGGCCATGCGTCGCCGCTGGCCTCCGAGTACTCCTTGAGGTGTGCGACATCGATACCGTAGTCGGGCGTGCTCGCGGTCGGGTGTGCGCCGTACGGCACGTGGGCGACGCCGGTGACCACGCTGCGCTCGAAGGGGTTGTAACGCGCCTTCTCACGGCTGCAGATCTCGTCGGTCGGAAGCAGCCGCTCGCAGGTGAGGTAGCACGCACGCGCCGCGCGGGCGAAGAGGTCGTCGAAGAACGGATCCGGGCTCAGGATCACGCTGTTGCCGAGCTGGTCCGCCTCGGTGACGTGCAGCAACGCGGCATCGAGCTCGATCGCCGGCACCGCGAGCAGCTCCTCGCCGTCCTCGTATGGCGAGCGGATCGTCCGCAACGAGGGGTTGACCCGCAGCACGTCCGTGGCGAGCCCGCTACGCGTCGGGAGAAACGGCAGGCGCATCCCCGCCGCGCGCAACCCGAGCAGCACCATGCCCTCGTCGTACTCGGTGCACTCGATCGCGCCGGCCTGGCGCGCCGCCCGAAAATGCGCATCGAGCGGCAGGACGTCAAGCGACACGAAGCCAAAGATCAGCCGCCGGATCTTCCCTGCGGCGCACAGCAGTCCGACGTCGGGCCCGCCGTAGGAGACCACGGTCAGATCCTTCAGCGGCGAGCGCAGGATCTCGCGGACGAGCGCCATCGGCTTGCGCCGCGTCGCCCAGCCGCCTATGCCGATCGTCATGCCGTCCTCGAGACGGCCGACGATCTCAGCCGGAGTCATGCGCTTGTCGAGCATCGCGCGTCCGCGATCAGGTCTTCGCCGGCGGCGGCGACCATTGATGACCCCAGAGATCCGGCACGAGACTCGTCGTCGGCACGTGGGTCTTCCAGTCGGGTTCGATCGCGCCCCAGCCGTACTCAACGTCAAAGCCGCCGGGCGACAGCACATAGAATGACACCATCTCGTCGTTCGAGTGGCGCCCGAGCTTCGAGGAAACGTGGTAACCCGCGGCCTGGACGCGATCGAGCGCGCGGCCGACGTCGTCTAGCGTCGCCACCTGGACCATCATGTGGACGAGCCCCGCCGGGTGCGGCGCCTCGAAGAGCGCCAGGCTGTGGTGGCGCGGATTGTCCGCGTGCAGGAAATACAGGTGCAGGCCGGGATCCTCAGGCTCGGGCGAGAAGTGAAAATGCATCTCGTCGGTGAGCCCGAAGCCGAGCAGGTTCATATAGAACGTGCGCGTCGCCTCGACCCCGGGCGCGGGCAACACCACGTGACCGAGTCCCTGCCGCCCCGCGACAAAACCGGACACACCGGCCGGCGACACGAACGGCGCGTAATCGAGCGATCGGCCGTGATAAAGCTCGAGGCGGTTGCCGTCGGGGTCGGCGCAATAAGCCACCGCGCGTACGCAACGCGCGGCCGCGTCCTTGTCCGAGCCGCGCTTGACCGCGACACCGCCGCCCTCGAGCCGCGCGAGGCATTGCTCGTAGTCGACCTGGCTCGCGAATTCCCAGCCCGCAGCGAGGTACCGGTCGTGCCCGCCGCGACTGATGGCGAGGCGAAACGGCCGGCCGTCGAACCGCAGCCAGAGCGTGTCCGACGGCGCATTGGAGCCTATCGCGAAGCCGAGCACGTCGGAACCGAAACGTTGCCAGGCGGAGAGATCTGTTGCCTCGATCCTTATGTAGCCCAGCGATGCGACAGCCATGTGCGCCCCTGACAGTTGGTGCGTGAGGGTGGTGAAATCTTCGAGCCGCGGCCCGCAGCAGATGCAAGACTCAGGGTCCGATTTGCTGCGAGATTAGGAACTTTTACGCGCGTTGGCAAGCGAATCTCGTTATTATCAGAGCCCCAGACTACGCAAATGCGAATCGAGGGGACGGGATGAACTATCGGGGGCGGCGCGCGTTTGCGGCTGCGGTGTGCCTGCTTGGCGCCTGCGCCGAGCGCCCGAAGAATGACTCGGAGCCCGTTTCGGAGTGGCCGCATTACGGGCAGTCGCAGGCAGGGCTTCGATATTCGCCCCTCACGCAGATCACGCCCGCAAACGTCGGCGATCTCGAGATCGCGTGGATGTATCGCATCGGCGGTCTGCCAAAGATCCAGGGCCTGCTGATGCCGGCGCTCGAGGCGACACCGATCGTGGCGGACGGACGGATGTTCCTGTGCTCGTCGACCAATAAGGTCGTGGCGCTCGATCCGGAAACCGGTGGCGAGCTCTGGACTCACGATCCGAAGATCCGGCTCGAAGGCCAGACACTGCTCACCTGTCGCGGCGTGACCTATTTCCGCGACGCGAACGCACCAGCCGGCAGCGCCTGCGCCGCGCGCATCTTCATGGGAACGCAGGATGCGAGGCTGCTGTCGCTCGATGCCGCGACCGGCAAGCCATGCGCCGCCTTTGGCGGCGGTGGAGAAATCGACCTCGCGAGCGGTCGCGGCGAGTTCAAGCCGGGCGAGTACGGCGTCTCCTCGCCGCCGGTCATCGTCGGTCGCAACCTGATCATCGGCGGGCGCGTCGCGGACAATGTGCGTCTCGACATTCCCGCCGGCTTGATCCGCGCATTCGACGTCGACACCGGCGCGCTGGTCTGGTCATGGAATCCGGTTCCGCCGGGGAGGCCGGAAAAGGTCGCAACCGAGGCCGGCGAGCTGTACGTCTCCGGGACAACGAACACATGGAGCGTGATGTCGGCCGATGTCGAGCGCGGGCTGGTGTACGTACCGACCGGCAACACGTCGCCCGATTTCTTTGGTGGGTTGCGCGACGGGCTCGACTACTACTCGAGCTCGGTCGTGGCGCTCAATGCGGCCACAGGCAAGGTCGTCTGGCACTTCCAGACCGTGCATCACGACATCTGGGACTACGACGTCCCGGCGCAGCCGGTGCTCTTCGACCTGCCGACGCCGGCCGGCAACGTACCCGCGCTCGCGCAGCCGACCAAGCAGGGTCACCTGTTCGTGCTGAACCGCGTCACCGGCGAGCCGCTGTTCCCGGTCGAGGAACGCGCCGTGCCGCAGACGGTGGTCGCGGGTGAGATCCCCGCCCCGACGCAGCCGTTCCCAGTAGACGAGGCGTTCCTGTTACGCCCGGACCGGATCACCGAGGACGACATGTGGGGCTTTACGCCCTGGGACCGCGGCAAGTGCCGCGCGCAGTTCCGCGAGCTTCACCACGACGGAATATTCACGCCACCCACGCTCGAGGGCACGCTGCAGCTGCCGTCCTTCATGGGCGCGATGAACTGGGGCAGCGCGGCGATCGACGAGGCGCGCGGGGTGCTGGTCGTCAATCGCAACAACGTCGCGACCACGGTACGGCTCATCCCGCGCGAGGATGCCGATGCGCGCATGGCCAAAGGGGAATTCATGATCCCCGCGCTCAAGACGCCGTATGCGGTGCAGATGGAGCCGATGCTGTCGCCGCTCGGCGCGCCATGCAATCGCCCACCCTGGGGCGCGCTCGTCGCGATCGACCTCAAGTCACGCAAGCGGCTTTGGGAAGTGCCGCTCGGTACCACGCGCGATCTCGCGCCGTTCCCCTTCTGGTTCGAGCTCGGTGTACCGAACCTCGGCGGCCCGGTGATCACGGCCTCCGGGCTCGTGTTCATCGGCGCCGCGACCGACAACTTCCTGCGCGCCTTCGACCTGCGGAGCGGCAAGGAGCTGTGGAAGGGCCGGTTGCCGGCCGGTCCGCAGGCGACGCCGATGACCTATCGCGTGCGGCCGGACGGACGGCAGTACGTCGTGATCGCCGCGGGCGGCCACAAGTATCTCGGCACGACGCTGGGCGACGCGGTAGTCGCCTTCGCGCTGCCGGAGTGACGCACCGCGCGGCTGCGCGCGGCGCGTTGCGCGCCGCCGCGTCTGTCACGGCTCAGCTCTCGAGGCCGAGGTTGCTCTCGTTCCAGAACGCGCGCAGCTCCGCGATGCGCCCATCGTCGGCGAAGCGCACGATCTCGTGCACCTCGATGCTCATCGTCGGCCGGCCGGCGCCGACCAGCCGGATCGTGAAATGCGCGAGCGCCTCGCGGCCGCAGACGATGAGCTTGTGCAAGGTCGCGTTGAACTCGACGCCCGGCCACGCTGCCTGCTTCCAGAAGCCACGCACCGCCTCTCGGCCGCGATACGCCGGCGTGCCGACCGGGTCCTCGACCACGGGCTCCTCGATGAAGAGCTTGAGCCGCGCGTCGATGTCGTTGCGCCGCCAGGTCTCGAAATACGCATCCATGGCCGCCCGCATGCGCTCGGCGCTCACTGGGCCTTTCTGCGCCGCGAACATGGCGGCGAGCATTTCGTTCTGGGACATTTAAGATCTCCAGCGCCGGCGCGCCCGGCGAATTTTGACTACTCGTAACGGACGATTGCGGGGACTACGCATTCAATATAAATTCGAAGCGATTTACAACGTATTGCGTTGAACAGCGGCGCGCAGACTGCAGCGGCGGCGGGCGACAATGGAGCTGAGATGGGAGCGAAGGTAAACGCGGCGCTGGTCGGGTCCGGCAACATCGGCACCGATCTCTTATATAAGGCGCTCCGCAGCGAGTGGATCCGTCCGGTCTGGATGGTCGGTATCGATGAGAAGTCCGAGGGTCTCGCGATGGCCCGCGAGAGGGGCCTCAAGACGACGGCCCACGGCATCGACGGACTCCTGCCGCACATCGCGGCCGACGACGTCCGCATCGCCTTCGATGCGACCTCGGCGTACGTGCATGCCGAGAACGCACGCAAGCTCCAGGCGCGCGGTGTGGTGGTGGTCGACCTCACGCCCGCGGCCATCGGCCCCTACTGCGTACCGCCGGTCAACCTCGCCGAGCAGGTCGGCAAGCGCGAGATGAACGTCAACATGGTGAGCTGCGGCGGCCAGGCGACCATCCCGATGGTCGCGGCGGTGAGCCGCGTGCAGCCCGTCGCCTACGGCGAGATCGTCGCGACCGTCTCCTCGAAGTCCGCCGGTCCGGGGACCCGCAGGAACATCGACGAGTTCACCCGCACGACTGCTCACGGCATCGAGAAAGTGGGCGGGGCGAAGCGCGGCAAGGCGATCATCATCCTGAATCCCGCCGAGCCGCCGCTCATCATGCGCGACACAGTGCACTGCCTCACCGAGGGCGCGCCCGACGAGGCGAGGATCACCGCCTCGGTGCACGCGATGATCCGCGAGGTGCAGAAATACGTGCCAGGCTACCGGCTCAAAAACGGACCGGTCTTCGACGGCAAGCGGGTGTCGATCTACCTCGAGGTCGAGGGGCTGGGCGATTACCTGCCGAAATACGCCGGCAATCTAGACATCATGACGGCGGCGGCGCTGCGCACCGGCGAGATGATCGCCGAGGAGATCGCCGCGGGCCGCTTCGTTCCACAACCCACGGCCGCCTGAGGCCGGGACACCTACATGAATCTCAAGGGAAAGAAGGTCGTGCTGCACGACATGTGCCTGCGCGACGGCATGCACGCCAAGGCGCACCGCATCTCGCTCGAGCAGATGGTCGCGGTGGCGACTGCGCTCGACGCGGCCGGCGTGCCGCTGATCGAAATCACGCACGGCGACGGGCTCGGCGGCGCTTCGGTCAACTACGGCTTTCCGTCGCACAGCGACGAGGAATACCTGCGCGGCGTGATCCCCAAGCTCCGCAACGCGAAGGTCTCGGCGCTCCTCATCCCGGGCATCGGCACGGTCGAGCATCTGCATCTCGCCAAGGACTGCGGGGTCGCAACGGTCCGCGTCGCGACGCACTGCACCGAAGCCGACGTCTCCGAGCAGCACATCTCGCGCTCGCGCGAGCTCGGTCTCGACACTGTCGGCTTCCTGATGATGGCGCACATGGTCGAGCCGCCTGAGCTCCTCGCGCAGGCGAAGCTGATGGAGAGCTACGGCGCGAACTGCATCTACTGCACGGATTCCGCCGGCTACATGCTGCCCGACGACGTCACGGCGCGGATCGGCCTGCTGCGCGAGAAGCTCTCGCCCGCGACCGAGATCGGCTTTCACGGCCATCACAACATGGCGCTCGGCATCGCGAACTCGCTGGCGGCGATCGAGGCAGGCGCCGGCCGGATCGACGGCTCGGTAGCCGGTCTCGGTGCCGGGGCGGGCAACACGCCGCTCGAGGTATTCAACGCGGTGCTCGACCGCATGGGCGTGCACACCGGCATCGACGTCTTCAAGCTGATGGACGTCGCCGAGGACATCGTCGTGCCCATGATGGACCAGCCGATCCGCGTCGACCGCGACTCGCTGATCCTGGGCTACGCCGGCGTGTATTCGTCGTTCCTGCTGCACGCCAAGCGCGCAGGCGCCAAGTACGGCGTGCCCTCGGCCGACATCCTGGTCGAGCTCGGACGGCAGAAGACCGTCGGCGGCCAGGAGGACATGATCGAGGACGTGGCCCTGAACATGTCGCGCGCCCGGAAGAAGGAGCGCGGCGCGGCATAGCCGCGGTCGTGCGGTCCCCGCCCGCAGCGCTACTCGGGGCGGACCTTCGTCGCCCTGCTCTCGATGAGCGGCCACGTGCCGTCCGCGCCCAGCGCTTCCATCCGGAACGTGTACGACGTCGGCGACAGTTCCTTCATCGTGACGCGCGTCCGGATCAGGCGGCCGCCCATCGTGCTTTCGTCCTCGTAGGTCCACGTGTCGCCCTGCACCGTGCCGCGCGAGACCGTGGTCATCGTCATGCCGGAATTGTCGGCTCCGTAATAGGTGTACTTGCCGTCTTCGGCGCTGTAGCCCAGGAGGCCGATGCTGCGGTTCGGGCCCGCGGGAAACTTGCCCTCGGAGTGACAGACGATGGAGAACCCTCCCTCGAACCACTCGCAGGTCTCAGTGGCCGTCATCCTGCCGCCTGGCCCCATCGGGCCCGGCTTGAACTCGCCCTCGGTGTGCCAGGTGCCCACGAAGTATCCAAGGCGCGCGTGCCCCGGCACGGGTCGGGGAGCCGCCGGCTGCTCGGCGAGCGCGCGGGGGCCGCTGGAGAGGAGAACGCAGAAGAGAAGGCACGGAAGACCACTGTTCACGGCGCACTCCGCGTGATTATGTTCATGAGGCCTGCCTCGGGTTCGGGGCCGTAACACTTCGCCGGGAAGACACGCGTGCCCGCCAGCTATTATGGCGAGGTCGCACCGGAATGCTGCAGGACGGGGGATCGATGGGGGCATACAAAGAGCCGCACGGCGGCACGCTGAAGGAGCTCTATCTCACCGAGTCGGCCGCCGAGAAGGAAAAGGCCGCGGCGCGCGACTACCCCAACTGGAACCTGAGCGCGCGGCAGCTCTGCGACCTCGAGCTGTTGCTGAACGGCGCCTTCTCGCCGCTCGACGGGTATCTCAATCGCAGCGAATACGAGGCGGTGTTGAAGGACATGCGGCTGCCCTCGGGCGTCGTCTGGCCGATCCCGATCAACCTCGATGTGAGCCGCGACTTCGCCGCCGGGCTCAAGGATGGCGATCACATCGCGCTCCGCGATCCGGAGGGCGTGCTGATCGCCACCATGGAGGTCGGCGACCGCTGGGAGCCCGACAAGACCGTCGAGGCGCAGAGCGTCTTCGGCACCGAAGACGAGCATCACCCCGGGGTCTATTTCCTCAAGCATCGCGCCGGACCGGTCTACGTGGGCGGGAAGCTGCGCGGCGTCGAGCCGCCGATGCATTACGACTTCAAGCTGCTGCGTGATTCGCCGGCGGAACTGCGCGGGCGGTTTCGGAAGCAGGGCTGGCGCAAGGTCGTCGCGTTCCAGACCCGTAACCCCATGCACCGCGCGCACCAGGAGCTCACCTTCCGCGCCGCGCGCGAGTGCGAAGCAAACCTGCTGCTGCACCCCGTGGTCGGCATGACGCGCCCGGGCGACATCGATCACTACACGCGGGTGCGCTGCTACGAGCACATGCTGGCGCACTACCCGGATCAGACGACCGCGTTGAGCCTGCTCAACCTTGCGATGCGCATGGCGGGGCCCAAGGAGGCGCTCTGGCACGCGATCATCCGCAAGAACTACGGGTGCACGCACCTGATCGTGGGCCGCGATCACGCCGGGCCGGGCAACGCGCGGAATGGCGACGCCTACTACGACCCATATGCCGCGCAGCGGCTGCTCCGCGAGTACGAGAAGGAGATCGAGGTCACGATGGTGCCCTTCCGAGAGATGGTGTACGTGGAGCAGAAGGCGCAGTTCCTGCCCGAGGACGAGATCACGCCGGGCATGACCCCGCTGCAGGTGTCGGGCACCGAGTTCCGGCGCCGGCTGCGCGAGGGACTCGAGATCCCGGAGTGGTTCTCCTACCCCGAAATCATCGCGGAGCTCCGCAAGGCGCATCCACCGAAGCACAAGCAGGGATTCACCGTCTTCTTCACCGGGCTGTCGGGCTCCGGGAAGTCGACGATCGCCAATGCGCTCCTCGTCAAGCTGCTGGAGATCGGTAGCCGGCGCGTGACCCTGCTCGACGGCGACATGGTGCGTAAGCACCTTTCCAGCGAGCTCGGCTTCTCGCGCGAGCACCGCGACATCAATATTCTCAGGATCGGCTACGTCGCCTCCGAGATCGCCAAGTACGGCGGCGTGGCGATCTGCGCGCCGATCGCGCCCTACGCCGCGACGCGCCGGCAGGTGCGCGAGATGGTGGAAGAGTCCGGCGGGTTCGTCGAGATCCACGTCGCCACCCCGCTCGAAGTCTGCGAGACGCGCGATCGGAAGGGTCTCTATGCGAAGGCCCGCGCGGGGACGCTCAAGGAGTTCACCGGCATCAGCGATCCGTACGAGGAGCCGCAGAACCCGGAGATGCGCATCGACACGCGGAGCCTGTCGCCGGACCTGGCAGCGCACCGGATCCTCGTGAAGCTCGAGAGCCTGGGCTACATCCGCTGACGCGGCCTGCGCGCGTCCGGGCGAGGCAATGACGGACGCTGCGCTCATCCAAAACGACGCGGTCGTGGTCGGGCTGCTCGCCGCGACGCTCGGCGCGATTTTCTGGACGACGGAATCGCCGCATCCCTTCTGGCGACGCCTCTACCGCATCGTACCCGCGCTGCTCCTCTGCTACGCGATGCCCGCGCTCTACAACACCCTCGGCCTCATTGACGGCAGCACCTCGCAGATCTACCCGGTCGTGTCGCGCTACCTGCTTCCGGCGACGCTCGTGCTGCTGACGCTTGCCACCGACGTGAAGGGCATCCTGCGCTTGGGACCCAAGCTCCTCGCGGTGTTCCTGGCAGGCACTGCTGGCGTGATCATCGGCGGCCCGGTGGCGCTCGCGCTCTGGCAAGTGCTCACGCCCGAGGTAGTCGATGGCGATGTGTGGCGTGGGCTCGCCGGTGTTGCCGGGAGCTGGATCGGCGGCAGCGCGACCCAGGCGGCCTTGAAGGACATTTTCGTGATCGACGCCAACCTGTTCGGAACGATGGTAGCGGTCGACGTGATCATCGGGAACCTGTGGCTCGCGCTGCTGCTGTGGGTGGCCGCCAACCATGCGCGCCTCGACGCCCGCCTCGGCGCCGACACCGCGGTGCTCGCGACCCTTCACGAGCACGTGGCGGAATTCGAAACCGTGCAACCGCGTGTGCCGCGGCTCGCCGACCTCATGTACATCATCGCGGTGGCTTTCGGGGCAATGGGCCTATCGCACGCATTGGCCGGGCCGCTGGCAGGTACGTTCACCGGCATCGCCTGGGCCGAGCGAGCCTCCCTCGCTTCGGAGTTCTTCTGGATTATCCTGATGGCGACAACCGCCGGTCTGGCGCTGTCGTTCACACGAGTCCGGCGCCTCGAACTCGTCGGGGCCTCGCGCGTGGGCTCCCTGCTGCTCTACGTGCTGATCGCCTCGATCGGCATGCAGATGAACCTGAGAGCGGTCGCGACAGATCCAGCGCTCTTCGGACTCGGGCTCACCTGGATCGTGATCCACGGCGCGGTGATCTATGCCGCCGCACGGTGGCTCCGCGCACCAATGTTCTGCCTCGCCGTCGGCAGCCAGGCGAACATCGGCGGGGCCGTGAGCACGCCGGTGGTCGCGGCGGCGTTTCATCCGGCGCTTGCTCCCGTGGGCGTGCTGCTCGCCCTGCTCGGCTTTGCGCTCGGAACCTACGGGGGCTGGTTAACAGGGCAGCTGATGCGGATAGTGGCGGGACAATAGCGGTCGAAACTCACCCTGACCCGCCGCCCGTGGTCCGGCCGAGGCGCCTTGCCAATCCCGGCCCTGGCCTGCATCATCTTGCTAACAAATGTTAGAGTTTGGAGCGGCGATGAGACGGTTCCCGGACACGCCCGAATACATCGGACTGAATACGCCGCTCGGCGAGGAGTACGAGATCGGCTCACTCGCCGTCGAGGGCCGCATCCCCCCGGACGTCGAGGGCGTCTTCTTCCGGGCCGTGCCTGACCCGGCCTTCCCGCCCTTCGTGGAGGACGGCGGCGCCATCCTCTCGGGCGATGGCATGGTGTCGGCCGTCCGGCTCACAGGGGGCACGGCGGGCTTTGCCATCCGATATGTTCAAACTGCGCGCCACCGGGTGGAGGTCGCGGCGGGGCGCGCGCTGTTCGGCAAGTACCGCAATCCATTCACCGATCAGCCTGACGCAAAGGGCGTAGACCGCACGGTCGCCAACACCACGCCTGTCTGGCACGCCGGGCGCCTGCTGATGACCAAGGAAGACGGTCGCCCGTACCGCATCGATCCGCGCTCGCTCGAGACCCTGGGTCGTTACGACTTCAGCGGCAGGCTCAGGTCCGAAACGATGACGGCGCACGTGCGAATCGACGCGGAGACGGGAGAGATGTTCTTCTTCGGCTACGAGGCCGACGGCCTGGCGTCGACGAAGGTCGCGTACTGCATCGCCGACAAGCAGGGCAACCTGATCCGCGAGCAGTGGTTCGACGCGCCGTACTGCGCGCTGATGCACGATTTCGTCGTCACGGAGCGTTATGCGCTGTTCCCGATCTACCCGACCACCTGCGATGCCGAGCGCGTGCGAGCGGGTGGCGACCACTGGGTGCACGAAATGGGCCGCGACAGCTGGGTAGGCGTGATGCCGCGCTATGGCGATGTCGCGGAAATGCGCTGGTTCAGGGGACCGAAGGGCGTTTCCTGCTTCCACATGATGAACGCCTTCGACGACGACGCCGGCCGCATCCAGTTCGACCAGTGTCTGTCGAGCGTCAATGTCTTCCCGTTCATCCAGCGGGCCTCGGGTCTGAACGTGCCACCCGCCGAAGCCGGCAGTCGCCTTGCGCGCTGGACTATCGACCTGGAGAACGGAAGCGATGCCGTCACCGAGACGGTGATCGGACCGCCCGGGGATTTCCCGATTGTTCCCGCCGCGCGTCATGGCCGCCCGTACACGCACGCCTGGATGCTGACCATGAACCCGGACATGCGGGGCCCGCCGGTTCTGGGCGGACCGGTGGGTGCCATGTTCAACCTGCTGCTGCGGCTCGACTTCACCGGCAAGCCGCCGCAGGCGCTCGCGCTGCCGCCGGGCCAGTGCTTCAACGAGCCCGTCCACATCCCGTCATCGAAGCCTGGACACGACGGGTGGCTTGTCATGGTCGTGGACCATCAGACCGGGCCGTCGGACTTCAGCCACGCCGTGTGGATACTCGATGCGGGCAACGTGGGTGCCGGTCCGGTGGCCAGGGTCGCCATCCCGCGTCGACTGCGCCCGCAGGTGCACGGCTGGTGGGTGAGCGCCGCCGAGCTCGCCGCGGCGGCGTAAACCGTCACGCATGACCAGGATCGCGATGACCGGGGCGTCCGGCCGCTACGGCCGCCTCGCCACCGAGAAGCTTATCGGGCAGGGGCGCGCTCGCGACCTGATCCTGATCACGCGCACGCCGGCCAGGCTCGCGGACTGTGCGCAGGCGGGCTGCGAGGTACGTTACGGTGATTTCGACCGGCCCGAATCCCTGCGGGCGGCCCTCCGTGGCGCCGACAAGCTCATGCTCATCTCGGGCACGCGGGTCGGGGCGCGCGTGCGTCAGCACCGCGCGGCAATCGACGCGGCCGAGGCGGCGGACGTCCGCCACATCATCTACACGAGCTTCGTAAACGTGGAGCCGGCTAACCCCGCGATCGTCGCCATCGATCACCGCGAGACGGAGAACCTGATCCGCGCGAGCGGCCTGGCCTTTACCTTCCTGCGCGACGCGCACTACGCGGATGCGATGATCCTCAATGCCGGTCCCGGCTTCATCGCCTCCGGCGTGTGGCTGACGAGCACCCAGGGCGGTCGCGAGGCGATGGTGTGGCGCGAGGACTGCGTCAATTGTGCCGTCGCGGTGCTGACGGAGAACGGTCACGAGAATAAGACCTATCCCGTGACCGGCCCCAATCGCGAGAGCTTTGCCGAGGTCGCGGCGATGCTCGCCGAGCTGACGGGTCGGCCGATCCGCCTGGTCGAGACCGACGACGCGGGAATGTATGCGCATTTCGACGCGCTCGGCATTCCACGCGAACCGGTCGACGACCAGACGGTCTCGGGCATCCCGTGGAATAGCGACGACATGGTGAGCTTCGAGCGCGCGATCCGCGAGGGCTTCCTCGATGTCTGCACCGACGACGTACAGCGGGTGACCGGCCGCCTGGCGCGCTCGGTGCGCGAGTTGATCCACGCCAACGCAGATATTCTGCGCAACGTCAAAGCATGAACCGCGCCGACTACGACCGCTCCCGCGCCGCGTTCCGGCGTCCCTTTCGACAGGATCCGCTACTCAGGTGGCCTGCCATCGCCCAGAATGCTCGAACGAGGGGACGACAATGAAGGACTTCAAAGACCAGATCGCGTTCATCACCGGGGGCGCCTCGGGTGCCGGATTCGGACAGGCGGAGGTGTTCGGCCGGGCGGGCGCGAAGATCGTGATCGCCGATGTGCGGCCCGAAGCCGTCGACGATGCGCTTACACGGTTGAGGGACCAGGGCATCACCGCACACGGCATCGTGCTGGACATCACTGATCGCGACGCCTATGAGCGTGCCGCCGACGAGGTCGAGGCGGTGTTCGGCGCGCCGCCCACGCTGCTGTTCAACACGGCTGGCGTCAACAGTTTCGGCCCGGTCGAGAACTCGACCTACGGTGATTTCGACTGGCTGATCGGCGTCAACCTCGGCGGCGTGATCAATGGCATGGTCACCTTCGTCAACCGGATGATCAGGGCCGGTAAGCCCGCGCACATCGTCACGGTCTCGTCGCTGGGCGGGCTGCAGGGCAGCGCGCTCGCGGCGCCCTATTCGGCGGCCAAGGCGGCAGTGATCAACCTGATGGAGAGTTATCACGGTTCGCTCGCCAAATATGGCATCGGCGTCTCGGTGGTGTGCCCGGCAAACATCAAGTCGAACATCGCCGAGGCGACGCGGATCCGCCCCGCACGCTTCGGCGAGAGCGGCTATGTCGCCAACGAGGAGACGATCGCCTCGCTGCACAGTATCCACATCCACGGCATGGAGCCGGTCGAGCTGGCCGAGCATGTCAAGCGCGCGATCGAAGCGGGGCAGCTCTACGTGATCCCCTATCCCGAGGCGAAGGAGATGCTGCGCAAGCATTTCGACGAGATCGTCGATGCGGTGCCGCCGCTGGAGGCGGATCCCGAGGGCGCGCGCAAGCGGACCGAGGCACTGCAGAGGTGGGCCGCCGACCGGGCTCGCGTGTTCACCAAGACCGATCCGGACGCGTAGCCGACGTTTGGAGAGATTTCAATGCTGACGCTGTACAGCTTCGGACCCGGCGCCAACTCGTTGAAGCCGCTGCTCGCGCTATACGAGAAGGGGCTTGCGTTCACGCCGCGCTTTCTGAATCCGGCGGTGTTCGAGCATCACGAGGATTGGTTCAAGAGGATCAATCCGCGCGGCCAGGTGCCGGCCCTCGATCATGACGGGCGGATCATCACCGAATCGACCGTGATCTGCGAATATCTCGAAGACGCCTTTCCGGACGCGCCTCGGCTGCGGCCGACCGATCCCTATGCCATCGCCCAGATGCGGATCTGGACCAAGTGGGTGGATGAATATTTCTGCTGGTGCGTCTCCACGATCGGCTGGGAGCGCGCGATCGGACCGATGGCGCG
The DNA here is from genome assembly GCA_035491795.1 of Steroidobacteraceae bacterium. Classification (GTDB taxonomy): domain Bacteria; phylum Pseudomonadota; class Gammaproteobacteria; order Steroidobacterales; family Steroidobacteraceae; genus DATJKD01. Next base: position 2,751 of record DATJKD010000061.1, on the reverse strand, counting down.
ATCGATCGGCGACGAGGAGTTCGAGGAGAAGATGAAGCGCATCCCGATCCCCGAGCAGGTGACCAAGTGGCGGAACGCCCGCAAGGGCTTCCCGAAGGACCTGCTCGATGAGGAGATGCGCAAGGTGCGCGTGTCGATCGCGCGGCTCGAAGCGCGGCTTGCGGAGAGCGCGTGGCTTGCCGGTCCCGACTACACGCTCGCCGACATCTGCAATTTTGCGATCGCCAACGGCATGGACAAGGGGTTCCCCGACGTCGTGAATGCGGTGGACACACCGCACCTGATCGACTGGCTCGCGCGCATCAATGATCGGCGGGCGGCGAAGGAGATGTTCCTCAAGTCCCAGCGGGAATCGCTCGCGCCGCGCCCGAAGGCCTCCGCCTGAGCTCGGACCACCCTTGCCGAGAGAGCCGTATGGCCAACAGCAACCGGATCACGCTCTATGATCTGCAGCTTGCGTCGGGCTGCACGATCAGCCCCTTCGTTTGGCGCACGAAGTATGCGCTCGCGCACAAGGGCTTCGACATCGACATCGTGCCTGGCGGCTTTACCGGCATCCTCGAGCGGACCGGCGGGCATTCCGAACGGGTACCGGTGATCGTCGATGACGGCGAATGGGTGCTCGACAGCTGGGTCATCGCCGAATATCTCGACGAGAAATATCCCGACCGGCCGATGCTGTTCGAAGGGCCGGGCATGAAGGTGCTCACCAAATTCATCGATGGCTGGCTGTGGCGCACCGCGATCGGCCCCTGGTTCCGCTGCTACATCCTCGACTATCACGACCTGTCGCTGCCGCAGGACCAGGAATACGTCCGCTGGAGCCGCGAGCAATGGTTCCTAGGCGGGCAGAAGCTCGAGGAGGTGCAGGCCGGCCGCGAGGATCGACTGCCACTGGTGCCGCCCCAGCTCGAGCCGCTGCGCCAGCTGCTGCGCGACACCACGTGGCTGGGCGGCGATACGCCCAACTACGCCGATTTTTCCGCGCTCGCCACGTTCCTGTGGACCGCGTCGGTCGCGAGGACGCCGCCGCTGACCGAGGACGATCCGCTGCGCGACTGGCTCGACCGCGGCTTCGACCTCTACGGTGGGCTCGGCCGCCACCCCGGGATGCACAGCCTGTTCGGACTGAAGCTGCGCGACGGCGATCCCGAACCGTTCGTGCGGGCAGGCGCGGGAGCGGCGGTCGCGCCGATCAATCGCGGCCCCGGCTCCACCAGAATGCCCGAGCGCGCGAACGGCTGAGGGTACGTCGAACCGCGCGCTCGTCAGGTGACCGCGAAATAGCGCACGAAGTTGCCATCCGGTCGCCGCTCGCCGATGCCGACGAAGACGTGGCGGGTCAGCCAGTCGTGCCTGCCCTTCGGTGTTTCGAAAGTGGGCTGCGCGCGCAGGTAGTAGTCCTCGTGCGGCACGGGCGGGCCACCCTCGAAGGCCCAGGCACGGAGCCGGGTCATCGCATCGGGGGCGCGCCCCCACAGGAAGCCGCGGTTCTGCATGTAGATCAGCGTGCCGTCGTCGACCTCGAGCAGGTAACGCGCGTCGAACACGGCCGTGTCATCGGCGCGGAAGTGCGCATAGTCGCCGCCGGAATGGGGCACCGCGCGGCCGCGGAGCCGCGGACCCTCGAACGTACCCTCATCCACCAGCACCGCCGAGCGAAAGCCGCCGTTGTGGACATCGGGGATGGTGAGCACACGGCTGAACTTGAGCCTGCACTCGAACGCGAACTCGAGGTGCGGGTGGTCGAGGGTGGAATACACGGGATCAGCTCCGCCTGCTGGCTTCACGCCATCTCCCAATAGAAAAGTCTCCCAAAACGCGTTTCCGCGCGCAGGCGGCTCCGCCGCTCCTCGAGCAGGGAGCGCACCTGTACGTAATCGCTCCAGGACGTCAGCCCAACCACCCTGCCGTCGGGGCGCAGGTTGCGAAGGTTGCGCCACAGGTTGACTTGCTCGTACGCGAGGTCGAGCACGCGCCCGGCGTGGGCGCTGCGCAATGCGCGGCTTTGCGGCAGGCGGCTGTCATAGACCAGCAGCGCACGCGGTGGCATTGCCATGGCACCGCTCGTTCCCGTTGCAAGCGTCGCAGCGGACACCAGCGTCCCCTGCAGCATCGCACGGCGCGTGATGCTCACGGCCCGGCTTTCCCGAGGTAGACCGCGATCGCATCGAGCTCGGCGTCCGTGACCTCGACCCGCGTCAGGCTCGGCATGGCCATCCGGCCGCGACGCACGATGATCTTCACGTAGTTCTGCGTGAGGTCCTGGCGGTTTTCCAGCAAACCGCTCTCCGGCGGTTCACCCAGTATCACGCGCTGCTTGGTCAGCAGGTTCGTGCCCATGCCGCCCGCGAGATGACAGGCGCCGCAGAGGTTCGAAAAGAGCGCGGCCCCATCTTTGCCGCCGGCGAGCCGGTCACCTGCCGGCAGGGGTGCGCGCATCTGGTAGGGCGGCGGCCCGGGCAGTGGACCGGTGAGCGTGGGCGGCGGCGGAGCCGCCAATGCCGAGGCCATCGTCATTGCGGCGACGAAGCACACCTGCCTCACGTCGCATCCCGCCGCGCGGCCAGGTCGCGGTACGCCGCGGGCCACACGCCCTGCTTACCCGGTGCAAAGATGCCGTTCGGGTCGAGCGCGTCCTTCACTCTCTCATTGAGACGCCGCTGCGCGTGGTCGTTGAAATCGAACGTGGCGTTGACGGGGTCCATCCACCCGAGGTGCGTGCGGTACTCGGCGTAGCCCGCCTGCGCC
>DATJKD010000060.1:0-29929 GCA_035491795.1 Steroidobacteraceae bacterium | reverse complement strand
GTGCCCGAGGCGCGGATCGTGATCGGACACGGCCAGATGCGCGAACGCGAGCTCGAGCAGGTGATGCTCGATTTCTATCACCGCCGCAGCAACGTCCTGGTCTGCACGACGATCATCGAAAGCGGCATCGATATCCCGACTGCCAACACGATCGTGATCGATCGTGCGGACCGGTTCGGGCTCGCGCAGCTCCACCAGCTGCGGGGACGCGTGGGCCGCTCGCACCACCAGGCCTACGCGTATCTGATCGCCCCGCCACGCAACGCCATGACCGGCGATGCCGCCAAGCGCCTCGAGGCTATCGAATCGCTCGATGACCTCGGGGCGGGATTCGTGCTCGCGACTCACGACCTCGAGATCCGCGGCGCCGGCGAGTTACTGGGCGAGGAACAGAGTGGACAGATCCATGAGATCGGCTTCGCGCTGTACATGGATCTGCTCGAGCGCGCGGTGGCCGCGCTGCGTGACGGGCGGCAGCCGGAGCTCGAACGGCCGCTGCATCACGGTCCCGAGATCGAGCTGCACCTGCCTGCCTTGCTGCCCGACTCCTTCCTGCCCGACGTGCATGCGCGGCTGGTGATGTACAAGCGGATATCCGGCGTGGCATCCGCGGCCGAGCTGGACGATCTGCAGACCGAGATCGTCGATCGCTTTGGCTTGCTGCCCGAACCGGCGAAGAACCTGCTACGAATCGCGCGCCTGCGCGTCGCCGCCACGGCGCTCGGCGTCGAGCGGCTCGACGTCGGGCCGACGTCGGGATCCCTGGTCTTTGGTGCCGACACGCAGGTCGACCCAGGGTCGCTGATCCAGCTCGTGCAGCGCAGCGGGCGGACCCTGCGTTTCGAGGGATCGACCCGGTTACGGTTCACCGGCGATTTCCAGGAACCCGAAGAACGGTTCGCGGCCGCTCAGAGCCTGCTGGGGCGCCTCGACCAGTGCGTGCCGCGCCTGCGCACGGGCCTGCGCACGGGATAGACTTCCGGGATCGTGTAACGCCCCTGGAGTGGTGATGGACGATCAACGATCGCGCGCGGACGAGTTCCGTCGCCTGCATGTGGCCGGCGATCCGCTGGTGCTCTTCAACGCCTGGGATGCGGGCAGCGCCCGCGCGGTCGCCGCCGGTGGAGCGCGCGCGATCGCCACCGGGAGCTGGTCGGTAGCCGCGGCGCACGGCTACCCGGACGGCGAGTCCCTGCCGCTCGATCTCGCGATCGGCAACCTCGAGCGCATCGTCCGCGCCGTCGGCCTGCCGGTGACCATCGACCTCGAGTCGGGCTACGGCGCTCGCCCCGCGTCGGTCTCCGAGAGCATCACACGCGCGACCAGGGCCGGGGCGATCGGATGCAATCTCGAGGACAGCGTGCCCGGGGGCGACTCGCTGTACTCGGCGCAGGATCAGGCCGCGCGCATCCGCGCCGCGCGCGCAGCCGCGGACCGGATGTCGATCCCGGTCTTCATCAATGCGCGCACCGATGTCTTTCTGCACGCGGATGCGACCCGGCACGATGCGGTGCTCGTCGACGCCGCGCTGCAGCGCGCCGCCGCATACGCCGCCGCCGGTGCGAGCGGTCTGTTCGTGCCCGGGCTTACGGATGCGGAGCTGATTGGCAAGCTCTGCACGGCGTCGCCGCTGCCGGTGAACGTCATGGTGCTGCCCGCGCTCCCGCCACGCGCGGTCCTGGCGCGGCTGGGTGTGGCACGTATCAGCCACGGCCCCGGTCCGTACCGCGCGGCGATGCGGTTCCTGGAGGAGGCAGCGCGCGAGGCATTTGCAGCGCCCGTGCGTTAGGCGGGTGTGCGTGCGGCGCGGCGCTGCTCGCGGCGCACTACCAGCTTGAGCGCCGACCAGGTGGCGTCGACCACACAGACCTTGATATCGACGAGACCAAGCGGCAGCGCGAGCTCACGCACCACGTCCTCCGTGAGATCGGTCGGCACGGCAGCGGCCTTCTTCGGCCATGACACCCAGATTGCGGCATCGTCGCGCATGTCGCGTCGCGCGCGGCCGAGAAATGCACCGAGCTGTTGCCTCGATGTCGAGAACACGTGTATGAGGTCTATGCGGGCGGTCAGCCTCGATGCGAATGCGACCCCGTCAGGTACCGGCGCCAGCAGGTTACGGTAATCGGCCGGCGCACCGACCGCCAGCAGCGCGGTGCCGGTCTTGATCCCGAGCTTTGCGGCGAGCGGAGTACCTGAATAGCCGGCCACGGGCAGGGCCTCGATCAGTCGGCAGGCTCGATGAGCGGGCGTCCCGCGTCGACGATCAGGGTGCTGACGACACGCGCCCGGGTCTGCCCCACATTGCGGGTGTCGTGCACGACGCCGCGTGCGTTGTGATAGGCCTCGCCGGCGACGTAGCGCCGCGGCGGCTGGCCGGTCACAGCGACCTCGAGCGTACCTTCGATAACCGTGGCGTACTCGTCCCCGGCATGAGAGTGGCGACCAGTCGCGGCGCCGGGAGCGAATTCACCGCGTGCGATGACGACTACGCGGCCTGGATCGGCACTGAGACCCGTCCGCAGCAGAGGCGTCACGACGAAGCCCGGCTGCTGCCCGATCGCGAGCCCCTCGGCCATCGCCGCAACCACCAGGAGCACGGTTGCCACGAGCCTGCCTGCATCAAGTATTCGGTTCATGCGGTCTGCGTCCTGGTCAACGATCGCCGGGCTGAACGAACAGCATGCGCGAGAACTGGATCGCAGCGTGCGCGAGATACCAGATGAGCCCCAGAACGTAGATGCCTGAGGCCACGGCGTTCGGTCGCAGTGCATTATTGAGCTGGAGCCCGATGTTTACGAAGTGCCCGATTGCAATGCCGGCGAACAGGTAGCGATTGAAGATCTCCGGTGCCTGCCGGGCGATGTGCCGGGAGGACGCGAGGTACACGGTCACCGCGACTACCGAATACGCCACCATCAGGACGCTGGCCCGGCCCCACAGCGCTGGCTCGGGCACGTCAAACCGCTCGAGCGCCATCGGCGCCAGCGCCAGGAACAGTCCGCCAAAGCTGACGCCAAGCAGGACGGCTACGCGGTAAGACTCGACCGTTGTCAGCCTGCCGGGACGTTGCATGAAGGCCGTCATGACGCCGCTGAAACCCGCGATGCCGAGTGCGGCGGCGGCGATCGTCGAAAGGCTGTCCGCGGCATCCACGATTGAACCCGAGCCCTGGCGGCCACCGGCCCCCGTCCGGGCAGGAATCATACCCACGGGGCTCGTTCGATGCAGCCGGCGATCGCGCGCGTCTACTTCAGCTCGCCACCGACCACGCGATTGCCGCCGTCGGTCTTGGCTTTCAGCAGCGCCTTGGTGGCCGCCTCGAGTATCGATTCGCAGTCCGAGCTACATCCCGGCGCGCTGGTGACGATTCCGCAGCTCATCGTGAGGTAGCGCCCCGTTGGCGAGCGCGGATGATGAATCGCGAGCGCCCTTACCCGGCCGAGGATCTGCTCGGCGTGAGAGACCGCGCTCGGTGGTTCCATCGATACCCCGAGCACGACGAACTCGTCGTCGTCGAATCGCGCGACGACATCGCTTGTGCGCCGCATCGCGGCCGCGATCGTCTTACCCACCTGGCGGAGTACGTTGTCGGCCGCCATCCGCCCGTATATCTCGACGTAGGTACGGAACGCGTCCAGGTCGAACCGCATCACCGTGATCCTGCGCTCGTCGCGCTGGGAGATCGACCAGTCGCGGCGCAACACCTCCATCAGGTGCTCCCGGGTGGCGAGGCCGCTGTTGCCCGCCAGGCTGGGAAGTGCCTGAGTGCTTTCGAACGACAGCTTGGGGACCGGGCGGTAGAAGATAACCAGACGGTCCCCGGAGAGTCGTGATTCGAAACGCTCGCAACCCACGCGGGTGCCATCCGCGCATACCAGCGACACGGGTGCGCTGCTGACTTTCGCCGCACCCAGCGAGCCGGTGGTTTCGATCTCGCCCAGCTTGCGGCCAACCGGCCACTCGTCCGGCCGTTGCAGCAGCAGAGCGAGTGTCGAGTTCGAGTAAAGGATCCGCCCGCCGCCGGGCTGCGTTCCGTCGACGACTGCGACCGCATCGGGCGCATGGCGAAGGACTTCGACCAGCAGATCTGTGTGCATGGGGTTCATCGGGGTAGATCGCGCATGGTCAGGCATCGAGCCGCAGTTCCGGCGCATCGCGGCAATGACTGACCGCGGCGTGGCATTCCTGCCAGCGTGGCAGAGCCGCCAGCGCTTCCCGGCCGGGTGGCGTGGGGCGGCCATGCAGCCGTACCAGCCGCACCTGACTCAGGGGATCGGCCTCGCCTGCCAGCTCGTCGAGGGTCTCGAGCACGCCCGATCGATCGTTGCAGATCGCGAGCACATCGCAGCCCGCAGCAAGCGCTCCCCGAGCGCGCTCCGGCACCGTTCCCGCAATGGCAGCGCCGGCCATGCTGAGATCGTCGGAAAAGACAGCACCGGTAAAACCGAGGCTGCCACGCAACTCGCGCTGCAACCAGCGTCGCGACAGACTCGCGGGTGCCTCGTCGATCTCCGGGAAGGACACGTGCGCGACCATGATCGACGACAGGCCGTTTGCGATCATGCGATGGTATGGCAGCAGGTCGTCGCCCAGTTCCTCGATCGACCGGCGATCGACCGGCAATGCGCGATGCGAGTCGGCCACGACCGCGCCATGACCCGGAAAATGCTTGGCGGTCGCTGCCATACCGGCCTCGCGCATGCCCTGCATAGCGGAGACCGCCAGGCGTGCGACCACCTCTGCATCGCGGTGGAATGCGCGGTCGCCGATGACTTCGCTTACGCCGTAGTCGAGATCGACACAGGGTGCAAAACTCAGGTCCACGCCCACGGCGCGCAATTCCGCCGCGAGCAGCCAGCCGCACTGCGCGGCGAGCCGCCGGGCGGCCTCCGGGTCCGAATCGTAGAGCCGCCCGATCAGGCGCGGAGGCGGCAGCTCCGTAAAGCCGTTGCGAAAGCGCTGTACCCGTCCGCCTTCCTGGTCCACGGCGACGAGCAGCGACGGCGTGCGCACCGCCCGGATGTCGCGCACCAGCTCCTCGAGCTGCTGCACTCCGGCGTAGTTGCGCGCGAAAAGAATCACGGCGCCGACCAGTGGATGACCCAGCACCTTGCGGTCCTCGGTCGTGAGGGTCGTGCCCGAAACGTCGACCATGACCGGCCCAAGGGTCATTTCGTGACCTGCCTCACAAACACTGCCATGCTCTCGACGTGCGTCGTGTGCGGGAACATATCCATCACGCCGGCGGACACCAGCGAAAAACCGTGTTCGCGGACGAGAATGCCAGCATCCCGCGCCAGACTGCCAGCGTGACAGGATATATACACGACGCAGCTCGCATCACTGCGAGCGATCAGCGGCAGAATCTCCTTCGCACCTGCCCTTGGCGGGTCGATGAGCACGCGATCGTAGGCCCCGACGGCCCAGGGCAGCGCCGAGCACGAGGCCGTCAGATCGGCCGCATGGAACTCCGCATTCTGGATTCTGTTCAATTCGGCGTTGCGTCGTGCGCGCTCGACGAGCGCAGCGTCGCCCTCTACCCCCACGACACGTCGGGCGCGCCGCGCCAGCGGCAACGAGAAGTTGCCGATGCCGCAGAAGAGATCGAGAACGCTGTCGGTGGGCGCCGGCTGGAGCTGCTCGACCGCGCGGCTGACCATCCGCGCATTGAGCTCCGCGTTGATCTGGACGAAATCGGTCGGAAGAAATTCGAGCTTCACCTCGAACTCCGCCAGCGAGTACCACAGCGGCGGCGCGTCGCCCGACAACGGGGCCACCGTGTCGAGACCGCCGGGCTGGAGGTAGACGCGCACGCCTCGCTCGCGCTCGAACGCCGCCAGCCGATCGAGATCCTCCCGGCCTGGCGCCGCCAGCACGCGCAACACCAGCGCGCAGGCGTTGTCGGCGACGGCGATCTCGATCTGCGCCACTCGCTCAGCGATTGACAGCGACTGCACCAGCGCCGCGAGCGGATCGATGAGCTCGCCCGCCGGCGCGGCGAGGACGCGGCACTCGTGAAGGTCGGCGACGTACGGTGCCGAGCGCTCGCGAAACCCGACCAGCACGCGGCCTTTCTTCGCGACGTACTTGACGCCGAGTCTCGCGCGGCGACGATAACCCCAGGGCGACGCGTCGAGCGGCGGCAGGATCTCCCTCGGCCCCACACCGCCGATCCGCGCCAGGTTCTCGAGGAGCTGCGCCTGCTTGAATGCGAGCTGAGCCGCGGGCGACAGATGCTGGAGCGCGCACCCTCCGCAGAGGCCGAAATGCGGGCAGCCTGGCTCGACCCGCTCGGCGCTCGGCTCGATCACGGCCACGAGCCTGGCTTCGTCGAAGCTGCGACGCCGCACCGTGCGTTGCAGCGTTACCCGCTCTCCGGGCAACGCGTCCGATACGAACACCGTCTTGTCATCGATGCGCGTGACGCCCCGACCGTCGTGCGTGAGATCCACGATCCGCGCCTCCTCCGGCGCGGCATGCGGACGTCGATCCCTCACGTCGCCGGCCAGGCGTCGCGAAAGCGGACCAGGTGAGACTTGTCGCTCGCCTCCAGCCAGGCGCGGACGATGCCGCATTCGCGCAGGTGCTCCTCGCGCGTGAGCCGGCCGCGCAGCAGCTCGAAGCGTAGATAGATAAGATAGGTATTGATGACGTCGGTCTCGCAATAGTCCCGGATCTCGGCAGCGCGGCCTGCGAGCCACGCGTCCCAGACGGCATCGCCGGACATCCCGATCTTGCCCGGCAGACCGAGCAGCTGCGCCATGCGGTCGAGACCCACCCGACCGCGCCCCTGGTAGCCGGAAAGCACGTCCATCAGGTCGATATGCCGCCAGTGAAAGCGGCCAAGGTAATTGTTGAAGCGGAAGCTCTGGTCTTCCTCTCCCATTTCCCAGTAACGCGGCGCCTGCACCTGGTGACGGAGTGCCCGATAGGTGAGCACCGGCAGATCGAAGGCGCTGCCGTTCCAGCTTACGAGCACTGGCGAGTACCTGCCGATCCCGTCGAAGAACCGCTGCACGAGCTCTGACTCCGCCGTGTCCACCTCGCCCACGCTCCAGGCCCGAAACCCGTCCCGGGTACGCATCGCGACCGAGATCGCCACGACCCGCTGCTGCTCGAGCGACAGGAATTCCGAGCCGGTGAGTTCGCGCTGCCGCGTCTGCATCACGTATCCAACCTGCTTGTCCGAGAGACCTTCGAGACCGTGCAGGCGACGGCCGAACTCCACGTCGGGAATGGTCTCGATGTCGAACGCGAACACGTGACCCAGGCTCATACCCCGCACTCCGCGCGTCGCATCAGCACCGCGACCGCGATCACCAGGCCGGCCTCGTCGGTGAGCGTGACGTGGCCTTCGCCGGCGCCCAGCTCGTCGCGGCGCCGGCGGCCGCGGTCCGACCAGATCACTTCGGGCCGACCCCACGCATTGGCCGAAATGCCGACGTCGCGGATCCACATGCCATGGGAGAACCCCGTGCCGAGCGCCTTTACGATCGCCTCCTTTGCGGCGAAACGCATCGCCAGGAACCGCACCGGCCGCCGGTAGCGGCGGAAGGCGCGCTCCTCGTCCGGCAGCAGCAGCCGGCGGACGAAATGCTCGCCGTGCCGAGCATAGACCGCCTCGACGCGTGCAAGCTGCACGACGTCCGTGCCGATGCCGAAGATCATCGGCCCCCGCCCTGCGACCCCTGCCGCGACCGGCGCGCATCGAGCATCAGCGCTTTCATTTCGCTCACCGCCGCGGCCATGCCGGTCACGATCGCGCGCGCCACGATCGCGTGCCCGATGTTGAGCTCGACGATCTCGTCGATGGCCGCGACGGGCTGAACATTGTGATAGTGCAGGCCGTGCCCGGCGTGAACGGTGAGACCGAGCGAGGCGCCGATCCGAGCCGCGTCCGCGATACGCGCAAGCTCGAGCGCCCGGCGCTCTCCGGTGGCCTCGGCGTAAGCGCCGGTGTGCAGCTCGACCACGGCGGCACCCGCCACGCGCGAGGCGTCGATCTGGCGGGTGTCGGGATCGATGAACAGCGACACGCGGATCCCGTCAGCAGCGAGCGTCCGGCAGATCTGGCTCAGGTGCGGAAGCTGGCCAACCACGTCCAGCCCGCCCTCGGTCGTGACCTCTTCCCGCCGCTCGGGCACCAGACAGCAATCCTGCGGCCCGATCTCCTTCGCGAGCGCGACCATCGGATCGGTTGCGGCAAGCTCTAGGTTCATGCGGGTCTGCAGCGCGGCGCGCATCCGACGCACGTCGTGGTCCTGGATGTGGCGACGGTCCTCGCGCAGGTGCAGCGTGATGCTGTCGGCGCCGGACTGCTCGGCGATCAGCGCGGCGAGCAAAGGGTCGGGATACGCGGCACGCCGCACCTGGCGCAGCGTCGCGACATGATCGATGTTCACCCCGAGATGGATCGCCTGCATGCTCCGCCCCCGTCAGCCCGCGCCAGCATCCCGCCCAAGCGCCCGCATCGCGAGCGCCACCTGGCGCGTCCGCAGTTCGCGTCCGTCCAGGATCTGTTCGAGCGCGGCTCGCAGCAGCCGCCGCGCGTCGGCTACACTGCGCGCGTCGTCGAGTGTCTCGGTCGCAAGTGCGAGCAGCGACGACCCGCAAAATACCAAGCTTCCCTCGGCGACTCCATTCACGAGCTCCGGTCCGCTGTCCACGCGATATCGGTAGCTGTGCTGCGCCTCGACTGGCCGGCCGGTGGAAGTCTCGGTCCGGAGGTTGAGTCCGTATCCGAGCTCATCGAGCAGGCGCTTCTCAAAGATGCGCAGGGCCCCTGCCGGATTGGCGTGCGGTGCGGCGAGCATAGCGACCAACTCCGCGTACGCCGTGTAGAGGCGCGGATGCGGATCGCCCTTCGGCAGCAGCCTCAGCAACAGTTCGTTCGCGTAGTACGCGCTCATGAGCTGTGACGCAGGAACCTGCGCGGCCGCGGACAGGCCTTGCTCGACGCCGGTGAGCTGCCCCGCCTCACCCCTCAGGCTGAAGCTCACCAGCAGCTCGGCGAACGGTTGCAGCGCGGCGGCGAGACCGGAGCCGCTACGCCGTGCAGCGCGCGCGAAGACGCTCAGCCGGCCGTGCGAGCGCGTCAGCAGCTCGAGGATGCGGCTCGAATCCCGCCACGGGTAATGATGCAGCAGGAAGGCGGGCTCGAGCCGGATGCGTCTGGCGCTGCCACTCACGTGTCGTACCCGAAGCTCCTGAGCGCGGCCTCGCTGTCGGACCAGTCCTCCTTGACCTTGACCCAGAGCTCGAGGTGTACCGGTTGCCCGAAGTGGTCCTTTAGCTCGAGGCGTGCGAGACGACCGATCTCCTTCAACCGTTCACCGCCCTTACCGATGACGATGGCCTTCTGGCCGGTTCGCTCGACCCACACCACCGCCTGGACCAGCCGTTTGCCCGGCTCGTCCTCGAGCGGCCCCATGTTCTCGATTTCCACTGACAGACCGTACGGCAGCTCGTCCTGCAGCCGCAGCGTGAGCTTCTCGCGGATGATCTCGGCCGCCATGAAGCGTTCGCTGACGTCGGTGAGCTGGCCGGGTGGATAGAGCAGCGGCGACTCGGGAAGATACTTCGCGATCAGCCCCGGCAGGCGTTCGATGCCGTCGTGCTTGAGCGCCGACACCAGCAGCACCTCGGCAAACCCGGCCTTTGTCGACACGTCCGCAACGAAGGGCAGCAGCCGCTCGCGCGGACGGGCACGGTCGATCTTGTTCACCAGCAGGATTGCCGGCCGCCCGGCGGCCACGAGCCGCTCGAGGGCGCGCCCGTCCTCGGGCGTAAATCGCAGTGCCTCGATCACGAATACGTTTACGTCCGAATCGACGAGCGAGGCGAGCGCCGTGCGGTTCATGCAGCGGTTTATGGCGCGGCTCTGGTTGTCGTGCAGTCCCGGCAGATCGACGAACACGATCTGCAACCCCGGACGCGTCAGCACGCCATGGATTCGGTTGCGGGTCGTCTGGGGCTTGGGACTCACGATGGACAGCTTCCTGCCGAGCAGCGCATTAAGCAGCGTCGACTTCCCGACGTTCGGTCGGCCGACGAGAGCCGCGAAGCCGCAGCGGCTCCTGCCGTCGTCATCGCCCATCGGCTTCTGCTCGTTGCTCATGGCGTCGTCTCGCCGGCGAGCGCGTCGAGCAGCCGTTGCGCGGCCTCCTGTTCCGCACGCCGGCGGCTCGAGCCCTCGCCCAGGGTCTTCATCCTGAGAGACGTGACCTCGCAGGCAACGGCGAAATGGTGCTCGTGGGGCTCGCCGCTGACGCTTTCCACGACGTACGCGGGCAGCGGGAGGCCACGGCGCTGCAACTCCTCCTGCAATCTCGTCTTCGCGTCCTTGAGCTCGTGCGGCACCGGCAGACGCTCGAGCCGGCCGGCATACAGCCGGCCGACGACCGCGCGCGCCGCCTCGAAGCCACCGTCGACGTAAACGGCGCCGATAACGCCCTCGAGCGCGTCGGAGAGGATCGAGCCGCGTCGGAATCCACCGGACTTGAGCTCGCCTCCTCCGAGACGCAGCTGCTCGCCGAGCCCGAGTTCGGCCGCGATCGCCGCGAGCATCGACCCGCTCACGAGTGTCGCGCGATAGCGGCTAAGATCACCCTCGTTAGCCGCCGTGAACTCGCGGTACAGGAGCTCGGAGACAACCAGGGTGAGCACCGCGTCGCCCAGGAACTCGAGACGCTCATAGTTGATCCTGCCGGCGCTGCGGTGGGTCAGGGCGGCGGTCAGCACCGCGGGATCGGCAAATCCATGTCCCAGCCGCGCTGCCGCCCAGGACTCCGGCGTCAGCACGGAAGCATCACTGCGGGATGACGACCATCTTGTCGAACTTGATCAGCAGGAAGAGATTTGCGACGAACGGTTGCTCGACCTCGTACTGGGAGCGGACCTCGAAGCCCTCGCTCGTCTTCTTGATCTCGACATCCTTCCAGCTCAGCCCCTTGATGTCCTCGACGTCCCAGCGTCGCTCCAGCGAGTTGCGGATCATCTGCGCGCTGGTTTCGATCGCGGAGTGCTCGTCCTTGACCTGCTCCATCGCCCGCGAGACCTCCATGTACTCGAGGTACACCGGCACGGCGCGGATGCCGCCGTAGATTGCCGCCCCCAGGATGATCAGGATCATGAGGATCCCGAGGAAAGTCATGCCACGCTGACGCTGCTTCATGCTTCGACTCCGGATGGGTCAGTGAATCGCGTCGCCGATGCGGTTCCAGATCGGCGCGTTGGGTAGATTCCAGTTGAGCCAGATGCGCACGGCCTTGCCGACCACGTTTCCGGTCGGCACATAGCCCACTTCCGGGAAGCGGCTGTCGCGGCTGTTGTCCCGGTTGTCGCCCATGAAGAAATAGTGCCCGTCCGGCACCACGCCTTCGTAATCAACCGACGGACGCTCGTCGATGTACAGCACGCGATGACGCACGTCGCCGAGCTGCTCGAATGCGATCTGCGCGAGCGGCGTGCTGTTCATCGGCTGGAAGGGCCCGTTGAGCTCGACGGGCTGCAGGTCGCCGTTGACGTATACGCGCTTGTCGGAGACCAGGATGTGGTCGCCCGGCAGCCCCACCAGCCGCTTGATGTAGTTCGTCGACGGATCGGACGGCAGGCGGAACACGACGACATCGCCGCGTTGCGGCGCGCCGAGGTCGACGATCTCGGTGTTCACCACCGGCAGCCGCAGCCCGTATGTGAACTTGTTGACGAAGATGAAATCCCCATCGAGCAGCGTCGGCATCATCGAATCGGAGGGGATGCGGAACGGCTCGAAGAGAAAGGAGCGGATCAGGAGCACGATCAGGATGATCGGGAAGAACGAGCGCGCGTACTCGACGATTACCGGTTCCCGCAGCGGCACGGTCCCGGCCAGCGCGCCCGCGCGCTGCACGCGTATCGGCCGGAAGTACCAGGCGTCGGCGGCCCAGACAAGGCCGGTGACGAGAGTTGCCACGACGAGTGCAAACGAAAAGTCCAGGATCAAGCATCACCTCGCGATCGGGCGCGAGTATTGTTCATTTCCCGCGCTGCATCAATGTCTTGCGAAATTTTCCGTGAACCCTATGCCCTTCAGTCTTTGCGGCCGACCTGCAGGACGGCAAGAAAGGCCTCCTGCGGAATCTCGACCTGGCCGAGCTGTTTCATGCGCTTCTTGCCCTCTTTCTGCTTCTCGAGCAGCTTGCGCTTGCGGCTGACGTCCCCGCCGTAACACTTCGCGGTGACATTCTTGCGCAGCGCCTTGACGGTCGACCGGGCGATGACGTGCGAGCCGATCGCGGCCTGTATGGCGACCTCGAACATCTGCCGCGGGATCAGCTCCTGCATCTTGTCGACCAGCTCGCGACCGCGCTGATAGGCGCTTTCGCGATGGCTGATGATCGACAGCGCATCGACCCGGTCGCCGTTGATCAGGATGTCGAGCCGCGAGAGCGGCGCCGCCTGGAAGCGGTCGAACTCGTAGTCGAACGAGGCATAGCCGCGACTGACGGACTTGAGGCGATCGAAGAAATCGAGCACGACTTCGGCCAGGGGCAGCTCGTACTGCATGGACACCTGGCTACCCAGGTACTGCAGCTTCTTCTGCACGCCTCGCTTGTCGAGGCAGAGCTTCATCACCGGTCCGACGTAGTCCGGCGGCAGCAGCAGGTTGGCGACGATGATGGGCTCGCGGATCTCGGCGATCCGGTCGACGGGCGGCAACTTTGCGGGGTTGTCGACACTGACGGTCTCGCCGTCGCTCGTGACCACTTCGTACACCACGGTCGGCGCGCTTGTGACGAGGTCGAGCTGGTATTCGCGCTCCAGCCGCTCCTGGACGATATCCATGTGCAGCAGCCCCAGGAACCCGCATCGGAAGCCGAACCCGAGCGCAGTCGAGACCTCGGGCTCGTAGTGCAGCGCGGAGTCATTAAGCTTGAGCTTGGCGAGCGCGTCGCGGAACGACTCGTAGTCCTCGGAACGTACGGGGAACAGGCCGGCGAACACCCGCGGCTTGATCTGCTTGAACCCGGGCAGCGCGGCGCTCGCCGGGCGGCTGTCACCGGTGATCGTGTCGCCGACCGGGGCACCATCGATCTCCCGAACACCCGCGATCACGAACCCGACCTCGCCGGTTGCAAGCGTCTCGGTCGCAACCGATTTCGGTGTGAACCGGCCGAGCTTGTCGACGTGGTAGGTGCGGCCGGTCGACCAGATTCGGATCTTCTGGCCCGTTCTCAAGGAGCCGTTCTTGACCCTGACCAGTGACACGACGCCCACATAGTTATCGAACCAGGAATCGATGATGAGCGCCTGCAGGGGTGCGTCCTCGCTGCCGCTGGGCGGGGGGATGCGGGCTACCAGCGCCTCGAGCAGCTCCTCGACGTTCTCGCCGGTCTTGGCGCTGACGCGCACGGCATCGCGCGCCTCGATGCCGATGATCTCCTCGATTTCCCTGATCACCTTGTCGGGCTCGGCCGACGGCAGGTCGATCTTGTTCAGCACCGGCACGACCTCGAGACGCTGCTCGAGCGCCGTGTAGCAGTTCGCGACGCTTTGCGCCTCGACACCCTGTGCGGCATCGACGACGAGCAGCGCGCCCTCGCAGGCGGCGAGCGAGCGCGACACCTCGTACGAGAAATCGACGTGCCCTGGAGTGTCGATCAGGTTCAGCTGATAGGTGCGGCCGTCTCGCGCGGCATAACGCAGTGAGACGCTCTGCGCCTTGATCGTGATACCGCGTTCGCGCTCGAGCGCCATCGTGTCGAGCACCTGGGCCTGCATCTCGCGGGCCTCGAGACCGCCGCAGAGCTGGATGAAGCGGTCGGCGAGCGTGGACTTGCCGTGATCGACGTGCGCGATGATCGAGAAGTTGCGGATCAGGTTCATTGAGCGGGCTTGCGGAACCTCGGCCAGACTCTCGCCCGCACCATCGGAGAGGCGCGACCGTGTGCGAGATTCCTTTGGCCCCTGGGGGGCAGGCGAAAGCGGGCGATTATAGCCGTATTGCCGCCCGCAGCCGGTCGGCGTCCAGCACCCCCTCACAAAGCACCTCGCCGGCCACCGCGAGCACCGGCACGCGCAGACCGTAGCGGATGGCAAGCTCCGGGTCGCCATCTACGTCGACTACCGCCAGGCGCTCGACGATGGGACCGAGCTCGAGCGACAGCTCCATCAGGAACTGATCGCACAGGTGACAACCTTCGCGAACGTAGAGTACGAGCCCGGAATCGGACTCAAGCATCCGCGTTGCCGGCTTGCCGCGACACCAGGGTCACTCGAAACCTCCGGACCCCGGTGCGCCGGCCGTAGCCCACACCGGCAAGCGCGCCGACGAGCGCGGCGAGAAACGAGACCCCGTCGCCCATGCCGAGCATCTGCGCCATTGCCGCGCCCGCCAGCAGCCCGGCGACGGGCAAGAGGTAGATGAGAGCCGCTGCCCGGATGATGGCCCCATTGGCGACCGACACCAGCACCGGGTCGCCTGCGATGAGGGTTTGCGTCCGATCGGGACGACACGGCACTGTGAGATGGCGCTCGCCCGCCGCACCCATCAGGCTCAGGCCGCAACCCCTGCCGCTACCGCACAGTTCGCATTGTCCGGTCTGCTCGCAGACCAGTCGAGCCCATTCGCCATGGACTTCCTTGACCCGGGTCCGGATCTCCATGCAGACCGACCTATCGGGCCGGTGGCGCGGTTGCGCCCACATCCGACGCTGGCGCAAGCGAGGTGGCGATGTCACGCACCGTGGTCGGCGGCACTTCGCCCACGGCCGTGATCATGTAGCCGCGCACGGTCGTAGTGAACGTGCTCGCGGCACCCATCCGCGAGGCTTCGGCGGGTGCCGGCGCACTGCGAGATCCGGGCTCGATGAACACCGACACCGACGCGAAGCCGTCTGAGAAAACGAGGTGTTGCACCGGCATCGGATTCCCTGGCAGAGACTGGACGCGTGAGCCGACCAGGCGGAACCCCGGAGGCACCTTTAGCGGGCGCCAGCCCGTCGCGGCCACGCGGCGGTCGGCGACCGGCCGCGCCGAGCGCACCCAGCGGAAACCGGACGCGTCGACCGAGGGCTCGGTCTCGCTGGCCGGCATGTTGGTGTGCATGTCGAGCTTGCTGAACTGGATCCGTTCCACCGCCCGGCCCGCCTGGTCGCAAATTTCCGATCGCAGCGGCATCGCCGTCTTTTCGTCCAGCCAGAGCCGGTAGCCGTAACGGTAGGCGTCGCGCGGACGAATCTCGATCACGCGGACATCCCGGCCCAGGAGCCGCGAGCCGCTGCGTGCCTCGAGCAGGTACTGGGCATCGAGCTCGGCGCCCGGCGTCGGCAACGCTTTCAGGAGCGAGCCACCGTCAGTGCGCGGCTCGACGAGCACGACGCGGCGATCGGGCAGGTAGGCGTGCACCTCGCGTGGCGTGCGGACGATTTCCCGACCGCTGCCGTCGAGCGACACGAGTCGCTCGACGCTGTTTCGGCCTTCCATGCGGTGCACGATGCGCATGGTCTCGCTCTGACGGAGATTCGAATGCGTGAAGAGGCCGTCGTACTCGCGTGTCGCGAGCGCTTCACTCATCCGTTCCAGCCAGGTCCGGGCTTCATCCGGCGTCGCATTCGCGGCCGGGCAGAGCGCCGCCACCAGGGACAGGGCGAACGCCGGCCGCGCCAGTCTCATCAAAGGCCCTCGGCCGTCTCGTATGCGACGCGCGCGATGCCCGGATCCTGGGCGAGCACGCTGGTCCAGACGTTGCGCCGGCCGATCGGTGTCGCGAACTGGCTATGCGCGACCAGATAACCCGCGAGCCTTTGGCTCTGCGCCGGCGTTGGGCTCGCGCTGTCGTCCGCCGCGAAGTCCGCGATGGCGCTCGAACCCTCATCGACCTGGGCCACCGTCGCCACCCCTCCAGGCGGATCGCCGGGACGCATCAGCAGCACGGCGGCAAAGGCCGTGCCTGCGGCCACTGCGACCGCCGCGGCTGGCTTGAGCCACCCCAAGCGCCGCCCGGTGTGCGGGTCGAGCGCCGCCGGAGGCGCGGTGTTCCCGTCCGCGAGTATGGCCTGGACCCGCGTCGCGAAGCCGTGGCTCGCAGTGGTACCGCCCGGCGCGCGCAGGGTCTCGCCGATGAGGACGTAGCTCCCGAACGCGCGCTTGAGCTCGGTATCACGTTCCATGCGCCGGACGAGCAACCCGATCTGGTCCTGCGGCAGCTCGCCATCGAGCAGCGCCGACATCTGTTCGCGGATCTGATCTGTCATTTTGAGGTGTACTCAGTCCAGCAGTGGCTTCAGGCTTCGGTCGATGGCCTCGCGGGCCCGGAAAATACGCGAACGAACGGTGCCTACCGGACACTCCATGGCCTCGGCGATCTCCTCGTAGCTGAGCCCTTCTACTTCGCGGAGGATTATCGCCGTGCGCAGATCCTCCGGTAGCTGCTCGACGGCACGATTGACGGTCGCCCGGATCTCCTCGGACAGGGCCGATGCCTCCGGGGTGTCGGTGTGCCGCAGCCGCGACTCCATCACCGACTGCTCCCCCTCGCTCAGGCCGCCCTCGTATTCGATCGGCCGGCGCTGGCGCGACGCCATCGCATTGCGCGCGGTATTCACGGCGATACGGTACATCCACGTGTAGAACGCGCTGTCGCCTCGGAAGGAACCAAGCGCACGGTAGGCCTTGACGAAGGACTCCTGTGCCACGTCCTCGGCTTCAGTCGGATCACGAAGCAGTCGTGCCACCAGTTTGACGACCTTATGCTGATATCTGAGCACCAGCAGATCGAACGCACCCCGCTCGCCCCGCTGCGCCCGCCGCACGAGCTCCAGGTCGCTCTGCTCGACACCGGAGCCCGGCCGGTCGATCGCGTCCTGCGTCTCGTGCGACTCCATAGACCCGTCGGAGGGGGGAAAGTTCGGCATTGAAACCATGGATCGGAAACCGCGCCTGCCGGCCTCAGCAGGACCGCAGACGGGCGGCGCACGCGAGTCGCACGGTCACCTTCCGAAGCTGACCATCGTCTACGTCCCACGGGGTGAGCCAGCGCGCAAACGACCGCTCAGACACTCGCCAGTGCAGCACCAGCGAACGGCCGAGCAAGCGCGTGCCCGCCCCGAGGGGAGCGACCAGTGTGCTGCCGTCGCGGAACTCGAGCCGCCAGGCACCATCCGTCAGCCAGACTACCTTACGCAACGCGCGTCCGGGCCGGACTGAGTCCAGAAAGAGCCAAATAGCCGTGAACACACCCAGGAGCAGTCCCATCCCGGCGGGCGCCGCGGGATAGCGGCCGAGCACGGTCTCGACCGTAACCGCGCCGACGACGCACAACGCCGCGGCGGCGGCCTCGGCCAGAGTGACGCGAGGCAGGTCAAGGCTCACTGCTGCGAATACGGGCAATGACATCCTCGATCATCGGGTCGGCCGCGGCGCGCGGCCCGCGACCGGCAAGATAGCCGAGGAGCTCGGGATCAGGCAGATCGAGTAAGCACGCGAATGCGTCACGTTCGCCGCGGCTCGCATGTGGCAGCCGACGCACGACATAGCGCAACAACAGCTCGTCGAGCTCGCGCATACCGCGCCGGCATCGCCAGCGCAGCCGGGACAGCTCGCGATCCGCGTCCATGGGTCAATGCTGCCTCTCTACGATCAGCTTCTTGATCTCGGCGATCGCCCGGGCGGGATTGAGATCCTTCGGGCAAGCTTCGGCGCAGTTCATGATCGTATGGCAGCGGTAGAGACGGAAGGGATCCTCGAGATCGTCGAGACGTTCACCGGTCGCCTCGTCGCGGGTATCGATGATCCAACGGTAGGCTGCGAGGAGGGCCGCCGGCCCCAGATAGCGGTCGCTGTTCCACCAGTATGAAGGACAGGCGGTCGAGCAGCAGGCGCACAGGATGCACGCCGAGGGCCGGTCGATCTTCTCCTGGTCATCCTTCGACTGCAGGCGCTCCCGGTCCGGCGGCGCCGGTGTGCGGGTCTGCAGCCATGGCTTGACCGAGGCGTACTGCGCGTAGAAATTGCTGAGGTCCGGGACCAGATCCTTGATGACCGGCAGATGTGGCAGCGGGTACACGCGGACATCACCGCGTATCCCGGCAATCGACTTCGTGCACGCGAGGTCGTTGACACCGTCGATGTTCATCGCACAGGAGCCGCAGATGCCCTCGCGGCAGGAGCGTCGAAAGGTGAGTGTGGTGTCGACCTCGTTCTTGATCTTGATCAGCGCGTCCAGAACCATCGGGCCGCATCGGTCGAGGTCGATCGTGTAGCTGTCGATACGCGGGTTCTGGTCGGCCTCGGGGTCGAAGCGGTAGATCCGGAACGTGCGTACACGCGTAGCGCCCGCCGGCGCCGCATGCGCGAGACCGGGCCGGACCCGCGAGTTCTGGGGAAGGCGGAACTGTGGCATCGACGCGTGGTCCTCGGTGTGCGATCAGTAGGTGCGCGCCTTGGGGGGGATCGACTCGACGTCGCTCGTCAGGGTATTCAGATGCACCGGCCGGTAGTCGAGCCTGACCTGTCCGTCCGCGCGCACCCAGGCCAGCGTGTGCTTGAGCCACTCCGTATCGTCGCGTTCCTTGTAGTCGTCGCGCGCGTGTGCACCGCGGCTCTCGCGACGGTTGGCGGCGGAATGGATCGTCGCGATCGCCTGCGCGAGCAGATTCTCGAGCTCGAGTGTCTCGATCAGGTCCGTGTTCCAGATCAGTCCGCGATCGGAGACCTGCACATCGTCGAAGGACGCGCGGACCTGACCCAGCCTGCGCACTCCTTCGGCCAGTGATTCCCCGGTGCGGAACACCGCGGCGTGGGTCTGCATGACCCGCTGCATCTCGAGCCTGAGGTCGGCGGTACGCCGCGAGCCGCGCGCGTTGCGGAGGCGCTCGAGCCGGTCGACCGCAAGGTCCCCCGCCCCCGCCGGTAATGGCCGCTGCGTGGCGGCGGCGACGATGGTCTCCGCGCAGCGCCGCGCGGCCTCGCGTCCGAACACCACCAGATCGAGCAGCGAGTTCGAGCCCAGCCGGTTTGCGCCATGCACCGACACGCAGGCCGCCTCTCCCACGGCCATCAGACCCGGCACGATCGCATCGGGCTCGCCGTTCGCGAGCGTCACGACTTCGCCATGCACGTTGCAGGGGATCCCGCCCATGTTGTAGTGAACGGTCGGCAGAACGGGGATCGGCTCACGCGTCACATCTACGCCGGCGAAGATCCGCGCGGTCTCGGCGATCCCCGGCAGGCGCTCCTTGATCACCTCCGGGCCCAGGTGCTCGAGGTGCAGATGGATGTGATCCCGGTGTTCGCCGACGCCGCGACCCTCGTTGATCTCGATGGTCATCGCCCGGGCCACGACGTCGCGCGAGGCGAGGTCCTTGGCATTCGGCGCATAGCGCTCCATGAAGCGCTCGCCGGTCGAATTGGTCAGGTAGCCGCCCTCGCCGCGCGCGCCCTCGGTGATCAGGCAGCCGGCGCCGTAGATCCCCGTCGGATGAAATTGAACGAACTCCATGTCCTGCAAGGGCAAACCCGCGCGCAGCACCATGCCCGCGCCATCGCCCGTGCAGGTATGTGCGGAGGTGCACGTGAAGTACGCGCGCCCATAACCACCTGTCGCGAGGATGGTGGTCTGCGCGCGGAACCGGTGCAGCGTGCCGTCGGCCATGTCGAGTGCGACGACGCCGCGGCAGGCTCCGTCCTGCATGATCAGGTCAATCGCGAAGTACTCGACGAAGAATTGCGCCTCGTGCTTGAGTGACTGCTGGTAGAGCGTGTGCAGCATCGCATGCCCGGTGCGGTCGGCCGCCGCGCAGGTCCGCTGCGCAATGCCCTTGCCGTAGTGCGTCGTCATGCCACCGAATGGCCGCTGGTAGATGCGGCCGTCCTCGGTCCGCGAGAACGGCACCCCGTAGTGCTCGAGCTCGATCACGGCCGACGGTCCTTCCCTGCACATGAACTCGATCGCGTCCTGGTCGCCCAGCCAGTCCGAGCCCTTGATCGTGTCGTAGAAGTGAAACCGCCAGTCGTCCTCGCCCATGTTGCCCAGGGCGGCGCTGATCCCGCCCTGCGCCGCAACCGTGTGGCTGCGGGTCGGGAACACCTTGGTGATGCAGGCGGTCGCGAGACCGGCCTGCGCCAACCCGAAGGTCGCACGAAGCCCAGCCCCACCAGCGCCGACCACCACCACATCGGAACTGTGATCGATGAACGTGGCGCCGCTCATGCCGGCACCCCGACTGCAAGCCGCAGCACCGCGATGGCGCCCGCCACCGCTGCAAGCACGAACCCGAATTTCATCGCGATCAGCAGCGCAACCCGCAGACCTCTCGAGCCCACATAGTCCTCAATCACCACCTGCAGCCCGAGGATCGTGTGCCAGGCCAGCGTGCCGATCATGAGCAGCAGCAGCGTCGTCGTCAGCGGTGCACTGAGCCACGTCCGCACACGGTCCAGGTCGACGCCGTCGAGTCCCGCCAGGGCGACCACGAACCAGATGCCGAGAATTGCCAGCGCGATCGCGCTCAGCCGCTGTGCGTACCAGTGCCGGGATCCCTCTTTCGCGGAGCCGAGCCCCAGCACCCGCCCGAGCGGGCTCGTGAGACTCATGCCACCTCCCCGAATCCGCCGTGGAGCACGAACCACAGCACCACAGCGAGCGCGAGCGAAGCGATGGCTACGACCCAGCCGCTCAAGCGCGCGACGCGCAGCTCGAAACCGATCCCCACGTCCCAGCACAGGTGCCGCACGCCGTTCAGCAAGTGGTAGCACCAGCTCCAGAGCACGCCGGCGAGAATGACCTGCATCGGGATCGACGCCAGACACGACAGCGCCCGCTCGTAGGATTCGGCGCCGCGTGCCGCCGCCACGAGCCAGTAGATAAGCAGCAGGAAGCCCGCACTCAGCAGGATTCCGGTCAGGCGGTGCAGGATCGACAGCGTGTTCGAGTACAGCCATCGATACTGCATGAACGGTGACAGCGGCCGTTCACGTCGAGCCATTCGCGCGTACCTCGTCAAAAATCGATGCAGCGACCGTTCTTCTCCCAGTCCCCGAAACGGGTCGGGTCGGGTCCCTCCCGGCCTCCGATCTCGCGGGGTGCCTGGGCAGCGCTGCCCGCGGGTTGCGGCTGCGCGGGCACCGAAGCTTCGGCCTCGCCGGTCGGCGACCGGCTCTCGGTTGATTCTGGCTGTGCAGGCTGCATGGCGATCGGCCAAGAAGTCTGCCAGATTGAGCCCTCCTTCACCATATTGATACTCAAGGCAAAATCGATGAACGGCGAAGAACGGTGCCTGCCATCGCTCGCAGTGATCCGCTGCAGCGGACCCGATGCAGTCCCGTTCCTGCAGGGCCAGCTGACCAGCGATGTCGGTAGGCTCGAGGGTCGGACGCAGCTCGCCGCGTATGCCACGGCCCAGGGCCGGGTGATCGCAATCCTGCGGCTCTTCGGTCGCGACGACGCGCTCTATGCGCTGCTACCCGCAGCGCTCGCATCGCCGGTGGTCGGCCGGCTGCGCAAATTCGTGCTGCGCGCGAAAGCCAGGATCGATGCGCTCGAAGACTGGTCCGTGACCTGGGTCGGCAGTGATGCGAGCCACTCCGCTGGAACGGCCCAGCCTGCTGACGTCGCCGCCGGCCTCGTGTTCGAGTACCCGGACGGCCGGAGGCTGCTCGCCCGGCCCGGTGCCGCCGCCGAAAACCCGGAGGCCGAGCAGCTGTGGCAGGCCGCGGACGTCGCCGCCGGTCTGCCACAGGTCTCTGCCGAGACGACCGAGCACTACGTGCCGCAGATGCTGAATCTCGACCTGCTCGATGCGATCAGCTTCACAAAGGGGTGCTATACCGGCCAGGAAATCGTCGCCCGCACTCAGAATCTCGGGCGCATCAAGCGTCGCACCTTCCGCTACGCAATCCGCTCGGACGAGGCGCCAGCGCCTCTCTCTGCGCTGCATCTCGGCACTACCAAAGTGGGCGAGGTCCTGCTGTGCGCCCGGGTCGCGGGCGGGGTCGAGCTGCTTGCGGTCGTCGCTCTCGACGCCAGGGACCGACCGCTTCGAACCGCCAGCGGTCACACTGCGGTGCCGCTGCGCCTGCCCTACGCCGTGTGACGCGGACCCTGCTTCACTCGGGCCGCAGATGCGGGAACAGCAGCACGTCGCGGATCGACGGCTGGTCGGTGAACAGCATGACGACGCGGTCGACGCCGATGCCGAGACCCGCGGCCGGCGGCATGCCGTATTCGAGCGCGCGAACATAGTCTGCGTCGAAGAACATCGCCTCCTGGTCTCCGGCGTTCTTGCGCGCCGCCTGCTCCCGAAACCGCGCCGCCTGGTCGTCCGGATCGTTGAGCTCGGAGAAACCGTTGGCCAGCTCTCGACCTCCCACGAAGAACTCGAAGCGGTCGGTGATGAACGGATCGCCGTCGTTGCGTCGCGCCAGCGGCGAGACCTCGGCGGGGTACGCGTAAACGAAGGTCGGCTGCAGCAGGCGGTGCTCGGCGGTGCGCTCGAAAATCTCGATCTGCATCTTGCCCGCGCCGTCCCCGGGTTGCGGTTCGATGCCGAGCTGCGCGCAGACACCGCGCAGATAGGCGACGTCGCGGAGCTTAGAACGGTCGAGCCCGGGGTTGAAATGCACGACCAGATCCTCGACGGTCACGCGGCGGAACGCCTGGCCAAAATCGTAGGTTGTGCCCTGCCAAACTACCTGGCGTGATCCGAGCAGCGTGTCGGCGAGGCCCTGGAACATCCGCTCGATCAGGTCCATGAAGTCGCGGTAGTCCGCGTAGGCCTGGTACAGCTCGAGCATCGTGAACTCGGGGTTGTGCTGAGTCGACAGCCCCTCGTTGCGGAAATTGCGGTTGATCTCGTAGACGCGTTCGAAGCCGCCCACCACGAGCCGCTTCAGATACAGCTCGGGTGCGATGCGCAGGTACATGTCGAGGTCGAGCGCATTGTGATGCGTGGCAAACGGCCGCGCGACCGCGCCGCCCGGGATCGAATGCATCATCGGCGTCTCGACTTCCATGAACCCGAGCGTGTCGAGGAACTGTCGCAGGTACTGCACGATGCGGGTGCGCGTGCGGAACACCTGCCGACTCTCGTCGTTCATGATCAGGTCGACGTAGCGCTGCCGGTAGCGCAGCTCCTGGTCGGTGAGCCCGTGCCATTTGTCCGGCAGCGGGCGCAGTGACTTGGCCAGCAGCCGCAGGGAATCGACCTTGATCGACAGCTCCCCGGTCCTGGTCTTGAAGAGCTGACCAGACGCGCCAACGAGGTCACCGACGTCATAGCCCTTGAAGTCCTGGTAATCGGCGCCAAGCGCGTCCTGCTGCAGGAAGAGCTGGATCAGACCCGAGTGGTCCTTGAGCTTGGCGAAGCTCGCCTTCCCCATGAGCCGCTTGAACATCATCCGTCCGGCGACCGTGACCCGCGTCGGGTGACCGTCCAGCCACTCGGGCGGGCGGTCGCCATAGGCGAGGTGCAGTTCTTCCGCCGTCGCGTCGCGCCTGAAGTCGTTCGGGTAGGCGGTGCCGCGCTCGCGCAGACGCTCGAGCTTCGTGCGTCGTTCGGCGATCAGATGATTGTCGGGGAGCTCTTCGTTTGCGGACATGCGGAGAACCGTGGGCGGGAACGACGGGCAACCAGGGATGACAGCCTACAGACCCTGTTTCAGGCTCGCCTCGAGAAATGCGTTGAGGTCGCCATCGAGTACCGAAGTGGTGTTGCCGATCTCGACACCCGTGCGAAGGTCCTTGATCCGGGACTGGTCGAGCACGTAGGAACGGATCTGGTTTCCCCAGCTCACGTCCGACTTCGCATCCTCAAGCACTTTCGCGGCGGCATTGCGCTTGTTGACCTCGAGCTCGTAGAGCTTGGCCTTGAGCATCTTCATCGCGGTCGAGCGGTTCTTGTGCTGGCTGCGCTCGCTCTGGCAGGCGACCACGATCCCGCTCGGCAGATGACGGAGGCGGACCGCCGACTCGGTCTTGTTGACGTGCTGACCACCCGCACCGCTCGAACGGTAGACGTCCATCTCGAGATCGGCCGGGTTGATCTCGATGCTGATGTCATCGTCGACCTCGGGTGAGACGAACACCGATGCAAACGAGGTGTGGCGCCGAGCGTTCGAGTCGAATGGCGACTTCCGTACCAGTCGGTGCACGCCTGTCTCGGTGCGCAGCCAACCATAGGCGTATTCACCCTCGAAACGGATCGAAGCGCTCTTGATCCCCGCGACCTCGCCCGAGCCCAGGTCGATGACTTCGGTACGGAAGCCCTGCTTGTCCCCCCAGCGGAGGTACATGCGCATCAGCATCTGCGCCCAGTCCTGCGCCTCGGTTCCGCCCGCCCCGGCCTGTATGTCGAGGAAGGCGTTGTGCGAATCCATCTCGCCCGGAAACATCCGCTGGAACTCGAGACGCTGAATGTCGCTTTCGATCCGGCCGACGTCCGCTTCGACCGATCGCGCGGTTGCTGCATCGCCTTCCGCTTCGGCGAGCTCGAGCAGTTCGCCCGCCTCGGTCAGACCGGCGCGCAGCCGATCGAGCGTGCCGACGACGGTCTCGAGCCGGGTCCGCTCCCGACCGAGTTCCTGCGCGCGATCGGGCTTGCTCCAGACCGCGGGATCCTCGAGCTCGCGCAGGACCTCCGCGAGCCGCTCGTTGCGCCCGTCGTAGTCAAAGGTACCTCCTGAGCGCAGTGGCGCGCTCGGCGAGGTCGGCGAGAGACCGGCGGATCGGATTCGTTTCCATGAGCAGGGCGATGTGGCACGCAGGTCCGGAAAACCCGGGATGCTAGCACGCGACACGAAACGACCACTCAGGCCGGAGCCGTCAGACCCGCTGGCGAGACCCACTCGGCGACGAGCTGCAGGCGCGGGCGACCACCGTAGTCGTCCAGCGACATGCGATAGACGAGATCGACCTCGGCCCCTGTGTGCACCGGTGTGGATCGCTCGTCATCGACGTGGCGGAATGCGATTCCCTCGACGCATTCCCCGTCAGCGGCCCGCAACCTGAGCTTGAGATGCCGGCCGCCGACGATCCGGCTTTCGGCGACGCCGAAGCGCCCATCGAAGATCGGCTCGGGAAATCCCGTGCCCCAGGGGCCACCCGCGCGCAATGCGTGCGCTGTTGTGAGCGACAACTCCCCGGCCGCGAGCGGCCCGTCCGTATGGAGCTCACCCGTTAGCTCGTCGGGATCGATCCGCGATGCGACCTCCGCAGCGAACGCCGCGCGAAAGTCCTCGAAGCGATCCTGGCGCAGCGTCATGCCCGCCGCCATCGCATGGCCGCCGAAGCGCTCCAGCAGCTCAGGGTGAGTCGTCGCCACCGCGTCGAGCACATCGCGGACGTGAACGCCAGGTACCGAGCGCGCCGATCCTTTGATCCAGCCCGGCTCACCGGGTGCGAAAGCGATGACCGGGCGATGGACCCGCTCCCGGACCTTCGATGCGACCAGACCAACGACACCCTGGTGCCAATCAGGGTCGTAGATGGCCAAACCCGCCGGAAGCTCGCCGGAGAGCGTTTCAAGCAGGCGATCGACCTGCCCGATCGCGTCACGCTGCATCTGTGCCTCGAGCTCGCGGCGCTCCGCGTTGAGCCTGCCGAGGTCGCTGGCGTGCTGCCGCGCCTCGGAATCGTCGCCCGTGAGGAGACACTCGATCCCGAGACGCATGTCCTCGAGTCGGCCGGCGGCGTTGAGACGTGGCCCCGCCTGGAAGGCGAGATCCTGCTCGACGGCGGCCTCGAGCCGGCGACCGGCCGACTCGAGCAGGGCGCGCAAGCCGGGTGTGCAGCGGCCGGCACGGATGCGACGGATGCCCTGAGCAACGAGGATCCGGTTGTTGCGATCGAGCGGCACCACATCGGCGACGGTGCCCAGCGCGACCAGGTCGAGCAGGTCGGCCGGGTTGACGCCCGTAGGATCGGCCACGAGCCCGCGCTCGATCATCGCCCGTGTGAGCGCCGCCATGACATAGAACGCGACTCCCACGCCGGCCAGCGCCTTGGACGCGAAGGCTTCCCCGCGGAGATTCGGATTGACGATGGCCGCCGCCTCCGGGAGCGCCGCTCCCGGCAGGTGGTGATCCGTGATCAACACCTCGATCCCGAGCCGCGCGGCCTCGCGCACTCCTTCAAGCGACGAGATGCCGTTGTCCACGGTGACGAGCAGTTGTGGGCGCAGCTTTGCGGCTTCGTGGACGATCTGCGGCGTGAGACCGTAGCCGAAGCGAAACCTGTCCGGCACGACGTATCCCGGATCCGCGAACCCGAGTCGCCGCAGCTGCCGTACGACCAGCGCCGTGCTGGTCGCCCCGTCGGCGTCGAAATCACCGACCACTACGACCCGCGAACGGTGCGTGTGGCAGGCGACAAGGAGCTCGACCGCAGCCGGCAGTCCGCCCAGCGTAGTGACCGGCAGCAGATGACCGAGTCCCAGATCCAGGTCCTGATCCTGGTGTACACCGCGTGCCGCATAGACCCTGCGCAGGACAGGGTGCAGACTGCCGGACAAGCCCTCGAGCGCGGTGGACGACACCGCGCGCCGCAGGATCCGCCGCTCCCTCATGCGAGCAGCTCCGTCCACGCGCGCCGTCTCCGCCATACCGCGAAGCGATCCGCACGCGACATCGTGTACGAAACGTCCCCGAGCCTGATGCTTGCGCTTCGGATACGTCCGCTGCGCAGCGCAGCCGCCAGCGGCGCGCCGAGGTCCGATTCCCAGCGCTCGAGCGCCAGTACGGGATCGGCCACCGCATCCGCGGCGGCGATGAGCAGTGTCGCTTCGGTCTCGAGTGCACCCGCCGCCGCCGCCGGCGGTTGCGCCGCGATGCCATGCAGCCGCCAGAGGCCCCGTAGCCACGGATCATCCGTGCAGAGCGTCGGCAATTGTGTGGGCTCCAAGTCCTGGCTCCGACCAAAACCCCACAACCAGAAGGAGTTGACCGGGATCAGCCCGCGCTCCGCCCGCCTCGCGTTCACGGGGTGTTCGTGCAGCAGCATCTGCAGCTCGTTCATCAGCTTGCGTATCTGCGCACCATCTCGCCCTGCTGGCAGGCAATCGCGGATGTCGCGACCCTCGGCCTGCGCAGGCTCCACCGTGTCGCATTGGATTTCAGTCGGGCAGGCGAGCGTCCATGGCCCTGCTTCGGAAGGACGCAGTGAGTAGCCGCTGCCGGCAAGTGTGGCGCCGATCGAGTCGTCGATCGCTCGTGCCTCTTCGGTCGACAGCTGAAGACCTGCCAGAGGCGCGAGGCGCAGGTGATCCAGACCGATGAGCAGGTGCACGGGTTGTGCGCAGGCCCAGCAGCCCTCCTCACGCGCTCCGGTCGCAAGCGCCCGTACGGCAGGGCCGGCAGGACAGCGTTGCAGCATGTCTGCGCCCGGGCCGAAGCGAGACAGGAGCCATGTACGCCAGTCACCGGGCGAGGCCCCCGCGCGATGCGCCCGCGATGCAAGCCACTGCATCCCTGGCAGAACCGGCGCGGGGCTGCCGAGCTCCACATGCTGCTCGAGCGTCGCACGGAACCGCGGTACCGCGAGCGCCACGCATGGTCCCGACACTGCGGTCACGCGACCTTCCGGATGCGGCCGTCGTGCGATGACCGCCCGATGACGATTAGGTAAGGTAGCGCGATGAAGCTCACTGTCGACGCTCCAGGATCGGTCAACATCATTCGGACCTATACGCCTGCGGGTTTCCGTATCGGCCAGCGCGACTGCGCGGGCAGCGTGATCGTAAGCGCAGGAACGCTGATCGAGAACTGGCGACCACGGGACATTGCGGAAATGGAGATGGCCGATCTCGAGCCGGCGCTCGCGCTCGCGCCCGAGGTGCTTCTGATCGGAAGCGGCGCTCGCCAGGTGTTTCCCGGCCGCGAATTGCTTGCCGCCCTTCACGAAGCGAAGGTCGGCTTCGAGGTCATGAATACGGGTGCCGCCTGCCGCACCTACAACGTCATGCTCGCCGAGGGTCGCGCGGTCGTGGCCGCGCTCCTGCCCGACCGTCGCTGAGCGGGTCACGAGATCCCGGCGAGCAGCGGTACGAACATCACGGCTCCCAGCGGTTCACGCTCAAAGTTGTCGCCCCGCCGGGTAATTCGGATCAGCTGTTGCTCGCGTTCGGGACCCACCGGGATGACGAGCCGCCCGCCGGGCGCGAGCTGCTCGAGCAGGGCGGGCGGCACCGAGTGCGCGGCCGCCGCGACGATGATCCCATCGTAGGGCGCATACGCCGCCCAGCCTTCGAAGCCGTCGCCGTGCCGCATGTGTACGTTGCGGATCCTGAGATCGCGCAGCACCTTGCGTGCGCGCTGCTGCAGCGCGGCGATCCGCTCGACGCTGTACAGCGTGACCACGAGGGGCGCCAGGATCGCCGTCTGGTATCCGCAGCCCGTGCCGATCTCGAGCACCTTGCGCGGTGCCCCGCCTTCGATCAGCGCCTCAGTCATCCGGGCGACGATGTAGGGTTGCGAGATTGTCTGACCGTGGCCGAGCGGTAGCGCCGTGTCCTCGTAGGCCCGGCTCGCCAGAGCCTCATCGACGAACAGGTGCCGCGGAACGCTGCGGACGCGGTCGAGAACCTGGCTGTCGGCGATACCCGACTCACGCAGGCGGGCGACCAGGCGCTCGCGCGTCCGCGCAGAGGTCATGCCGATACCGGAAACGCGCGAATCGCCCATCGCTTAGCCTCAGGGCGCTCGGCCGCGCAGCCATTCGTCGAGATCCGCCAGCGCCGAGTGGCGCGTGAGATCGACCTGCAGCGGCGTAACCGAGACGAAACCATTCGCCACGGCGTGGAAGTCGGTGCCTTCGCCGGCATCCGCTCCTTCCCCCGCGGGTCCGACCCAGTACACCGGGCGCCCGCGCGGATCCGCGCTTTCGACCACCGGCTCGGAGCGGTGGCGATGGCCCAGCCGCGTGGCGCGGAGGCCGCGCAGCTGCTCGTAGGGCAGATCCGGCACGTTCACGTTCAGGATCATCGACGCATGCAGCGGCGTGCGCGTCAGGCGCATCACGAGCTCGCTGGCCACGCGCCCCGCGCTGGCGAAATTCCGGCCTTGGCGCAACACCAGCGACACCGCCATGGTCGGCAGCCCGAGAAACCGTCCTTCGACCGCGGCAGCCACCGTCCCGGAGTACAGGACGTCGTCCCCGAGGTTGGCCCCGTCGTTGATACCGGAGACGACCATGTCGTGCTCGTAGTCGAAGAGCCCCGAGATCGCGAGATGCACGCAGTCGGTGGGCGTGCCGTTGACGTGATACATGCGCTCGCCATGCCGGTGCACCCGCAGCGGCACGTCGAGCGTAAGCGAATTGCTCGCTCCGCTGCGGTTTCGATCGGGCGCGACGACAGTGAGCTCCGCGAGCGGCGTGAGCGCCTCGACCAGGGTCTTGAGACCGTCGGCACGGTAGCCGTCGTCATTGCTGACCAGGATTCTCACGCGAGGGTGCGGGCGGAACTCCACGGGCCCGGGATCCCGGGGGTTGGACGCGAACGCGGCGCAACTATACTGGAATCCTCACACGCCGGAAGGCGACCGGACGGTGAACAGGCCATGGCCGACGACGACAACGAGGCGTTCCGGGACGCGATGCGCGGTGTGCGACCCCTGCCCCGCCGCGCCAACCGGCCGGCGGAGCCCAGAGCGCGCCCGGCCGCCCGGTTCGCCCGAGCCGAGACCTCGGCGGTGCTGCGGGACTCGCTCGCGCCGCCAGCGGACGCCTCCATGCTGGAATCCGGAGACGCACTCGAGTTTGCGCGGCCGGGCATTTCCAGGGACGTGTTGCGGAAGCTTCGCCGCGGCCAATTTGCGCTACAGGCCGAGATCGATCTGCACGGTCTCGGCCGCGAGGCGGCGCGCCATGCGTTACGCGAATTCGTCGCCGATGCCGTCACCAGCGGCCTGCGCTGTGTGCGCGTGATCCATGGCAAGGGCCGCCGCTCCGGTTCGC